>JAAXHN010000136.1:2957-3162 GCA_012270885.1 Acidimicrobiia bacterium | reverse complement strand
GGCTGTTCGGTGACCACCTGAATTGAGTATGAGAATCGTCGGTCAGCTTGATCGGGTTCGACGAACCATCGGCAGCAACCACCCACAACTCGCCCTTCAGTAAGGGGGTCTTGTAGGCGATGTGCCGGCTGTTCGGTGACCACCTGAATTGAGTATGAGCATGGTCGGTCAGCTTGATCGGGTTCGACGAACCATCGGCAGCAAC
>JAAXHN010000136.1:0-2870 GCA_012270885.1 Acidimicrobiia bacterium | reverse complement strand
AAGCAGCGTCGGTCAGCTTGATCGGGTTCGACGAACCATCGGCAGCAACCACCCACAACTCGTTATTCGGTAAGGAGGTCCTGTAGGCGATGTGCCGGTAGTTCGGTGACCACTCGAATTTCTGGCCGCTTTCGACCAGATTGACCCGCCCCGTGCCATCAGCGTTGGCTGCCCACACCTCCCGTTGTCCGGTATCACTCCAGGCAATGTAAGTGATCACTGGCCTGTCCGAAGCGACCGTAGTGGTAACCCCGGACGGGTATTGGGCAAAGTTCTGGGTGACCCAAAAGGAACCCTCTTGGAATACAATGCCGACTCCCAGAGAGTTGAACTCGGGACGGACCATGTTGGCGTAGTGGCCCGGGCTGGCGACCAGGTTTTCGAAGGCCTTTTGCACATGGTCAAGAAGCGACCAGTAGTGAACCTCCGCCCTGGCGATGTTCTCGCCGGCTGCTAGCCATCCGGGTGGGTATTGCCGGGAGTAGTCCGGGTTGTGGTAGAAGATTCGTTGGCGGTACATGGTCTGTGACCAGCGGCGGGCCACTTCCGCTAAGCCAGTACTGTACGAAAGGGGGGCCTGTCCCACGCTTCGGCGGAGTTCGTTCACCAATGCCGCCATTTCGGCCTCGGCGGCGACGATCTCGGTCTCGGTCGGAGGGACCTGCTCAGGCGTGTCGGGCAGCGGTATCAGCTCGACAGCACGAGCTAGAAGAGTAGCCATCTGGCCGCGATTGACCGAGCTGTCAGGGCAGAACCGCGGAGGTGTAGTTGAACATCCTGCGGTAATCCCAGCCGCGGCCAAAGCATCAACATTGGCCGCGTGCACATTCCCTACCGTGTCGGTGAACCCAGCGGACGGCGCTGCCTCCAAACCGAAAGCCCGAACCAAGAACGAAGCCATCTGAGCCCGACTAACAGAATCACCAGGACAGTAACGGGCCGGGGTCGTCGAACACCCTGCTGTGATACCTAGATCAGCAAGCTTCTCAACATGATCAACCCACCACATACCAGGATCAATATCAGCAAACCGCGACTCCCCAGCCGGTAGCGGGTCCCCACCGTCGACAGCGCGCACGATCCACACCGCCATTGTCGAACGCAACAAAGGGTCGTCCGGGCAGAACCCCACCGCCGAACCCTCAAACACACACTCCGTACCCTCCAACAAACCCTCAGACTCCAAAGCCGCAATGCCCGCAGCGTGCACACTCGAGTCGGTCACATCATCAAACCCCGAAGTCCCCTCAGCCGCCGTAGGCACTGCCAACCAGCCTAACACAACTCCAAAAACTACCAACAACCAAATCCAGCCCCAACCGAACTGCTCTGCCCCACTACCCGACACCACAACCACCCCGCAAACCTAGACAACAACCAAAGATGCTACCTGCCCCCCCCCGTCGGCGAATTGCGACCCCATCCGCATTCCCAAATCGGTTCCACCACCACACCATCACTGAATCTCCCTCTCTCATCAACATCCACAAACTCCCCCCCACCCACCGAAACCGCCCACTTGAATGTGAGAGAGGCACCCCGGGTTTACCGGCTCTACGCGGCTAAGAGAGGTTTGCGGCCTTAAGCACAGGCACGAACACGTCACCATCCGGCCGCGTGTACGCCAGCCTGAAGCTCGGGATGCAACTTGACGGTGGCAGTGTTCATCGAAGCAAGGGTACTGCTCCAGGCCGCAAGCCGACGCCCCTAGAACCAACCCACCCGGCCGGTAGGTAGCTAGGATAGATCCCATCAATAAACCTGTTTGATGCAGCGGTCCGACCGCTGCTAGGTGGCGCCCATGAGGTCGGGAAGGACACATGACCGTAGACAGCCCCACCCGCATCAACCCGATGATCCGCCATCGGGCCGGACACATCGGCAGGGCGGTGCCCCGCCGGGAGGATCGGTCCTCGTTGCTGGGCCGCCAGCGCTACGTCGCTGACCTGAAGCTACCCGGAATGCTCGAGGTCGCCTTCGTGCGCAGTCCCGAGGCCCACGCCCGGATAGTGAGCATCGACACCGCTCCCGCCCTCGCCCTCCCGGGTGTGCACGAGGTGTTCACCGGGGCTGACCTGGCGGATGTGGGCCTGTTCCCGCACAAGATTCTCTATATCCTGCCGGTGAGCCAGCCCGCCCTCGCCGTGGACCGGGTGCGCTACGTGGGGTCGGCCTACGCGGCCGTGGTCGCCACCGACCGGTACGTGGCGGAGGACGCCGCCACGCTGGTAGCCGCCCACACCGAGTTCGAGCCGCTCCCTACCGTGGCCGACCTGGACCAGGCCCTGGCCGATGATGCGCCCAGGTTGTACGACGACTGGCCCGACAACTACCTGGTCAACTTCCCGGCTGAGAAGCCCGAGGTGACGCAGGCCTTCGAAGAAGCCGACCACACGTTCAGCGACACCTACGTGAGCCAGCGCCAGACCGGACTTCCCCTGGAGTGCCGGGGTGTCCTCGCCGATGTGCACGACGGCTACTTCACCGTATGGTCTTCGACCCAGAGCCCCCACATCGTCCGCACCACCATCGCAGAGATGACCGGTGTTCCCGAGCCGCGGATCAGGGTGATCGCCCCGGCCATGGGAGGCGGGTTCGGAACGAAGACCCACATATATCCCGAGGATGTGGTCGTGACATGGATAGCCGGCAAGCTGGGACGCCCGGTCCGCTGGCTCGAGGACCGTTTCGAGAACCTGGTCACCGGGGTGCATGCCCGGGACCAGCGTCACGAGGTAGACGTCGCCTACGACGATGACGGGACCATCCGGGCAGTCCGGTGCAAGGCCATCTGCGACGTCGGATCGGGCGAGATCTTCATGCCCGGCACCGCCACGGTCTTCGTCACCGGCGGATGCCTGACCGGAGGG
>JAAXHN010000135.1:3931-4548 GCA_012270885.1 Acidimicrobiia bacterium | reverse complement strand
CACTTTGAACGCGACTCAGCGCTGGCCCGCCGCTTCCAGCCGGTCCAGGTGGACGAGCCGAGTGTCGCCGATGCGGTCGAGATCCTCATGGGACTGAAGGACCGGTACGAGAACTTCCATCAGGTGGTCTTCACCGACGAGGCGATCGTTACCGCGGTCCACCTTGCCGACCGGTACGTGTCCGATCGCTTCCTGCCAGACAAGGCGATCGACCTGATGGACGAGGCCGGGAGCCGGAAGAAGCTGTACAGCATGTCCCCGCTTCCCGAGGTCGAGGAGTTGAACATAAAGCTCTCCGACATCCGGCTGAAGAAGAAGGACGCCATCGAAGCCGACGACTTCGAGGCGGCCGCCGAGTTGCGTGACCAGGAGAGAGCCATACGCAAAGAGATGGACAAGGCGATCGGCAAGGCTGGTGCGGTCTCCGCCACGTCGGTGATCGACGAGGAGGAGATCGCCGAGGTGCTGGCCCAGTGGACGGGAATCCCGGTTCATCGGCTCACCGAGGAGGAGACTGCCCGGCTGGTGAACATGGAGGAGGAACTCCACCGGCGGATAGTCGCCCAGAATGACGCCATTGCGGCAGTGAGCCGGGCGATCCGGCGCACCCGGGCGGG
>JAAXHN010000135.1:0-3864 GCA_012270885.1 Acidimicrobiia bacterium | reverse complement strand
GGCCAGTTGACCGAGGCGGTCCGGCGGCGCCCGTTCTCGGTGGTGCTCTTCGACGAGATCGAGAAAGCTCACCCCGATGTGTTCAACATCCTCCTGCAGATACTGGAGGACGGGAGGCTCACCGACTCTCATGGAAAGTCGGTGGACTTCAAAAACGTGGTCATCATCATGACCTCCAACCTCGGCACCAAGGAACTCCGGAAGAAGTCGGTGGGGTTCCACAGCGAGTCAAGGGAGGTCAGCTACGAGCACATGCGCAGCAGGCTGTTCGACGAGATGAAGCGCCACTTCCGGCCCGAGTTCCTGAACCGTATCGATGAGATCATCGTCTTCAGGGAACTCACGTCCGAGGAGATCAAACAGATCATCGACCTGTTGCTGGAGAGAGTCAAGGAACAGCTTCGGGCCCAGCGTTTGGAACTGGTGGTTGCCGACTCCGCCAAGGGCTATCTGGCCAAGGTGGGATACGATCCCGAACTGGGCGCCCGACCGCTGCGGAGGGCGATCCAGCGCCATGTCGAAGACCCTCTCTCCGAGAAGGTGCTGATGGGTGAATTCTCGGCCGGAACCACCGTCCTGGTCAGCCTGGACGAGGAGAACGAGGGGTTGGTGCTCGAGGGCTTCGACGTCTCTGACGACCGTTCGGAGGTGGAGGCGGCTTCCTCGGGCTGAGCCCGCCTTAGCGGCTAGTAATCCAGGGTGACGGTTCGGTGATGCTCGCCCATACGGTTGGCATCCGGACCCAGGACCGCCTCTGACCAGAGGTAGTAGTCGAGCCGAGGCCCTGTCACCGGGACGCCTGTCTCTCTGAGGCCTTCCACCAGCAGGTGGCCGGCATGAACCGTTGCCCAGCGAATCGCTACCTCTTCTCTCGAGTGGCGGGGAATCTCGATGCGGAAGTCGACCGGCCGGGACACCTGGGGCGAGTAACGAAGAATTCCAAGGTGGCGAAGGTAAAGGGGAAGCATGTAGTCGGGGTAGACCGGAAAGGAATCCAAGCCCGACCAGGGCCGGGAGGACCGGGAAGCCATTATTGCCGCAGCCAGGTGGGCCAGTTTCCTGAAACGGAGGCTGTGGCCCCCCACCCTGGCTTGATCCTCGTAACCGGGGATGGTTGCCGCCAATAGTTCCACCACTCCTGGCCCGTCCCATCCGGCCTCTTCCACCAGGGACAGAGCTGAGCCTTCCCAGCGTTCTGTGAGCGCTGCGGCCACCCGGGAGAGCCGGCGGCCTCGCTCGGGAACCATTTGCAGGACACCCCCTCCCGAGAAGAGACGGGAGGCTTGGGCGTCATCCAACGCCGAGAACGACCGGAGATCCGGTCGAGCAGCGGGCCCCATCCATTTGGTAATCGCTCCTAACAGCGCCGGGGCATCGGTCAGCCGTTCACCCTGATAATCGATAGACCACATCTCCTGGTCAGGGGGCGGCCACAGACAGGCCAACACCGAGACAGCCAGAATCGAGTAGTCGAACCAGGATCCGTCACGAAGGCCGGCCGGCGGCCCCCGATAGTGGAAGCGGGGCGCGGGGAAGGAACGGTCCCGCCATCGTCGGATCGTGGCGGCCACGGCGTCCTTTGCCACCTCCACGCCCCACTCGGGCGGGGGAGGTAGGAAACGAGGGTTGGTCAATGCCGGAACCGATGCATCCGGGTTAAGGGCACCTCTCGGGCCGGTATTCTCAAGGGGAAGGTGAGGCATGCTTTGAGCAGCGAGACAACAATCTAAGGAGCCTTATATGAGAAAGAGAATACTCGGTCTTTCCCTCCTTGCGACGCTGTCACTTCTGGTGGCCGGTTGCGGAGGCGGAGAGGACACCTCTGTTTACCTAGTCTTTGACATCGGAGGACGAGGCGACCAGTCGTTCAACGACTCCGCCGCGGCCGGTTTGGATCGGGCCACCGAGGAGTTGGGGATCGCCGCCAGCGAACTCGAACCCACTGCAGGCGGAGAGAATCGGGATGAACTGCTGAACCTGGCAGCTGAGGACGGCGCCCAACTGGTCTTCGGCGTGGGCTTTCTGTTCGCCGACGCCATCGCAGCCGCGGCCGAGACACACTCCGAGACCAACTTCGGCCTGATCGACGGTTTCGTCCCCGACCTGACCGCCGACAGCAACCTGGTGTCACTGGGCTTTTCCGAGCACGAAGGCTCCTTCCTGGTGGGAGCGGCCGCCGCTCTGAAGACCCGGACCGGCCAGGTGGGCTTCATCGGTGGCGTGGAGATCGACCTCATCAAGAGGTTCGAGGCGGGGTTCGCAGCCGGCGCGAGGCACATTGATCCCGGCATCGAGATTGACATCAAGTACATCACCCAGCCCCCTGACTTCGCAGGGTTCACGGACCCGGCCAAGGGCAAGGAGATCGGCGCCGCTATGTATCAAGCGGGCGCTGACGTCGTGTACCACGCGGCGGGAAGCTCGGGAGGCGGACTCTTCCAGGCTGCCAAGGAGCAGAGCGAGAGCACCGGCAGCCATGTGTGGGCGATCGGAGTGGACTCCGACCAGTACCTGACCGCCGGTGCCGAATTCCAGCCCTACATCCTCACCTCAATGTTGAAGAGAGTGGATGTTGCAGTGTTTGAGACCATCTCCACTCTGGTCGATGACAGCTTCGAGGGCGGTTATCGCACATTCGACCTGTCCATCGACGGGGTCGGATACGCCACCAGCGGAGGACATGTGGCTGACATAGCCGATCAACTCGAGGACCTGAAGGCCCAGATCATCTCAGGCGCCATCACCGTTCCCCAAGCACCGTAGAGAGAGACTCCCTCAACCAGACAAGACCGGGGCGTCCCTGGGGACGCCCCGGTCTTTCTGTGTCCGTCGCAAACGGGTGCAGGACGCCGCATCCGACCCTCCCGGGAGGGCAACGAGGGAAAACCCCTTACCTTGTTTGGTAGGCCCTTCGTGTGATGCTTGGGGCTGATCGCCCGCCACGGCGGGTAGGGCTCTTTGCCCCTGTTACCTAGATGGCCTGGGGGGTGTTGCCACCCGCCGTGTCAGGGCGCTGTTGTCCTCTAATAGAAACACGCACACGGTTGAAGGGCTGCTTCGTAAGGTGGTTGACGGCAACCGCGCCCACCGGGGGGCGATCGACATGTCAGTCTACCGAAAGGAAGGGTCCCCGTGATGGGCAGGTCAGAGATCAAGGTGTTCTTGGGGGTGGATATGGCCAAGGGCGAGCATTACGCCCAGGCGGTCACCACCGAAGGCAAGGAACTGTTCAACCAGGCAGTCAGAAACGACCAGGCCGCTTTGGAGAAGATGCTCGCCGACGCTGCTGCTCATGGTCCGGTAGCGGTCGTGGTCGACATGACATCTGCGGGTGCCCAACTGCTGCTGGGCGTCATGGCCAAACACCAGGTACCGGTGGCGTATGTAAGTGGATGGTAATGCGCCGCGCCGCCGACCTGTACGCCGGCGCCGCCAAGACCGACCCCAGAGACGCATGGGTGTTGGCCGATTATGCCCGCCGTAACCCAGACCGTCTCCAATGGACAGAAATCAGCGACGAACTGCTGATCCGTCTCCGAGTATTGAACGGCCACGACACCGACCTGGCAGGAGACGCCAACCGGACCATCAACCGCTGCCGAGACGCCCTATTAGCCCTCTCACCTGCACTGGAACGAGTCCTCGGGCAACGCCTAACCCAACCAGGAGTCCGGGACCTCCTAGCCAAATGGCCCACACCCACCGCATTGGCCACCGCCGGACGAACCAAGATCCGGAACGCCATCGGGAAACGATCCCCGCGACTGGCCACCACCCTCACCACCCACATCCTCGCCGCCCTGGACGCTCAAGCTGTGACCCTGCCTGCTGAGAGGACCTGGGCTTCCCCCCAGATCGTGGAGG
>JAAXHN010000134.1:781-4033 GCA_012270885.1 Acidimicrobiia bacterium | reverse complement strand
TTCATCGGTCGAAAGGACCACAGCGGCCGGTTACTGGGCGCAGCAACCGGGGTGGTGGGTGTGCTCGGGTCGGTAAAGGGTGCTTGTTCACTGTGCTAGCTGTGTTTCTGCTTGCGGCCCTCATCGGGACGATGAGCCGAGGATTTAGTAACAGGACCGAGCGGGAGGTTCCGATGACTAGTACACCGGCTGCTCGGTCAACTACCACCCTGGCTCCAACCAACACGACGACGGTTACGACCGTCTCGGAAACGGCTATCGACATTGGGACGACGATCACACAGCCTGTTTCTACAACCATCCTGGAGGAACAGCCCGTGGTGCTTATCCCCTTAGTAGGGGCCTATGTGGAAGCCTTGAGCGGATTCACAGAAACGGTGGACACCCTCGTTCGAGAGATCAATATCGTGAACCGGATATGGGACACCCGAGAGGAGAGCAGCGGTATCTACTCGGAAACCGAAGCGGCTCTTGTTGCCATAGCGGAACAAACGCGGGACCTTGCTGACAGAGTCAGACACCAGCGTGTGCCCCCGGTCCTCAGGGGAATGCATGGAGAACCAGGAGGCCCTATCCGCTTAGCCGCCGAACTCGCCGACATGGCGGACCGAGTCCTAGCAGGTCTTCAGGTTCCGGCCCCCAACGATGGGTCCGGGCGGCGGGCTGCTCTCGAAGCTTTCAACGAGGTCGCCGACGACTTCAAGACCAGTATTAACCGCGTCCTCAGATATGTGGACGAGAGCACCAAACCGGACGGGCTCCTCACCGTCAGCGGGCAAACAACCACCACAAGAGCCCTGCCGACGGTCGAACTGGTAGATGAAGCGGTCGCCTACGTGGAAGGACTCACCGGCTTCAAAGAGTCGCTGGCCGAGATCATTGCCGAGATTAGCGCCGTGAACGAAGCGTGGGACAACCGCGCTGAGACAGGTGTCACATACTCCGCTACCGAAGACGCTCTGGTCGAGATAGCCGAAAGGGCCAGCGACGTCCAAGAGCAAGTAGACAACCATCCGGTCCCCAAACCGATACGAACACTCGCAGAAGGACCTCCAAGAGAGGTCGCCGGAATTGTCCAGAAAGTCAACGAAGTACTGGCCGGGCTACGGATCCCCGCCCCCAACACCGGGTTCGAACGACTCGCCGCCCTCGACGACCTCCATACCGTCTCTCGGGCCTTCGAGGCTAGCGTCAACCACGTCATCTATGAGGTATACGCCAAAGCTCATACCAGCGGACTCGCCGCCCAAGATTGAAGTCCTCACGTAACGCCCCGAAGGTGCAGATCAGTGGACAGGCGGTGCTGGTGTGGACCCAGATCCGAAGGCCCCACCCGGCGCGATTCTCGTCACCTGGTGGGGTGGCTCGGGCCCCATGTCACAGCAGGCAGGCTCTCAGGTGTCGACGGCGGGGATCACCTGTTCTCCGTAGGCGTGGAGAGTTGCCTCCTGGTCATCGTGCATCAGGTAGATCCCGAAGTGGTCCATGCCCAAATCCTGTAACAACCGCATCTTGGCGATGTGATCTTCCGCGGTCCCGAGCACGCAGAAGCGATCGACTATGGCGTCCGGTACGAAGTCGGTGGAGGGATTGCCCGCCCGTCCGTGGTGTGAATAGTCGTAGCCTTCCCGGGCGGCGATGTAGTCGGCCAGTGCCTCGGGGACCATCTCGGGGTTGTCCGAGCCGTAGCGCTTCACCAGGTCGTGCACGTGGTTGCCCACCATGCCGCCGAACCACCGGAGTTGCTCCCGCTGGTGTTCGATGTTGTCTCCCACGTAGGCGGGAGCAACCACGCATACCGCTATCTCGTCGGGATCGCGGCCCGCGCCCATCGCCGCAGCCCGCACCGCCGCCACCGTCCATTCCAGGATCTGGGGGTCGGCCAGCTGCAGGATGAACCCGTCGGCATGGCGGCCGATCGTGGCCAGGGCCTTCGGGCCGTAGCCTGCCGCCCACATCGGAAGGTCCCAGCCCTCCGCGATCCACGGTATGCGAATGGCGGTCCCGTCGTAGTCCACTTCCTCCCCCGCCACCAAGCCTTTGATGACTTTCATCGACTCGACCATTTTGGCCAGGGTGCGCGGTTTGCGGCCGATACAGCGGAGAGCCGAGTCGCCTCGTCCCATCCCGCAGATGGTCCGGCCCCCGTACATGTCGTTGAGGGTGGCGAACAGCGAGGCCAGCACGGTCCAGTCCCTGGTGCCGGGGTTGGTGACCATCGGACCCACCACCATGCGCTCGGTCTCGGCCAGCATCCGGGAGTAGATGACGAATGGTTCCTGCCATAGCAGGTGGGAATCGAAGGTCCAGGCATGGGTGAATCCGTTGGCCTCCGCCAAGCGGGTGAGTTCCACCACCCGTGAGGCCGGCGGATCGGTTTGCATTACAACGCCGAAGTCCATGCTGCCTATCCCATATCCGACGGTTTGTAAGTCCCTACCCGTGCTGGGGAAATCCGAGATCCACCCCGCGATGGATGGGGTCCGGCCATCTGGTGATCACCACCTTGGGCCGGGTGTAGAAATGTACTCCTTCGGGACCGTAGATGGCATGATCCCCGAAGATGGAGTCCTTCCATCCCCCGAACGAGTAGAAGGAGAGCGGCACCGGTATGGGCACGTTGATGCCCACCATGCCCACCTCGATCTCCGACTGGAACTTGCGCGCCGCGCCGCCATCATTGGTGAAGACCGCGGTCCCGTTGCCGTAAGGGTTCACGTTGATCAGGTCGATGGCCTCCTGGTACGAGCCGGTGCGCACCACCGAGAGGACCGGTCCGAATATCTCGTCCCGGTAGATCGACATGTCCGGTGTCACCTCGTCGAACAGCGTGGGTCCGAAGAAGAACCCATCCTCATGCCCTTCACTGGTGAAGCCCCTACCGTCTTCGAGGAGAAGCGCTCCCTCGGACTCGCCGGCGTCGACGTAGCCGGCCACGCGGTAGCGATGCTGGGCTGTCACGAGCGGGCCCATCTGGGCCCCCTCGAAGTCCCCGGGTCCCACCACCAGGTCGGCTATCCGTTCCCTCACCTTGGGCAGCAGCCGGTCGGCGGCGTCGCCCACCGTGACCACCACCGAGATGGCCATGCACCGCTCGCCCGCCGATCCGTACCCGGCCGATACGGCCGCGTCGGCGGCCAGGTCCATGTCGGCGTCGGGCAGCACGATCATGTGGTTCTTGGCGCCCCCCAACGCCTGGACCCGCTTGCCGTTGCGGGTTCCCTGCTCGTAGATGTAACGGGCGATCGGGGT
>JAAXHN010000134.1:0-702 GCA_012270885.1 Acidimicrobiia bacterium | reverse complement strand
TGGATCACGTTGAAGACCCCGTCGGGTAGGCCCGCCTCCGCCAGGAGCTCGGCATTGAGCAGGGACGGGGACGGGTCCTTCTCCGATGGCTTCAACACGAAGGTGTTACCGCAGGCGATGGCGATCGGGAACATCCACATGGGAACCATGGCGGGGAAGTTGAACGGGGTGATCCCGGCCGCCACGCCCAGCGGTTGGCGCACGGTATAGGTATCGACGGAGCTGCTGACCTGCTCGGAGAACTCTCCTTTGAGTAGGTGGGCTATGTTGCAGGCGAACTCCACCACCTCGAGGCCCCGCTGGACCTCCCCGAGGGAGTCGTCGAGGGTCTTGCCGTGCTCGGCGGTGAGAACCCGGGCCAGGTCAAGGCGGTGCCGGGTGATCAATTCCCGGTAGCTGAACATGATGTTCTGGCGGCGGGTGAGCGGTACAGATCGCCAGTCCTCGAAGGCCTTGCGGGCGGCGGCCACGGCCTGGTCCACCTCGTCGCCGGCGGCGAACGCCACCTCGGCGGTCTGGTGCCCGGTGGCCGGATTGAACACCGGCCCGGTCCGCGCCGGTTCACTCTCCCAGGACTTGCCGTTGATCCAATGGGTTATGGTTTTCATCGCCTTCTGCCCTCGTGCTTTCGGTCCTTCGCCTTCACGATTGCGCCTCCGCGGACGCCGCCGTGTCAGGTTGTTGTGTGCCGGTTCAGCGCAG
>JAAXHN010000133.1 GCA_012270885.1 Acidimicrobiia bacterium | reverse complement strand
AGCCACTCGATGTTGGTGATGTAGCTCGCCGTTACAGTGACGATAGGCTCACCGGCGAGTTCGAATCTGGGCGGAAGTAACTTGTCCAACGCTTCAGCCGTAGTACGAAACCTGACCGAATACATCGTTTTCTTGGGACCGTCTGTGTTCGCGTATCGGCTTCCATCTACCCCCTGTCGGGGACCCAAGCTCGGGCCGAAGTGGGTCGGCATCCTGTACATCTGGCCTGGTTCAAAACTGTATGGCACCGGTCTCCCCTCAATGTAGAGCGAAGGACTCTCAGGAATGGTGGCCGCCTTCGCCGGGCCAGTTGGACTAGACCCAAAACCCGTCAGAACCAGTCGATAAGGTGTCCTGAGTTCCGAGGGTCACGGCTCCCTGCTCAAAGCCCTTATGGGATAGATACTGTATGGTAGCCCATTGCCTATTCGGCTGTAGAACTTGATCCAGCGGTTATCCGCCGGGTCTTCCGCATCATCGATGAACAGGTCGACTACATGCACGACCTGGTTTCCGATCTGTTGGACGTGGCCCGGATCGAAACGGGCACGCTGGCGGTCAGTCCCGAACCGGCAGAACCAGAGGTGCTACTGGACCGGGCCAGAAGAGCCTTTGCAAGTGCAGGTGGGAGGAGCCAACTGGCCATCGACATCGATCCGGACTTGCCCTTGGTGATGGCGGATCGCCGTCGCATAGTCCAGGTTCTGAGCAACGTCCTGTCAAACGCGGCTCGGCATTCCCCGGAATCGTCTGTGATCAGGGTTTCTTACAGGTGCTAGTTGGGACACTGGCATCCGGCCTCGGGGTAGAGTTGGGTGAGTAGCGATGTGGGGCTTTGTGTCGGATTGTTCCCTTAGTGCATCAGCCGCGGTTAGAGGCTGGGGACGCTCGAGCCGGTTAGATTGAGCATGGTCTTTACAGGCACCCCGGCCATTCCGCGAACGGAGGGGAAGGTTGCCCTGGTGACAGGGGCGGGCCGGGGCCTCGGCTGCGGTATCGCCAAGGCTTTCGTGGGAGCGGGTGTGAAGGTGTGCGCAACCGATGTGGACCAAGCGGAGATGGAAGCTTCTTTCAGGGGGATGGCGACGAGTGGAACTCAACTTCTCAATCTGCCTTTGGATGTAACCGAACCTGAAATGTTCGACAATGTCGTCCACAGAGTGGTTGATGAATGGGGCAGGTTGGATGTGTTGGTTCATGCTGCCGTGATAATGCCGGTGATCGGCTTTGAGGAGACGTCTCATGCGGCATGGTGGAATGAGGTCACCATCAATCTGGGCGGCCTGTTCAATGGCACGAAGGCGGTGTGGGAGGTGATGAAGGCGCAAGGTGGTGGACACATCATGTCTGTGGCCAGCCTCTCCAGCTTTCACGGTTTTGCCAATGAGGTTGCATATTGTGTGGGAAAACACGGCCAGGAAGGGTTTGCCAAATCCCTGTCCATAGAAGCTGTGCCTCACAACATAGCTATCAACACTGTGGGGCCCGGGAAACGAATCAAGCCATCAGGGGTAACCGTGGCGGAGGCAGAGCAGGCGCCCGAAGAGGTGAAATCGACCTGGACGGATCCTGTCGAACTGGGTCAGGCTTATGTCTGGCTGGGGAGCCAGCCTCCAAACAGATTCACCGGGCTCCGATTCAATGCCGGAAAGATTGTGGATACCATTGCAACCGAAGGATGGGACTTCGACTTCGCTCCCGAAAAGGTCACGTCCGATCCAGGAGACATGAAGGCGCGATGGGAATGGTATGAAAGACAATCAGGCCGGGGGTACTGAGGGTCTCTCGTCACCTCTTGAGTCTGTTCACCGTGGAGACAGGCGGCACGCAGAGTGGGGCCAGGAGCAGAAAAGTCGGGGAGCGGTCCTAAGTTGGTGCTCGTGACCCATCCGGTGTTGGCTGCGGCCCGCAACCTCGGCCCTCAGGTCCGAGCCCGATCGGTGGAGATCGAGGCGCTCGGCACGCTGCCTCTCGACTTGGTCGATACCATCCGGTCGACCGGGGCCTTCCGGCTTTGTGTGCCCGACGATCTGGGCGGACCTGGGATAACCGTCACGGAGAGCTTGAAGGTTTTCGAGGAGTTCGCCTACCACGACGGCTCGGTCGGTTGGTGCGTGGCCATCGGCTCCACGACGTCGGTGCTGGCCTCGTACCTTCCCGATCCGCATGCGGGAGACCTGTTTGGTGATCCTGGGGCCATTGGGGGAGGATTCGTGGTTCCCCGGGGCCGGGCGGTGCCCGTCGACGGCGGCCTGCGTGTCTCGGGGCGTTGGCAGTGGGGCTCGGGCGTCAGACATTGCACAACTATCGGAGGCGGTTGTTTCGTGGTCGGCGCCGACGGGCGACCCGAGCCTCGGACCGATGGGCTGGCCGTTCCCTTCGTGTTCATGGATCCCCACGACGTCGAACTGATTGACACCTGGGACGTGGCCGGCCTGGCCGGCACCGGCTCGGTCGATTTCGAGGCGCGCGATGTCTTCGTGCCCGAGGGACGCTGGGTGCAGATCCATGCGGCCAGGCCGGTGCGGGACAACGCCTGGTCCCGGTTCTCGTTCTATGGGCTCTTGGCCAGCGGGGTGGCGGCCGTGGCGGTGGGAATCGCCCGCCGGTCGATCGACGAACTGGTGGAACTGGCCGGGGCGAAGAAGCCCCAGGGCAGTGCCAGGATCCTGGCCGAACGGGCCGCAACCCAAGCGGAGGTGGCACGGGCCGAGGCCAGGCTGGCTGCGGCATGGACGCTACTGCTTGACGCGGTGGACGACAGCTTCCAGGACGCGCGGGCGGGACGGCCCTCTACCGTCGACCAGAGATGCCGCATCCGGCTGGCGGCGACCCACGCCACGGAAACGGCGGCCGATGCGGCCGGTTCGATGTTCAGGACCGCGGGCGGCGCCGCGGTGTATCGCACGAGCCCGATCCAGCGCTGCTTCCGGGACGCCGCGGTGGCGGCCCAGCACGCCATGGTGGCGCCGAGGACGATGGAGACCGTGGGCCGCATGCGCCTGGGCCTCGACACCGAGACCTCAACTCTGTGATCGGACCAGATAGGGGAGAGCTAGACTCGTTCTGCACCTGCATCGGGTCTCCGGGTCAGTTAGGTTCGTCATGATTCTCAAGAGAAACCCCACTATCCCGCAACTGGAGGGGAAAGTAGCGTTGGTGACCGGCGCCGGTAGGGGACTTGGTTGCGGTATCGCCAAGGCTTTCGCACAAGCTGGCGTCAGGGTCTGTGCCACCGATGTGGATGAAGAGGACATGGCGGCTTCTTTCCAGGGGAACGAGTTGAGCAGAACCCACCTGGTCACTGTTCCTTTGGACGTGGCCGACCCTGAGATGTTCGGGAGTGTCGTCCGTTCAGTGGTTGAACAATGGGGCCGTCTGGACATGTTGATACATGCCGCTGCCATTATGCCGGTGATCAGTCTCGATGAAACCTCTCACGAGTTCTGGTGGCATGAGTTGCACATCCATCTGGGTGGCCTGTTCAACGGAGCGAAGGCAGTGCGGGACTCGCTGAGGGCTCAGGGAGGTGGACACATCATCTCGGTGGCGAGCCGCGCCGGTTTCTTCGCTTATCCCAACGGAGCCGCGTATTGCGTGGGAAAACACGGGCTGGAGGGGTTTTCCAAGTCTCTGGCCATAGAGTGGGCGCCATACAACATTGCCGTTAACACCATGGGTCCCGGAGCCGGGAAGCGAATCAAGCCAACCGGGATGACCCTGGCACAAGCAGCGCAGGTGCCTGAAGACGTCAGATCCGGATGGACCGATCCCACCGTGCTTGGGGAGGGGTTTGTCTGGTTGGCCAGCCAGCCTCCGGGGAGGTTCACCGGACTCTGCTTCGACGCAGGCATGGTGGTGGACACCGTTGCCGCGGAGGGATGGGATTTCGAGTTTGCTCCCGGTAAAGTCACTCCGAACCCAGAAGACATGCAGTCTCGGTGGGAGTGGCAAGAGCAGTGGGAGAGGGAGGAACGGCATAAGCAACGACCGGGCGGAGGACGCTGATCGCCCTGCGCCACCCCTTGACCCTGGTCACCAGGGAGTCAAGACCTCTTCAACTGACGGCGGACAACGCCTGCCTGCTGTTGCAGGATGTCCACTCTCCGTTCGGTGACCCCGGACAAGGATGGTTGGCTCGGCGCGTCGAACAAAAGGTGCTGACCAGGGAGTTTGACGAGTACTTTGAACTCCTTGCCATCATCTCCGAGAACATCCCCAAAGTGTTGGGGGCGGCGCGTCGCCTGAGGATGGCGGTCGTCTATGCCAGCCTGGGCTGCCGCGAGGGCAGAGTTTCGGGGTTTCAAGAGGCGACCGGTTGGCTATGGGACCTTAATGGGGAGGAGGGCGGTTACCACCCGGCCTGGGAACCGCTGGAACACGAGTTGGTCCTTCCCAAGCCGGGGTGGAGCGCTCTGTCCAGTCCGGCTTTCTCATCCTATTTGGGGGGAGCCGATTTCACCAACGTGGTGGTGATGGGCACCATGTTTGACTTTGGCATAAGCCAGACGTGCCTCGAACTCTCGGACCGCGGCGTCGCCAGCCTGGTTGTCTCGGACGCGGTGGCGGCGCTCACCAGGGCCAGCCAAGAATACGTGAGCGCCAACATCGCCCACGGTTTGATAAAGCTCCGCACGACCGGTGAGGTGCTGGATCTGCTGGAAATGGTGGAGAAGCAGGGCGCGGTGCTCATCTAGGTTGTCCTGTTTCGGAGTGGGGGCGACGGTTCCTG
>JAAXHN010000132.1 GCA_012270885.1 Acidimicrobiia bacterium | reverse complement strand
TTTTGGAGACCGGCGCTCTGCCAATTTGGAGCTACACCCCTCCAGGGGTTTATCAGCCTCGCTTGAAGTATACCCCGCCGGATCTCCGGAGTAAACCCACTATGTAGCGGACCGCCCGCCGGACTGGGATCAGCCGCCGCCTCTGACCCGGCGGCTGACGGTCCAAGCAACTACCGAGGCCACTCCCACCACGGCCGCGGCAATCGCCACCTTCTCGGCCGAGCGGGCCGGCTCGACCTCGGCATAGGAGTCCGGGAGGTCCAGCCTTCCCCTCACAGCCGGCATCAACCCGGCGGGCGCGGGCATCAGGTTGCCGTGCATCCCCGCCAGCATGCGATGGATCCGGTCTTCGATAGCGCTTTCGGCCTGGCATCGAAGACAATGATCGGCGTGTCGCCCCAGGAACGTCCCCCTGGCCTTCCGGTCGACCGCGAAGAACCGGACCAGGGGGCGGGTAGCCCAACAGACGGTTGATTGCATCAGCCTCACGGAGGGTTCTCCAGAATGGCGCGAAGGCGCTTTCGGGCGCGATGAAGGCGGACCTTGGAGGCGGAGATCGAGATGCCCAGCGCCTCGGATATCTCGGCGTGGCTCCAGCCGTACACATCCCGAAGCACCACCACCCCCCGGGCGCGCTGGGGAAGGGCGAACAGGGCCCGCCGGAGTCTCCCTCGCAGGTTCGCCGACTCCAGGGCCAACTCGGGATGGCTGAAGCTGGAGACCGGTGCCGCCATGTTCTCCACCACGTCCAACGGGGACTCCTGGGTTCGCTGGCGGCGGCTCAACTGGCTCCATGCCACGTTGACCGTGATGCGATACAGCCATGAAGAGAACCTGGCTTCCCCCCGGAACTTGCCGATCCCTCGCCAAGCCCGGAGCAAAGCCTCCTGGGATATGTCAGCCGCCAAGTCGCGATCTCCTGCCAAACGCATCGCCAAGGTGAACACCTCGTGCTGGTGACGGTAGGCCAATAGCGAGAAAGCCTCCTGGTCTCCCGCTCTGGCACGGGCCACCAACTGGTCTTCGTCGTCCCCTTTGACCGGATAGGCGTTCATGGGGTTACAGGGTACCGGGGCGAGAGAACAGCCTGCCGGGGAGGGACTCTCAGCCCGCTGCAGCTTCGATGGTTGCGGTAATCAGGGTCTTTCCCTCCGATTGGAGGCTCACAGAGAAGCCGAGCCCCTGTAAACGACTGCCCCGCACCTCAGCAGGGACGCCGGGCCGCAGCGGTCGACGGAAGCGGAACCGCGCCCGGCGGAGGGGCGCGGTTCCGGGAACCAGGCGGGTGACGCCCTGGCAGATCCAGGCAGCACAGGCAAGGCCGTGCACCACCACACCCGAAAGCCCCGCTCCCACGGCCGATTGATGGTCCCAGTGGATGGGATTCCAATCCCTGGTGGCACCCGCGTAACGGATCAGGTCTGCCCGGCTTGCCGACTTCGAAAGCGCCGGGATCTCCTTTCCCTCTCCGGGCACGCCGGCGGGGACGGCCCGCTGGTTCTCGGCCCGATCCTCGGGTGGGGGCTCGGGTTCTTCTGTCCCGCTCCGTGCGGGAGGCGCACCGCCGGCGATCAGAAAGGACGAGGAGCCCTCCACCACCGGTTCCCCGCCCGATCCGGTCATCCGGAGGACAAAGTCCACGAACCATACCCCCCGGCGGTGGCGGACCCGTCCCACCTCGCCTCCCACCACCCAGTTCTCCCCCGCCCGGAGCGGCGCGTGCCAGCGGAAGACCTGTTCGCCATGGACGGCCGCTCCTCCCTCGGCCCGCACCGCCGGATGGGAAAGCAGTTCCGGAGCCACTGCGAAGAGCGCGGCGCTGGCAAGCCCGGGAGGCGCGGTCCCGATCCAACGGTCCGGGTCATCACCGGTGGCCTCGACGTAGGACCGAATCCTCCCTGGCGACAGCCGAAGCGGGGCCGGCCCGATGACCATTCCCTGCAGATCAGAGACATCCATCAGGTTACCTCACGCCTCGAAGGGCGCTCATGTGGCCCGCTCTTTAACGGGTTTCCCGGTGGGAAGTGTGAACACGGCACCACCGGCAGTACTTCCTCAGCACCAATCGCCCCTTTACCAGGTTGCGCCGCTGTGCCTTGTCACTCGGATTGGCCCTGCCCCGGGTGGTCACGTAATTGCGGCGTTTGCACTCGGTACAGGCAAGCTTTATCGGAGGTCTTTTATCACTTGGCATTGGGGTTTAAGTCTTTCTTTTCTTTTCTGTGATTCCGGTTTTTGGTTATTTGGTGATTTTGGTTACCCGACCAGCACCCACCGTACGACCACCCTCACGAATAGCGAAATCCAACCCCACCGACATCGCAATCGGAGCAATCAACTCCACCGACAACTCAACATTATCACCAGGCATAACCATCTGCACACCACCAGGCAACAACACCGAACCAGTCACATCAGTCGTACGAAAATAAAACTGAGGACGATAACCCGAAAAAAACGGATTATGCCTCCCCCCCTCCTCCTTAGTCAACACATACACCTGCGCCTCAAACCCCACATGAGGCCTAATCGACCCCGGAGCAGCCAACACCTGACCACGCTCCACCTCCGACTTCCCCACCCCCCGCAACAACACACCCACATTATCCCCAGCCCGCGCCTCATCCAACAACTTCCTAAACATCTCCACACCAGTCGCCACCGAACCACGCGTATCACGCAACCCCACCACCTCAACCGCCTCACCAACCCCCAACACCCCCTGCTCCACACGACCAGTCACCACCGTCCCCCGACCAGTAATAGAAAACACATCCTCAATCGGCATCAAAAACGGCCGATCCACATCCCGAACCGGCACCTCCACATACTCATCCACCGCATCCAACAACTCCATCACCCCATCACCAGCCACAACATCACCCTCCAACGCCAACAAAGCAGAACCCCGCACCACCGGAACATCATCACCCGGAAACTCATACTCCGTCAACAAATCCCGAACCTCCAACTCCACCAAATCCAACAACTCCACATCATCCACCAAATCACACTTATTCAAAAACACCACCACCCGCGGCACACCCACCTGCCGCGCCAACAACACATGCTCACGAGTCTGCGGCATCGGACCATCCACCGCCGACACCACCAACACAGCCCCATCCACCTGAGCCGCCCCCGTAATCATATTCTTAATATAATCCGCATGCCCCGGCATATCCACATGCGCATAATGACGCAAACCAGTCTCATACTCCACATGCGCAATCTGAATCGTAATCCCCCGCTCACGCTCCTCAGGAGCCCGATCAATATCATCAAACCCCGTAAACACATTCACCCCACCAACCCGCTCAGACAACACCCGAGTAATCGCAGCCGTCAAAGTCGTCTTCCCATGATCAATATGACCCATAGTCCCCACATTCACATGCGGCTTCACCCGCTCAAACCTCACCTTACCCACAACCAAACACCCCCTTTCTAATCACTTACCTGTTCTCATGTGAAGCAGTTCTTCACTAATGGATTCGGGAACATCCTGGTAAGCCTTGAATTGCATCGTGTACGTAGCTCGCCCCTGCGTCCGGGAACGGATATCGGTGGCGAAGCCGAACATCTCGCCCAGTGGTACGTCCGCGGTGATGATCCGGGCCGCTCCCCGCTGGTCGGTTTCTCCAATCCGGCCCCGGCGCGAGGAAATGTCGGCAAGCACTTCTCCCATGTACTCCTCGGGAGCGACCACTTCCACTTCCATCACCGGCTCCAACAGCTTGATCCCCGCCTTCTGTGCGGCGGCGCGAATCGCCATCGAACCGGCTATCCGAAAGGCCAGTTCGGAAGAATCTACCTCATGATGTGAGCCGTCGACCAGGCTCACCCGCAGGTCCACCAGCGGATAGCCGGCCAGAATGCCGCCATCCAGAGCCTCCTTCACGCCGGCGTCCACGGCCGGTAAGTACTCGCGGGGCACCCGTCCCCCGGTAATCCTGTCAACAAACTCGTATCCGCCTCCCGGGCCCATGGGCTCGATGTCGATCACCACATGGCCGTACTGGCCGCGGCCACCGCTCTGGCGTACGTAGCGTCCCTCGATCCCTTTCGCCCCCGACATGATGGTCTCACGGTAAGCGACCTGGGGCCTTCCGATGTTGGCCGCCACCTTGAACTCCCGGACCAGGCGATCAACAAGCACCTCCAAGTGGAGTTCCCCCATTCCGGCGATGATGGTCTGGCCGGTCTCGGCGTCGCTGCGTACCAGGAACGTGGGATCCTCCTCCGAGAGCTTCTGGAGGGAGTGGCTCAGCTTGTCCTGGTCCACCCGGGTGCGAGGCTCGATCGCGACCCAGATCACCGGGGCTGGAAACGCCATGGTCTCCAGGCTGATCGGGGCGTGCACGGCCGAAAGCGTGTCACCGGTGGTGGTATTGCGCAACCCCACCGCAGCCACGATGTCGCCCGTGTAGACATGGTCCACTTCCTCGCGATGGTTGGCGTGCATTCGCAGCAGGCGTCCCAGCCGCTCCTTGCGGCCGTTAGAGGTGTTGAGCACGGTCCCGCCCTTTGATGCGGTGCCCGAGTAGACCCGGAAGTAGGTGAGCTTCCCCACATGGGGGTCGCTCATAATCTTGAATGCCAGAGCCGAAAACGGCTCATCGTCGGTAGCCCTGCGCTCCAAGACCCTCTGGGGGTGCTTGGGGATGAACCCCTCGACCGGTGGCAGGTCCAAGGGACTCGGCAAGTAGTGGATGATCGCGTCCAGAAGAGGCTGGACTCCCTTGTTCTTGAAGGCCGCCCCACAAAGGACCGGCACGAACAGGTGGTTGAGCACCCCGACCCGGATCGCCGAGCGTATCTCGTCGGGGGTGATATACAGGTCTTCGAGGAATTTGACCAGCAGTTTCTCGTCCACCTCGGCCACCTGCTCCAGGAGTTGGGCGCGATAGCGGTAGGCGATGTCCAGCATCGGCTCGGGAATCTCCCCGGTGTCCCAGCGCTTCCCGTCGTCTCCTCTCCACTCGTGAACCTGCATCTCCACCAGGTCCACCACGCCCCGGAAGCCGCTCTCCTCACCCACCGGCAACTGAAGGACCAGCGGCGTGGCGTCGAGGCGATCGCGGATCGCATCGACGTCCGCGAAGAAATCGGCGCCTACCCGGTCGAGTTTGTTGATGAAACAGATTCGCGGGACCTGGTAGCGGTCGGCCTGGCGCCAGACCGTCTCCGACTGAGGTTCCACCCCGGCCACCCCGTCGAACACCGCCACCGCCCCATCCAGAACCCGGAGGCTCCGCTCCACCTCCACGGTGAAGTCCACATGTCCGGGCGTGTCGATGATATTGATGCTGTGGTCGTGCCAGATGCAGGTGGTCGCCGCCGAGGTGATAGTGATTCCCCGCTCCTGCTCCTGTGCCATCCAGTCCATCGTGGCGGCGCCCTCGTGTACCTCCCCGATCTTGTAGTTCCGACCGGTGTAGTAGAGAATCCGCTCAGTGAGCGTGGTCTTCCCTGCGTCGATGTGCGCCATGATCCCGATGTTGCGTGTCCTGCTCAGAGGTACCTGGCGCATGCGCAGTAGGCGATTTCCCCGGTCCGCGGCCACAGCAACACCTCTTACCAGCGGTAGTGGGCGAAGGCCTTATTCGACTCCGCCATCTTGTGCATGTCTTCGCGTCTCTT
Source organism: Acidimicrobiia bacterium (assembly GCA_012270885.1). Taxonomy (GTDB): domain Bacteria; phylum Actinomycetota; class Acidimicrobiia; order Spongiisociales; family ZC4RG35; genus Bin76. The sequence goes on along the minus strand of JAAXHN010000132.1, from coordinate 4,728 downwards.
GATCGCAGACCCGGTGTTGTTCGCCGCGTCGAGTATCTCGCCGGCCAGCCGCAAGGCCATGGTCGGCTCCCGCCGCTGGCGCGCATACCCCACCAGCCACCGGATCGCGAGACAGCGGGACCGGTCGGGACGGACGTCCATGGGCACCTGGTACGAGGAGCCTCCCACCCGACGAGAGCGCACCTCCATCTGGGGCTTGATGTTCTCGATCGCCCTTCTCAGCACGCTCACCGGATCCTGGCGGGTCCGCTGTTCCACCCGTTCGAGGGCGGCGTAAACGATCCTGCGGGCCAAGTCCTTCTTCCCTTTCCACAACACCTTGTTGATGACCCGGCTGACCAGGACGTTCCGGAATACCGGATCGGGATCGACCTTGCGCTTGGTGGCGGCGGCTCGTCTCATAGCGCCGACCTTCTGGCCCCGTAGCGGGAACGGGCCTGCCGTCGATCGGAGACTCCCGCCGCGTCCAGAGTGCCCCTGATCACCTTGTATCGCACACCGGGCAGGTCGCGGACCCGGCCACCCCTGACCAGCACGATGGAGTGTTCCTGGAGGTTGTGTCCCTCACCGGGGATGTAGGCGGTCACCTCGATGCCCGAGGACAGCCTCACCCTGCACACTTTCCGCAACGCCGAATTGGGCTTCTTGGGAGTCACCGTATACACGCGGGTGCATACTCCCCTCCGCTGGGGGGCGCCGGCCAAACCGGCCGTCTTCACCTTCTTCTTCTTAGGTTTGCGCCCGCGGCGCACCAACTGTTGGATAGTCGGCATAACTTTCCTTCACCGGCGAAACCCGACCTCCGCGCGCGGGAGATCGGATTACCTTTTTCCTGGTTTTGACCGCACCCGGAGGACACTCCGGGACTGGGTCAGACGGAGAGCCCTAAGAAGCGGCGTGAGGCACTAAGACCACGAAGGGCAAGTATATACACCTCCCCTCCGTCAGGCAAACTCAAATTGGCGCCGCGTCCTCCCCGGACGCCGTCCCCTGATGAAGGGTGTGATACCACTCCCGGCGGTGGGGAAGGAGACGCACCAACAACCACACAAAACCCCAGATCAACGTGATCGGATACCACCGGAGATGGGGCCGCACCTCCCTCACACGCCAGAGCGCCCACACCGGCCGTCCGGCCAGCCAAAGGGCCACTGCCGTCCACACCGGCCAGGAGAAGGGAAACCCCCATCCACCCACCGCCGCCCAGGCCCCGAGCGCCAGCGTCAGGAGCATGAGAAAAGAGCGACCCGGGACCGCCAGGCGCACTGCCATGAGCATCATCGGCGCGGAGCGCTCCGCCACCGCCCGACCCAGGAGGGCCCGGCCCCTGCGTTTGCGCACTCCGGCCCTTCCCTGCGCCCACCTTCGTCGCTGGCGCACCGCAGACCGCAGGTCAGTGGGCTTCTCGTCCCAGACCCGGGCTTCGGGCAGGTACTCGATCCGATGACCCGCCTGTACCAGCCTGACCGTGAGATCGAGATCCTCCGTGAACGACCCGCTCCATCCTCCAACCTCCTCCAACGCTGCGGCGGTGATGCAGAAACCGGTCCCACCCAACTCGACGGGCCGGCGCTTGGTATTGGCATACACCATCTCCCTGGTCATCCAGTCGCCCAGCCCGGCCGCGGCCGCGATCGGGGAAGCGCCGAGGTTGGAGGGAAGCACCGAAGCCTGAACGACCTTCGCCCCCTCCGCCAGGGCGCCGGCCAAACGGGAAAGGAGGTCGCCGTCCACCCGGTTGTCGGCGTCCAGCACCACCAGCGCTTCGTTCGGGGCAAGCGGATGTTCGGACAGGTGCCATCGGAGGAGTTCCCCCTTCCCGTCCGGGCCGCAGGAGCGTTCCACCACCCGCGCCCCTGCGCGAACGGCTACCCCGGCGGTGTCGTCCTCACATCGGTCGGCCAGCACCCACACCGTATAGGCCTCGGACGGGTAGTTCTGACACCGAAGGTCTTCGACCAGCGCCCCCACCACCCGCTCCTCGTCGTAGGCGGGGATCACCACCCGGAGCGGCCGTTTCGGGGAAGAGTCGGTCGAGGGAGGCTGCACCTCAGACACCTGACAACCTCAGACTGACGTCCACCACCGGGGCCGAATGGGTCACCCATCCCGTCGAGATGATGTCCACCCCAGTCTCCGCAACCTGCCGGACATTCGCAGGGGAGACTCCCCCGCTGGCCTCCAGAGTGACCCTGCCTCCCACCCGCTGCACCGCTTCGGTCATCTGGCCGAGGGTCATGTTGTCCAGAAGAATCACGTCTGGGCGGGCCGCCACCACCTCGTCGAGTTTCGCCGGCGCAGAGACCTCGACGATCACCGGAACTTCTCCCCCGGTCTCCTCCTGGGCTCTTCGCACGGCTCCGGAGGGACTCCCGACCAGGGCGAGATGGTTGTCCTTGATCAGCACCGCGTCCCAGAGACCCATACGGTGGTTGACTCCCCCTCCCAGGCGGACCGCCTCCTTCTCCCACGCCCGCATTCCCGGAGTGGTCTTGCGGGTGTCGCTGATGCGGGCGCCGGTGCCCGCCACCGCCCGCACCAGTTGGCGGGTGGCGGTGGCGATCCCCGACATGCGGCCCAGGAGGTTGAGCGCCACCCGCTCCGCGGCCAGGATGCCCCTGGCAGGACCGCTCACCACCGCCGCCTCCTCTCCCTCGTCCAGGTCGGCACCGTCACTCGTCTTCGGTTCGAACCTCACCCGGGAGTCCGGATAGCGAAAGGCGGCGGCAGCCAGCGCCAGGCCCGCCACCCTGCCCTCCGACTTGAACACCACCACTCCCCTCGCCATGCGCCGCTCGTCGACCAGGGCGCTGGTGGTCAGGTCCCCGGCCGTCCCCAGATCTTCGGAAAAGGCCTGCTCCAATAGGTGACGGGGATCTCCCTGCCAGGTCAGCTGCGGCCCACCTCTAGCATCCGCTCAACCGCCCGTCGGGCCCGGGCTGCGACATCGGGAGCCAGCACCACCTCGTGGGTCATGGTCGAGAGGGAGGTCTTGATGTTGTCCAGAGTGATCCTCTTCATGTGGGGACACAGGTTGCAGGGCCGCACGATCTCCACATCGTCCAGTTCGTATGCGACATTGTCGGCCATGGAGCACTCGGTGAGCATCATTACCTGGGAGGGACGGTTGTCCCGCACCCAGTTGACGATCCCGTGGGTAGATCCCACGAAGTCGGCCTGGTCGAGCACATCGGGTGCGCATTCGGGGTGGGCGATCACCGGAATGAGCGGGAGTTGGCGTCGCAGAGCGGTGAGCTCTTTCCCGCTGAACCGCTCATGGACTATGCAGCGTCCCTCCCAAAGGATGATCTCCACATCGGTGTGGGAGGCGACGTAGCGGCCGAGGAAGCCATCGGGGAGAAAGATAACCCGATCCGATCCCAGCGACTCCACCACCGCCGTTGCGTTCCCGGAGGTGCAGCAGATGTCGGACTCGGCCTTGACCTCCGCCGTGGTGTTCACATAGCTGACCACCGGTGTCCCGGGATGGAGTTGTTTGAGACGATGCACGTCGGCGCCGGTGATCCCCTCGGCCAGCGAACACCCGGCTCGCAGATCGGGGATCAGAACGGTGGCGTCGGGGTTGATGATCTTGGATGTCTCGGCCATGAAATGAACGCCCGCCATGAGGATCACGTCTGCATCGCTCCGGGCCGCCATCTGGGCCAGGGCCAGAGAGTCGCCCACCATGTCGGCAACCCCGTAGTAGATGTCGGGGGTCATGTAGTTGTGGGCGGTGATCACCGCGTTGCGCTCGGCCTTGAGCTGCTCGATCTCTCCGATCAGCGGCTCGAGCGCAGCCCGTTCCTCGGGAGGAAAAACCGAGGGCTTACGAGATATTTCGAGAGTGGCAACGCTCATGGTCTGTCATGTAGGGGCAATGCCCAAGAATACCCCTGTCCCGGCGCCCGCCGCCCACCATATTGAGCCGGATTCGCCAGGTTACATCCTTTCTATCACCGCCGAGGCGAAGGCCGAAGTGCTCACCTCGGTAGCCCCGGTGCGCAGGCGGGCCAGGTCGTAGGTGACGATCCCCTCCGAGATGGTGCGCTCCATGCCGGAGATAACCAGGTCGGCCGCTTCCTCCCATCCCAGATAGCGGAACATCATCTCTCCCGAAAGGATCAGCGAACCGGGATTCACCTTGTCCATCCCTGCATACTTGGGGGCGGTTCCGTGGGTGGCCTCGAAGACCGCATGCCCGGTATTGAAGTTGATGTTGCCTCCGGGAGCGATTCCTATCCCCCCCACTTGGGCGGCAAGGGCGTCGGAGACGTAGTCACCGTTCAGGTTGAGGGTGGCGATCACGTCGTATTCGGCAGGTCGGAGAATGATCTGCTGCAGGAAGGAGTCGGCTATCACGTCCTTGACCAGCAGCCGGTCTCCGGAGTCTCCTCCCGAGTCCGCCCAACTCACCGCCTGGTCGGAGAACTCCTCCCTCACCACCTCGTACCCCCAGTCCCGGAAGGCCCCCTCGGTGTACTTCATTATGTTGCCCTTGTGAACCAGGGTGACCGAACGGTAACCCCGATCCAGGGCGTAGCGGATGGCGGCCCTGACCAGGCGCTTGGTGGCCGTGATCGAGACCGGCTTGATCCCGATTCCCGAGTCCGGGCGAATCCTCCATCCGAACTCGGTTCTCAGGTATTCGATGAGCCTGGCGGCCTCCGGTCCCCCATGTTCCAACTCCATGCCGGAGTACACGTCCTCGGTGTTCTCCCGGAAGAT
>JAAXHN010000131.1 GCA_012270885.1 Acidimicrobiia bacterium | reverse complement strand
CTGCACACTCAAACGGCCTTGTCTTGTCCTCCATAGACGATCGATCCACTCGCGCGCGACAGGCTGTTTCCCCGGCTCACTTGCATCCCGGGCATAGACCAGAACATTGGTATCAACAAACGCTGTCACCTTGAGTGAATCTCACTTCTCGCGGGATAGGCTCCATCGCCTGCCTTTAGAACACTGGGTGAACGATTGGAGTATGACCGCCGCGCCCTCTCATACGTTGCCGCTCTCTTCATGTGTTCGGTCAACATCCCGCCTACCAGGCGGGAAACGCTTGTGCCGAGCTTCGCCGCCTCAATACGGGCCCACCTGGCTGTCTCTTCATCAAGGGTGATAGTGACGTTTCGCATTTGCATTTCTCCGGTTTAGAGGTCACACGATTCTAGTGTACCACGACTGTCGTGTATCAACCTTCGGGTTCCCTACAGCATCAGATGATTGAGAAACACCACTCCGGCTATCGTTACTACGCCCAGGTAGGAGAGACCGGTGGCGGCCATCACTCCTGAGTAACCGGTCTCGCCCAGGGAGTACCAGGTGCCCACCACCAGGGCGGCACCCACCAGAGAGAGCACGGCAAGAACCCAGCCCAATGATCCACCGTCATAGGGAATCGCCCCGTTGATCCAGCCGCCCACCAGGCTGAGAAGCAACCCGATGCCTGCCAGCAAAGCCAGCCGCCGCAAGGCCCAGCGGGGAAGCGTCGGGTCCACCAGGAACCAATGACCCAAGAGCATGGTCGCGGTGATTCCCCCCAGGGCCGCTCCGCTGGCGATAGTCGACACCCATCCGGCCGAAAGCACCGAGGAGACCAATGTCAAGACGGCTCCGGTCGCCACCAACCCTGGGTACTCCCGCCGACCCGAACGCCAGACCCCGCCCAGAACCAGGACCAGACCGGCAGTCGCCCACCATGAGCGCAGCGCCGGGTAGATCATCAACAGCGCGGCGGTCCCGGCGCCCAGCATCTGGTACCCCCGCTTGGCGACCCCCCAGCGAACCGCCAGCGGCAGGGTGAGTGCCAGACCCCCCGCCCAGGCGGCCATGAAGGCGGCGGGTCCGAAAGTGGCGCCGGCCGGTATCACCGCTGCTAGGCGGAGATGTGGGAAAGCACCCGCCCGGCCACGGCCTCGGCTAGGAAGCCGAACTGGCGGGCCAGTACCTCATAGGGCGCCGAGGCTCCGAAACTGTCGATCCCGATCGCAAGCCCGTCGGCTCCCACCATTCTTTCCCACCCGAAGGTGGCGCCGGCCTCCACCGAGACCCTGGGAATGCCCGCTCCGAGCACCCCTCGCCGATAGGAGGAGTCCTGCTCTGCGAACGCCTCCCAGCAGGCAAGGCTGACCACCTGCGCCGAGATTCCCCGGTTCTCCAGCAAGTCGGCGGTTTCCAGCGCCAGGGACACCTCCGACCCGCCGGCCATTAGCACCACATCTTCCCCGGGACGCAGCACATACCCGCCCTGGGCGGCCCCGCCTTGCGCCTGGGAGCGGTCCAGCACGGGTAGGTTCTGGCGACTGAGCGCCAGGACGGTGGGGCCATCGGTGCGATTGAGCGCCATCTCCCAAGCCTCCATCGTCTCGGTGGCGTCGGCGGGACGGATCACCCACAATCCGGGCATGGCCCGGAGGCTCGCCAGATGCTCAACGGGCTGATGGGTAGGGCCATCCTCACCCAGGAAGATCGAATCGTGGGTGAGCACCCACACACACGGTATCCCCATCAGGGCGGAGAGCCGGATGGAGGGACGCATGTAGTCGGTGAACACGAAGAAGGTGGAACCGTATGGGCGTACCCCCCCGTGCAGCGCCATCCCGTTCACGATCCCTCCCATCCCGTGCTCCCTCACCCCGAAGTGAATGTTCCTACCGGTGCGTACCGAACGGGAAAAACCGGGATCGCCGGGCAGCACCGTCTTGGTGGACTCCGCCAGGTCGGCCGCGCCGCCGATGAAACCCGGGACCTTCTCCCCGATCTGGCCGAAGAGTTTCCCCGACGCTGAACGGGTGGCGATGCTTTCGCCCGGCTCGAACCCCGGGGATTCCAGTTGCACCGGCCTGTGGGTATGGAAAGCCTTCCACTCTGCAGTACGTTCCCGGCTCTCCCAATCTCGACGCGCCGCCCTTCCCCGCTCCATAGCCTCCGAGAAGAAGCTGTAGACCTCCGCCGGCGCCCAGAAGTCCTCATCAGGACGTAGCCTGATCCTTTCCTTGGTCATCCTCACCTCATCCTCTCCCAACGGAGCGCCGTGGGCGGCCGAGGTGTCGACAAGGTTGGGAGCTCCGTGAGCGATGTGGGTGCGACAGACGATTAGTGACGGCCGGTCCGCCGTTCCCAAAGCCTCCCGGGTCGCCTCCGCAACGGCCCACCGGTCGTGACCGTCGACCGAGACGGTGTGCCAGCCCAACGACCGGAACCGCGCTCCGACGTCCTCGGAGAAGGTGATCTCTGTCCCGCCGTCGATGGAGATGCGGTTGTCGTCGTAGAAGTAGATCAGCCTTCCCAGGCCGAGATGCCCGGCCAGAGAAGCCGCCTCGGCCGCCACACCCTCCATCAGGTCTCCGTCGGACACGAATCCGTAGGTGTGGTGATCCACCTGGTCGGCGCCCAACCGGGCCCGGAGATGCTCCTCGGCGATGGCCATCCCCACCCCGTTGGCGAAGCCCTGGCCGAGAGGACCGGTGGTTGTCTCGATACCCAGTTCCGGCTCCCGTTCCGGGTGGCCTGCGGTGGGATAGCCCCACTGGCGGAAGTTCTTCAAATCGTCCATGGTGATCGGGAACCCGCACAGATGCAGCATGGCGTAGAGCAGCATCGAGCCGTGACCGTTGGAGAGTACGAAGCGGTCCCTGTCGGCCCAGGTGGGACATTCGGGGTCCACCCTCATGAAACGGGACCAGAGGGTAACGGCAATGTCGGCCATTCCCATGGGCATCCCCGGATGGCCGGAGTTGGCTCGCTGGACGGCGTCCATGGCCAGTCCCTTGACAACCGCTACGGCGAGTTCTTCATTCCTCATCACCGAACATACGGTACCAAGACGTCTCGGTGACCCTGCCATCGGCGGCGATACCCTGGGTGCGCTGCCAATACTTGGTGTGGGCCACGGTGTTCTCATCGAACACCCCCGTCACCTCGACCCCCAACGCCCTCTGCCACTTCTCCACTCTCGGCCCCGTATCCCCGAACTCCAGGACCTCCAGCGAGGGACGCTGAGAAGACGAGTCGTCGGGGGAAGACTCATCTGCGCCGGAGCTGCCGTCGTCGGCGCCCGGGACCTCCTCGGTGGGGAACATGCCAGACCAGGAGGTATCGGTGACCCTGCCATCGGCGGCGATACCCTGGGTGCGCTGCCAATACTTGGTGTGGGCCACGGTGTTCTCATCGAACACCCCCGTCACCTCGACCCCCAACGCCCTCTGCCACTTCTCCACCAGAGCACCCCTGTCGCCCTCTTCAATGACCACCGATGAGGGACGGGCGGCGGAACTCCCCGTGGAGGACGAGCCGCCCGGCACGCTCGCTCCCGGGAACATCTTGACCCATGAGTTGGCGCCCACTATCCCGTCGACCTCGAGGCCGTTGGCGCGCTGCCACTCCCGGGTGGCCTGGGCGGTCTGGGGGCCGAAGTGCCCGTCAGCGGGGATCCCGAGCGCCCGCTGCCAGATAATCACATGCGTCCCCCGGGAACCGTTCCGCAGAGGCCGGCCGGGGTAGGGAGGAGCTTCTCCGTCGAAACTGTTGTCCCCCGGATCCGGTGAAGGCGCCTCCGCCGCCTCGGCGCCGGGGAACATCCTGAGCCAGGAACTGGCTCCCACAACTCCGTCGGCGGGGAGGCCGTTGCG
>JAAXHN010000130.1 GCA_012270885.1 Acidimicrobiia bacterium | reverse complement strand
CACGGTGTAGCCGAAGATCACCGTGGCATCGGCGACGCTCTGGACCTTCGGGTCGATGGTCCTTCCGCCGGCCAGTTGTCCGTACCGGGCAATCCGCGCCGTGCCGCCGATGTCGAACTCCACCTGGGGTGCGCCGGTGGCGAGCACCCTCTCGCTGAAGGTCACCCAGACCCCGATGTAGTCGTCGGCGACGTAGGTGGAGTCCGCACCCGGCCCCGGACTGTCGGTGAAGGTGATCGAAGAGATGGTGGGGGCCCGAGTGTCGTTTCCTATGAGCCTGGCGTCCACCTTGTGGGCCGGGTCTTCGCCCATGGCAGGAGTCTCACCTCCAGGGTTGGGCAGGTAGGCGATGTCGGTGCCCGCAGCCTTGATGTCCAGGCCATGGGGGAGGAAGGCGTCGATCCCGTTGCTGTCGCGGTCCCCTTCCACGACCTCGTACTCGAACCGCAGAGTGTCGGTGCCGCTGCCCGAAACGACGGGGGGATGCCGCTGGTTCCAGATCGAACCCATCCTGATGATGGCGAATACACTGTCCGCGGCGTCCACTGCCTGGCCGAAGTCGATGCTGACCTCGATCGTGTCGCCCTTGCCGTAGGTATCGCTCGTGGCCGTGGGGGTGGAGGTGATGGAGATCGTTCTGGCGTATGGCCGGCCGTCCAGCTTGTGGCCGGACTGGTCCGACAGGCCGGAGAAGTTCGGTGGGACGACCTCCGTGTCCGAGCCCTTGACCAATACGGTGCCGCTGCCGCCGAAACCGCGGCGGACACCGTCCTGGATGTAGCTTCCCTCCACCCTGAATCCGTCGGTATCCAGGTCTTTCGACTGCACCGTGTAGCCGAAGACCAGGGTTCGGGTGCCGGAGCCCTCCTGGTACCTGGCCCCGCGCCAGGTGTTGTCACCGGTTCCCACTCGAGCGTTCAACAGAACCGTCCCGTTCACATCCACGGCCGCGCTGAAGGTGAGGGCAACGGTGATGGTCTCCCCGTAGCGGTAGGTGCTGTCCCCACCGGCAGGCGTGGAAGTGATCTCCATTCCGGTGCCGATGGGAGTGAGGTAGCCGTTCACCTTGTGGCGCGACTGATCATCGATGCCGGCATAACCCCGGTAGGCCACGGTGTCGGTTCCCACGGCCGTGACCGCGGTGTGGTTGATGAAGTTGTGCCACTGGCCTTCACTGTCCTGGTAGCCTCCACCCATTGAGACACCGTCCTCGTCTCTGTCCTCGGACCTCACCGTGTAGCCGAACACCAGTCCCCTGGTGCCGGAACCCCAGAGGTAACGGGCGGACCTCCAGTTGCTCCCGACCCGGAGGCCAAGTTCCGGATTGCCGTCCACCTCCACCGCGCGGCTGAAGGTCGCCCCGAACCTGATGGTCTCGCCCACTCCGTAGGTTTCGTCCCTGGCCGGGGTCGAGACGATGTCGACGTCAGTGATGCCGGGGTCGTCGTCGATGATGGTGATTCCGCACCTGTTGTCGCGGTCGGGGTCGTTCATGTTCACGACGTTGCTCGTGGGGGTGAAGAAAACCGTGAAGGTCTCGTTACCCTCGATCAGGGTGTCTTCACGGGTGCTGAATGTGTGGTTTACACGGCCGTCCCTCGAGTCTTCCACGCTACCCCAGTGGAGTTCTCTATCCTGGGCAACGTAATCGGTGGAGTCGGCAGTGCCCGCGTCAGTGTGCCAGTAGGCGCCTATGTATCGACCTGAACCGAGGGTGCCTGTGTACACGAGGGTGACTTCGAAAGAATCGCCTTCGCGAACTTCGGTAGTGGGACACTCGAGGTAGAAACCGGCGCCCCGGGCGGGGTCGTGAGAGGCGATCGACCCAAGCAGGCCGATCAGGGCAGCGACCGGACCTGGACGCAGGGTGCACCAGAGAATTCCTGTTCGACTCTTCACTCTCATCTCTCGGCAGTTCTTGGGGACATGGACGTCTCTCGCGGTCGGCCAGGACCTCGGACGGGCCCTGGATCAGCATCAGGAAGGCCGCCGGGGCCAGGCTGCCTGCATGCAACCGGAGGGGGGGCTTGTCTCAGTCTCATCCTGCCTCTTCCTGTCATGTCATTGGAAACAGGCACGTAATCATCCACCTGCATGGCCTCAGATAAGGGGGTCCCTACTGCGAAAAGCAAGTGGAAATTCAACACTTGGCAGAAGCTGGCGATACCTGGAAAGTCTGGCCATCGTACGATATGAGCGTATGGATACGACAATCCAGCCTTATGTCACTGACGGCCAATGGAATCTGTGGTTTTGGGATCCATACGTTTGAAGCGTATCCGCTCAATTCCATTTTCCTGACTAGGCTACTCTGCCCGGGTCCCCCAGGTGCGCGAGAGACCCGTGTCAGGGCAGGTAGGCCCTGACTCAGAGCTGCTCCTTGATCAACTCCGCAGGTCCACCCTAATTCCAACGTGGTTGCTCGGGCAGGCGGCTGGAGGTTTCGCGCTGCCCGGGGAGATCGCCTCCACCACCGCCACGGGGATGACGAGCACTGCCCATGAAGCCGGGAGGAACAGCACCCTTCGGCTACACCGGCTCCCGCCAGTACACCCTCCAGGACGGGCTGGCCGGGATGCTGGTTGAGGATCTCTTCCAGGACAGACGCGGTCTGCTCTGGGTCGCCACCGCCGATGGCGGGGTAAGCCGGTTCGACGGAGAAGTCTTCGAGAGCTTCGGACTCTCCGACGGCCTTCCCTCTCTCACGGTGATGACCATCGTCGAAGACGCGGACGGGCAGCTGTGGTTCGGTACGCTCGGCGGGGGACTGGCCGCCTTCGACGGCCGGGGGTTCCAGGTGTACACCACCGACCACGGGCTGCCGTCCAACGAGATCCTGGGCCTGCAGCCGCAGCCCGATGGCTCGATGCAGGTGCTTTCTGGGGCGGGAATCGGCCGGTTCGTCGACGGACGGTGCGTGGAGTGCACCACCGAGATCGGGGGCCAACCCATAGGGCGGGTGCACGACCTGGTGACCGACTCGACGGGCACGACCTGGCTGGCCACGCGGACCCGGGGGATCATCAGCCTGGATGGCCGCTGCATGAGCCCCCTCTTCGGCCAGGGCGGTGCCCACAACTGGGCCTGGAAGCTGGCCCAGGACGCCTCCGGCCATCTGTGGATCGCCTCCCATCACAGGAACGAGGAAGCCGTGGTAGGCCGTTACGATCCGCGGAGCCGGCACCTCGACTTCGTCGATGTGAGCGCCCCCGAGGTGGCAGAGATTGTGAGGACGGCAATACGGCATATCCGCGTGGACGACAGGGGCTGGCTGTGGATGGCCCGCCGGGGGGTGCTGGTG
>JAAXHN010000129.1 GCA_012270885.1 Acidimicrobiia bacterium | reverse complement strand
TCTAGCTTGTGCAGATACGAGCCGTTCACGCTGTAGACGGCGCCGTTGGCGTGCGCCAGGATCGAACCGCACCACACATGGTCTCCGCACTGCAGTCTCGGCGAGGACGCTTCCGGCTCGAGAGTTTCAGCGCCGGTCCTGCCCTCGCGCAAGTCCAGCCGCTCCACCCAGCCGTACGGTTCGGGGCCGCTGAAGGCCGGCATCGTCCCACCCAGATACCACTGGTCGGGCTCACGCTCGACGAACATCACGTTCCAGCGCCTGTTGCGGCGAGAAACCACCGATGCGGCGCCAGGAGCGGCGTCGAGTCGCCCTTTTGCGGCTTTCTGCCTGCGGTTACCACCACACTCGGCCGGCCACGCCGATGGCCAGTAGCCGTCACGGCCGCCCGGACGTCCCTCCAAGCGGTCCAAAGCAGTCACGTGTTGTCTTCTCATCTCGAAACCGCCGCTAATCTAGACGCCGCGAGGGCGCGTCCTGCTTTGTCCGGTACTTCCCTTGAGCCGGGCCGGGCCGTTGTCGAGGAGGTCCGGGTTCAGACGGCCGTTGCCGAGACGGCCTGCTCCTTCTCTTTCTTCGGCTTCTTGGTCTTTGACCCTGGCTGTGGGACATAGAAATCGGGAACGAAGGCTTGTTCGGTGATTGGCGGGCGAACGTACTCCTCCCCGCTCTGCCGATCCGGAAGACTTAGTTCAGGAACGTCCACCTCGTGATAGGGGATGCTGCGCAGCAGATGGCTTATGCAGTTGAGCCGCGCACGGCGTTTGTCATCGGCGTTCACCACATTCCAGCGACAGTCAATGATATCAGTGTGTACGAACATATTGTCCTTCGCTCTTGAGTAATCGACCCAACGCTTCCTGGACTCCAGATCCATTGGACTCAGCTTCCAACGGCGCCGGGGATCCGTGAGCCGCGCCTGGAACCGCCGTTCCTGCTCCTCGTCACTCACCGAGAACCAGTACTTGATAATCTGGATGCCGGAACGAATCAGCATGCGCTCGAATTGGGGACAGGTCACCAGAAACTCCTGATACTCCTGCTCGGTGCAGAACCCCATCACCCGCTCCACGCCCGCTCGGTTATACCAACTGCGGTCGAAGAGCACCATCTCTCCCGCCGCGGGCAGGTGAGCTACATATCGCTGGAAGTACCATTGGGTCTTCTCGCGCTCGGTAGGAACCCCCAGCGCCACCACCCGACACACCCGGGGATTGAGTCGTTCGACTATACGCTTGATCACGCCTCCCTTGCCGGCCGCGTCGCGTCCCTCGCAGATCACCAGGACTCTGAGACCCCGATTAACGATCCATCTCTGCAGCATTGCCAACTCTTCCTGCAGCCTGCGCAACTCTCGCTCGTAGTATTTGCGTTCCAGCCTGCCCTTTGCTGTGTAGCGGGGGGGACTCACTAACGAATATATCGAAGCCATCTTTCTCTCCTCTGGCCGGCTACCGCGTCTCCTGTCGGCTCGAAAGGGAACCCTACGTTTGGTTCTAGGAAGATTAACACGGGATCGAAGCTCGGGCCTGTGAGGACAGGAGGTTTTTACCCGTCTCGGTTGAGCATCTGTTCGAGGGAACCTCTAGTGAATCATGACTTCCAATCCCCAACTGCTCCACCCCTCGGCCCTAGTGCGGGCGAACAACTCGATCCTGCTCTGGGTGGGAAACATATCTTCGATTCGTTTTCTAACCTCCTCGGGCTTCTCGGAGTGGGAACCCCGCTTGCTGCGCACCAGCTGCCGGACGTTCCTCGCCCCCCGCGGTGTGGGGATCCGACCCCTTTTGAAGACGAGGCACAGTTCACATTGGCTCAGGGTGTAGAACCCGGGATTGACGCGCTCCTTGTCCCACACGAAAGCCACCGTGGCCCACTGGAAGTCCCAGTCTTTCCCCAGTTCGATCGCCTGGTCGAGATGAGGATTCGTCGCCCACATGAACAGCAGGCAGTCGTCTTCGGCGATCCCGGCTACATCGAGCTTCTTCAAATCGGAGAGTCCGACAGTCGGATAGTGCCGGACCGCGCCCCCGGTGTCTCCCGAGCCCACCCCGGCGTGCTGGAGTTGTCCCCGGTAGTCCCAGGGCGGGTCTGCATAGATGATCCCGTACCTGCGGTCCGGGAGTTCGGGAAACACCGTCATCTTCGCTACTCGACTTTAATGATCGCCGGCTTGCGAGCGTCGTATCCCCGTCCGGGCATAACGCCGGCCCTTCTCCTCTCAGCCGGCGCGCATGGGCATCACCAGATTCCAGGCCTCGGAGTGACGTCCATCGCCGATCCGCACCGGCTTGGGCCGAGCCAGCGGATCTTCAGCCAGACAGATCTCTGTCTTGTCGGAGACCAGGTTCGATAGGGCATCGGACAAGAACAACGAGTTGAAGCGGAGCGTCAGTTCCCCGGGCAGCGCGGCATCCTCAGCTTCGAGGAACCCACTCACCATCCCGGCCGGCGACTTGGCGGTGAACTCGATCCCCCCGGGAGAGAACGCCAGCTTGACCGGGGCGGGTGACTTCCTGTCCAGGGCCACCACCCGGGAAGCCAGATCCCGAAGCGGGGCGCGTTCGCACAGGATCCTCGCCTCCCAGGGGGGCGCCCATCCTCGATAGCGGGGATACTCGGACCAGTCGCAGACCACTCCCATCTCGCCGATCCCATCCACCGAGAACCACACATGACCGTCAGCCACCCGGATCCGGTATTCGGACGCCTTCCCGAAGGACCGCAGCATCCGCTTCAGCACCCGGGCATTCACCGAGAACACCCCCGGGGACGTAACATCAGGCAGATCCCGAACCGCCAACCGGAAGGTGTCGGAGGCAACCAACCGCAGGTTCCCCTCGGACTTGTCGAATCGCACGGATCCGAATATGGGATGATTGTCGGTGGCCGCAGCGGGAACGACCCCACCCAGAGAGGATCGCAGGAGCTCTCCGTCAATCGCCTGCAAATAACCCGCCGGTTCGGGAGGGATGAAGCCACAGAGCTCGTCGCTTTCGGCTATGACAACCCGAGTGCCCCCACCCGAAATGGCCAACCCCGGGTTGTCACTTTCCACGTCTACCTTCCCGTTTGGGAGAGATTTCACTACCGAGACGATCTGTCGGAGCTTCACCTCTGCGGCGCCGGGATCCTCCACCGAGGCGTCCAACCGGCAGTACATGATCGCTTCCCTTCCGAAGGCCTCCAGATCGATTCCTTCCTCCGAGACCGTCACAATCGTGGGCGCGGCCGTGCCCACCGCAGCCGAGATTCTCCGCAGGATGCTGTTGAGCCTGTGGCGTTCAAGCGTTGCTTTCATATACCCTCTCCTTGTTGGATCCGCGATGGCCGCTCCTGTCTTTGAAGCGAAGCTCATCAACAGGCGATAACCATCGTCCACTATCACATCCATAACCAAGATGTGGGCCACAGGCAGATGAATTCCCCGCCCGGACAACCCGGTTTGTGCCAGGTCAGCTTTTATTTCCCCACTCTCTCTCCGATGTCTCCTCCAGAGAGTCCCCTGAGAGCCGTGGGGAATCGGGCGCGCATGGCGCTTTGACGCTCAGCGGGCCCTGGCTCTCGAACGCGCCGCCACCATGCCACCTATCCCGAGGATCACTCCCACCAGGTACCACCATCCCCGGTTCGACCACCCCCCGACCGACCAGAGGGGGACAATCGATCGGACCGCGGCAGCCCACCCCAGCGCCACCGCCGCGGTGGCGCCCTTCCATGGAGGGGGCCGGACCAGCAGCCAGACCGCCGCCCCGGCAAACAGCACGGCCGCGTACAGGCCCACCGGATGGCGGGTCATTTCGCTGCCGGGCAGGGCCATCGCCCACCACATCCCCGACGGTGACCCCAGACAGACGCCCTGCCACCAGCATCCCGCCTCCCACACGGCGATGCCGCTCAAAGCGGCAGGCGCCAGGTAGTCCATCCGGTTCAGGGGGTCGGAACGACACGTCCAGGCCAGGAAGCCGACCGCCCCTGCCGCGGCCGGAACCGGCGAGATGCCCCCGCGCACCAGGATCAACTCGATCGGGTCGGCAAACACGTTGACACCCTCCGCCCACAGATAGGCAAGCCGTCCCACACCGATCGCCACAAGGACCGCACCCAACAGGTCGTTGAAGGGATCCCCCACCACCGCGGGACGGGTCCTCCTGAGTACCCACAGCGCCAGCGCCGCGGCGGCCATCGCCCCCACCGACCTTCCCAGAGCAGTCAGGTCCATCTCAGGACCCCACCTCTCCGAACCTCCCAATCCCCGCGATAACCGTCACTAACCCGCGAAAACCACACAAGCCCTCCTCCCGTTCGGGCCCCTCCCCCACCGCCACCGTTCCAATTGGTTGAGACGCGCTCCGCCAGTCCCGCCAGAGGTGCGGGTCTCGAGATTTTGAATCCCTGCCAGCGGTCCGAGCGACGCCGGATCGGACCGAGAGGTGATGCGACTGTCTAGAACCGTGCATCAGGGGTGAGACACCGACAACTCTCAAGCATCGGCTCCTTTCCCGACATTGGGATTGTTTTCGCAATGGTCGGCCCAGAGATCCTCACGCCGGGGGCACTGTTGGATCGGCTCCGTCCTTCAGCCGAGACGGGAGAGTTCATCGCTCCACAGGCTAAGAGTTCCCTCATCGATGATTCCCCGGTGTACGTAGAGGACCTCCCCCGCGGTGTCGGTGAACACGGTGAAAGGAATCCCGAAGGCCTCGTAGTGGGCCATCATTTGACCTCCCTCTGACAGATAGTTCTCGAAGGCAATGCCATGTGACTCCATGAACGCGAAGGCCTCGGAGGGCGTGTCGTCCACCGCCACACCGATGAACCGCACCTGCTCACCGTACTCCTCATGAGCCCGGCGCAACACCGGCGCTTCCGCCCGGCACGGTCCACACCAGGACGCCCAGAAGTTCACCACCGCCGCTCCACCCACGGAGAGTTTCCCCGTCAACTCTTCCGGAGTGATCCACTCCAATGTCTGTGGAACAGTGACCGACACCGGTTCCGGCTCACCGTCCGAACCGCAGGCAGCAGCCAGCAAGACCACCACCGAAACAAGAAACACCAGTCTTCTTTTCATTGGCCACTCTGATGTTACGCGGCCAAACGCCCTATGCGGATTCGCTTTCTCCGGTGACCGTCGACTATCACAAAGGGAGACCTCCTCATGCCCGATCCGTCTACACTTGACCGGGCAGAGGTCGGTGTTGTCCGGTCTCTGCGACCACTTTTTCCGGGGTAGCTCAATTCGGCAGAGCGGCGGGCTGTTAACCCGAAGGTTGTGGGTTCGAGTCCCACCCCCGGAGCGAAGAACAAGAGCCTTGCACCAGGTCAGGGCGTCTTCACCCTTGATTGCGTATCACTCGTTGCTCCCCCAGTCAAACCAGGGAGGCCCTTACCCATACAAGGCATCGGTCAACCGCGTCCTTGGGAAGTACCCCTAGGTGAACGACGCTGAGCGCTATCTGGAGGCTGGCCTTGGCGGGTAGGCTCCGGTAGCGTTTGCCTATTAGGCAAATGAAAGGCGCCGAGCGCGCCCCCGGGTTTCGGCGGTGGCCGAAACCAAAGGCCACGAGGGCGACGAAGAGAGATGCAGTGACGACGACAGGCACCGACGTTCTTGAGGTGAGAGCGGCGGCGCGCCGCATCAGGCGGCGCGCGCAGATTGCCCATGTCTTCCATGTGGTTCTGGGGATAGTGCTCTTTCTGCTGTCCTGGCAGTTTGTGGCCGCGCCCTTCTCGCCCCTTTACAATCTGGTTCCGGCCCCGATCGACGCCGTCACCCACTTCGGGGAGAATCTGTTCTTCAGCGAGCGGATGAGGGAGCGGTTTGTTCACGCCTGTCCGGACCTGCTGGAAGAGGTGGCGTTTCAAAGGGGTAGGATGTCCGCCCTACCCGATCACTGTTTCGGGTACGTTCTCCATCTGGTGCGGACCACCCGCAACATCCTCATCGCAGTTGGGGTGGGCACCATCATCGGCCTGGGGATTGGACTGAGCAGTTTGCTCCTACCGTGGATTGCCGATCTGGTCACGCCGATAGCCGGTTTCTTCGGGACTACCCCCATTTTCATCGTGGCGCCCTTTTTCGTGATCTGGTTCGGGATTGAGTATCCGTTGTTGACCACCATCGGGGTGGTTGCCTTCTACACCACCCTTCTCATGTATTTCTTCAGCCGCCGGGCGGCCGAGAACATACCGGCAGGGATCATTGAATCAGCCCTCACCCGGGGAGGAAACCGCCGCAGTATTTTCCGATGGGTCTACCTGCGGGGAACGATTCCGGAGATCGCGGCAGGTTTCCGGATCGCACTGGCGGGAGCCTGGGGTCTGGGGACGCTGGTGGAGGTACTGGGACCACAGATGGGAGGAGGCTTTCTGATCCGCATGTGGAGCTACGCGATGGGCCTTCAGGAAGGGCCGACCGCGGTGGTGTCCCTGATTGTTTTCTTCGCCGTGCTGGCCGTGGTGATCGACGGGATCCTGGTTCTGGTGATACGTCTAATGACGAGATGGTCCGAGGCGGGCCGCCGCCTGGGTTTATAAGCATGGTGGAAGGGAGCCCGGTCCACTTGGGTACAGCCGACAAGGAGACCACACCGGTATGAGGCAACCTGTCCTCTTCCGAAGTCTGTTTTGGATTGGATGGCTAATTTGGGCCTTCCTGATTCCGTGGCTGCTTGTTCAGTTGCCTGAAAGCCTTCCTTTGGTCACCTGGACGCATGGTGAGGGTGTGATCAACGTCACGTGGTCCTACATCGGGTCCGGGTTGGTGTTGTTCTGGGCCTGGCCGGTTGTGTTCCGCACGAGCCGGGTCATGGACCGTCTGGTCAAGGCCGGAAGGGGGATTGCGGCGGGGCCGCCGATGCTGTGGGCAGGCATGCGCCGCAGCCCGCTCTTCTTCGTCTCCTGGGCGGCGTTGCTGCTGGCTTGGCAGGTGGCGTCTTATGTCGCGCCTCCGGGTATTCTCGAGCATCCCATTGTTCCCGGGTGGGACTACGTGCTCGGTGACACCTTTTTCGAAGTGTCCCGGTTCTGGACCGTCCGCGCGCTGGATCTGGGACCCGCAAGCTTCGCTCTCGAGGGACTAGCGCCCCAACCCATCTATGGTGGGGAGGGGACCTGGCCGGCGGTGTTCCTCGCGATCGCTTATCACTCCGGTTTGACTCTGATCAGGCTGTTGTGTGGATTGGTGGTCGGCATGACAGTCGGTCTCCTGACCGGCCTGGCCCTTCCCTACTGGCCGGCGGTGCGCCAGACCGTGTGGGCACCCATGAACTTCATGCGGATGATCCCCCTCCTGGTGGCGGTCCCCTGGCTGCAGTTCGTCTTGGGCTCCAGCCTATTCGGCATCACCATGTACGTAGCCTTCGGAGTCTGGACGATACTGGTGGTGGCCACCATGACCGCCGTAGCCAACGTGCCAGATCGGTTCATCGAAAGCGCCCGCACCCTGGGCGCCTCCCGGCTGCACACCTATCTCAAAGTGATAGTGCCGGCGTCGATTCCGGAACTGCGCACCGCCATGCTGCTCGCCATGGGAGGGAGTTGGTCACTGGTGATCGCAGCCGAGTTCCTGGGCTTCTCCGCCGGACTCGGGTACCTGGCCGACGGGGCGGTGCAGAATACCAACACCGCCCTGCTGTTGATAGTGGCGATCATCGTGGCTCTTTATTCCCTCACGACCTTTTTCCTTATCAACGAGGGATTCAAGAAGGCGGTTATTTGGATGCCGAAACGCGTCACCAAGACGGATATCCGAAAGGTGGCCGGGGCGGCAGGAAGAGCCTGATCTCCCAGCTCACCCGTGGCAGTTAGGAAGCCTGGGCCTAGAGAACGTGTCGAGTGGTCTGGTATATGGTGCGGATCGCGAAGTTGGAGCGAAGACGGGCCACGCCGGGAAGGCGAGACAGGTGCCGATTGTGGATCCGCTCGAAGTCCCGGTGGTCCTTTACCGCCAGGTGCAGCAGGTAATCGGCATCACCGGCCACCAGGTGGCACGACATCACCTCGGGGCAGCTCCTCACTCCCTCCTCGAAGCGCCTCAACCACTCCTCGCTCTGGCTCACCAGCGACACCTCTACGAAGACATCCAGGTCGCGGCCGATCGCCTCCGTGTCGAGGATGGCCACGTAACCGTCGATAACCCCTTCGTCCTCCAAGCGACGCACCCGGCGATGGCATGCCGACACCGAAAGCCCGACACGCGAGGCCAGTTCGGAACGCGACACGCGTCCATCCGACTGGAGTTCGTTGAGGATGAGGAAATCGATGGGATCAAAGGAGTGTATAAACGATATGATGCTCAAAGCCTAA
>JAAXHN010000128.1:11990-15033 GCA_012270885.1 Acidimicrobiia bacterium | reverse complement strand
TGAGTTATCTCCATCCCCCAAGCATAGCCCACCCACCCAAAATAGTGTGAACACGCCCTAGTCAGATCCTCAGAACGCCGCCCAAAGTACCTGCAACGTAAGAAGGGGAGAAGGAGACCTTCTTATCCTGAACTAAGGCATCCCAGTGAGTTCGGGAGCGTCACGATCATGCGGCCCGGGTCGACCCGAGCGACATGTACCTGGCGGTGGCCGGTGCGCAGCCCGTGGTGGGGTCTACGAGGCCGATGGCCGTTGCGGCTATTCCTGATCCAAAGTACGGTATGTCGGCAGCAGCCGAGCACTCCGCGGGAGGGTGCCTCTTGGGCCGGTCGATCAGCCCACTGCGGGGTCGAGCCCGAATGCCGACTCGACCGTCTTGATGGTGTGCTCGTCGCGTAGCTTGCACACGATATGTTGTGAGGAGAAGAGCCCCTTCTCCCAGATCGCCTCCTCCTAAGGCCGAATACGGAGCCCCTCGACCGGCACCACCATTTCAGTTAGTTCCGGGTCCTCTGAGGCTGCGCGTTCCCCCAAGCCGTCCCTTGGTTCTGGTTGGTCAAGAAGCGATTGCAGTTGTCCGTTGACCTCGACCTTGGCATCGCGGGCGGGGATCATCTCGCCGATGACACGACCTATGCCGAAATAGCCGGACCCAGGCACGTATGCGAACACCCGCTTTCCTTGGGTGAGGTTCCGCAGCGGCTTCCAGTAGCGAGATCCACCCCCTGCGTTGAGGAACCCATCATTGCTCGCTATCAGCCAGCGATAGGTCTCACCGGCTCGGCCTAGAACGGTGTAGAAGTCCCGGCCGTTCCACGGTCGACTTTTCCGGCGGGGTAACCGCATAGGCATGTCTTCGGACAGCTGCGAATCCAGCAGCCATGTCCGCGCCAGGTAGTCACGACCTTCGTCAATGAAGTGACGGAAGAAGACGGCGTTTATGGGCATCCCGTAGGACTCCGCGAGAAACTCCACGATGCGATCAGATGTCGGGTCGAGTTCAGGACGCGATGATCGTGAACTGCTGATCGGTATTGACGACATCCGGCAGCGGACTTCCGAATCGCTCTACGAAGGCTTCGCCGAGGTCGGTTTCACCATCATGCTGGTCGAGATAGACACCGGACAGTGACACTCTCAGCGTCTATGTCCTCCCTCCACTCAAGTCCTCGGAGCCGCTTTTACTTCTCAGACTTACGTATAGGTAGCAGCCGGGCGGGATTGTCGACAATGATCTGTCTGATCACCTCGTTGGATATCCCCTTCTTGCGCATGAAAGGAACCAGACTCTCGAGGATGTAGTAGTAGCCGTGCCCGCCGTACTTGGTCAGCCGGTGCTTGGTGCAGATGTCCTGTGAGATGACGAGACGGGATGCCGTGTCGCCTTCCAGGAGTTTCACCATCCGGTCGAGCCGCTGACCGTCGCTGGGCATATCGAAAGGCGTCGCTCCGTAGAACGAGGACTCGTGGCCGAAGAGGTCGAACTGGAGATAAGACCCCAGCTCCAACAGGTCCCAGAGAATGCCGATGTCCTGCACCCGGAGATCGAGGTGTCCAAGCACCACCCGGCTCATATCGGCGCCGGCGCCGACCAGGCACTCGGCGACCTCCATCGGGGATCTCTGATCCCGGCCGGTGTGGGTGGTGATCGCCACGCCGGTCTCCTTCTGTACCTGGGCCGCCGCCGCCAGCACCCGTTTCTCGCGTTCGTGCAGCGGCCAGGTACACGCCACCTTGATGACCCCTGCCTTGACCGAGGTCTCTTCTTGGTGACCCTGCCAGTCGTCGTGACCCTCTGTGGCGATCCGGATGCCTTCCAGGATCTCCGACTTCATGAGGTCCGCCAACTGATCCTCGGTCATGTGGTGCATGAAAGAAGGGTGAGTGTGAGCGACGTAGAACCCGGTGGACATGATGATGTGTACCCCGCTTGCGCGAGAGACCCGCGCCAGGCCAACCGGATCCCGGCCTATTCCGGGAGGCGTGACCTCGACGACCGCGCCACCTCCCCACTCTCGATAGAGCCGCATCTCATCGATCGCCGTCGAGATGTCTCCCAGGAGGAGGTTGTCATGGTGGCGGAAGTAGTTCCGCCGGATCCAGGCCAGATTGTCGAGACGTATGGGCTCGAATGCCCGCACCTTCTCGCTGGCTGTTCGGGGAGCCTCGAAGATGCCGGTGACATCACACAAGATGTGCTCGTGCATCATGGTCGGGCCCAGCAGACTGGGATCAATGTTCCCCAGCACGGTCTGGATCCGTCCGGGTCGTGCCTGGCCTACCGTCTTTCTCATCGTTTCCTTCAACCGGACAGACTCAGGTGGAGCGCCACGTCCTCGAAGGCGGTTTGTATGCGTTCCATTTGCTGATCGGTGTGCACGGCCGAGGCGATGAGACGTATCCGCGAGGTTCCCGGAGGTACGTAGGGTGGGAGGACGGCGCGTACGAAGATGCCGTGGTGGATTAGCAGGTCCTCGGCCCTCTGGGCCTTGGCGGCGTCTCCGAACATCACGGGGACTATCGGGTGAACCTTATCGGGCACAGAGAACCCGAGCCGGTTCAATGAGCAGTTGATCGTGACGGCATTCTCCCATAGCCTGTTCAAACGCTCCGGCTCGGTCCGCATGATCCGTACCGCCTCCAGCGCCGCCGCCGCCGCGACCGGAGAGGGGGCGGTCGTGAAAAGGAACGTGCGGCACACCTTGCTCAGGTAGCCGATCACCTCGGCCGACCCGGTGGCGAAGGCCCCGACGCTTCCCAGGGCCTTCCCGAGTGTTCCCACTATCACATCGGCCCGGTCGGCCCGTTTGTAATGGCCGGTCGAGCCCTTCCCGCCGGATCCCAGGACACCGGTGGCATGAGCGTCGTCCAAGACGAGCATGGCGTCATGTTTGTCGACCAGGTCAGCTATCTCGTCCACCGGCGCGAGCGTGCCGTTCATCGAGAAGACGCTGTCGGTGACCACCAGGCTCTCTCCGGAAGCCCCTTCGAGTTGGCGACCCAGGTCCTCTGCGTCACAGTGCCGGTACACCCTTATCTCGGC
>JAAXHN010000128.1:3816-11883 GCA_012270885.1 Acidimicrobiia bacterium | reverse complement strand
TCAGCCAGTTCCTCCTCGAGTTCCCGATGTATCGCGGTATCCCCCCCGACGTGACGGGATGCCCGGGCTCCGGCGCCGAAGGTCGTCAGGGCAGTCTGCGCCGCAGCGATGACCCTGGGATCGGAGGCCAGCCCCAGGTAGTCGTTCAACCCAAGGGCGATGTAGGTGCGTCCCTTATGATGGATGGTGCCGGGCCGGACCACGTCGGAAGCGGGATCCGAAGGCGGCCAAACAGCGGCCCGATCGGTAATGCGGTCACGAATCATCTCACACCTTCCTTCCCCACCAACGGCATTTGCCCACCGCCTTCAGTGGGGGCCGGGAATCCGACTGCTGAATGAGGGTTGGCGTCATCTTCGCAGCACCCTGCCGGGTCGGGTCCCCGAGAGCCTACCGGCCCGCATCACGGGCTTCCCGTTGACCAGGACATGCACCATTCCCTCCGCCAGGACATTCGGCTCGTACCTGGTCGCCTTTTCGCGAAAAACAGCCGGGTCGAACACTGCAATGTCAGCAAAGGCTTTCCGCTTCAACACACCTCGCTCGGACAGGCCGAGGCGGTCGGCCGGAAGGCCTGAAAGCCGACGTACCGCTTCGCTCGGCGTGAGGAATCCTCCCGGCTCGGCGGAAAAGTTGTAGAAGTAGGAGGCCCAGGAGTATGCGCCGTGGAAGGTATTCCCCGCGAGAGGACCGTCGGGCGCCATGGTGGTGGCGTCGGAGGCCGGCATCGAGAGCGGGTGAGCGAAAGCCTTCCGCTGTTGGTCGGCGCTGTGACAGTCGATCAGGACCATCAGGGACCCCATGGTCTCGATCGCTCCCAAGAGCAGGTCGTAGATGCAGTCCAGGGCTTCCTGTCCCCGCTCGTCGGCGATCGATCCGATCGACCGGCGGCCGTAGTCGGCGTAGGCGTCGTGGTCCAGCAGTTCGATGCGCTCCCAGTCGCCACCCGCGCTGAGGATGCTCCGGAAGCTCTTCATTTCCTGGCGGGCATCGGGGCTTCGGAGCACGGAAGCAAGTCCGTCGATGCCGTCGGCCATCGCCCATGGGGGAAGCACCGAGTAGAGGTAGGTGAACCCGAACAGGCGGGTGTGCACGTCGAATGCGACATCCAGGTCCTCATGGCGGGCATCGTCGACCAGTTCCAGGCACTGTTCCATCTCGGCGTCGCCGCTTCGGGGAACCAGGTGGGAGACCTGGAGTCGCACCCCGGCGGCCCTGGCCGTCCTGATCGCCTCGGCCACACCTTCGGGCGCCCCGGCATCCCGGTAGCGGGCATGGCAGACGTACAGGTCGTCCCGTTCGGCCAGCGGGGCGCAGAGCCTGGTGACCTCCGACTCGGAAGCGCCCGCCTCGGTCGCATATTCGAGGCCGGTCGAGAGGCCCCAGGCGCCTTCTTCCAGCGCGGTGGCGAGAAGTCGGGCCATCCGGTCCAGTTCCCCTCCCGTCGACGGCCGGCCGGTCAGGCCCACCACGGCCAGGCGGAGTTGACCATGGGGGACCATGCTCATGACGTTCAAGGCCGGTTCCGCCTGCTCGAGCCGGGAGAAGTAGCCCGAGGCGGAGTCCCAATCGAGAGGAACGGACTCCGAGAATCCGTATATCGCCTTCAGGGCGAGTTCCGGATCCCGGATCGGAAAGCACCCGTGGCCGCAATTGCCAACCACTTCCGTGGTGACTCCCTGGTAAATGGCGCTGACGGCACGTGGATCCGCCAGGAGGGTGTAGTCGGAGTGGCTGTGAATGTCGATGAACCCGGGCGCCACGAACATTCCGGTGGCGTCCAACTCCTCACCTTGGCCCGAAGCCAGGTCCCCTATCGCCGCGATTCGTTCGCCGACGACGCCTACATCGGCCTGCTGGGGATCACCGCCGGTTCCGTCCAGCACGGTGCCGCCCCGGATAATGAAGTCAAACATGTCCCGGTAAATACCTTCGAGTCAAGCCTTCAGATAGCCCGCTCTGCAGCGAATAGCGGCTCTGGCATGGAGGCGGAAGGCACAGATCGATCGTCGGGGAAGGGGCAAAAAATATCGCTCCACCCCCTGACCGCGCCAGGGGTGCGTGGCTACCATGGCTGGTATATGTTACACAATGTATGTTGTGCGACAGGCAGGAGTGCGGGCCTCCGTTGACCAGCACTGCTGCTCTCCAACGAGACCATTGGAGTGACTTGTCGAGCAGTGTCACTCCTGATAGAAGGGATTGAATTGATGCCTAAGAAGTACTTACGAAGTTTCGTAGCTGTCATCATGGCTTTTGCGATGTTGGCGGCAGCCTGCGGTGAGGACGAGCCCGCAGAGACCACCGCGGCTCCAACCACAACCGCGGCTCCCACGACGACCGCCCCTCCCGAGGAAGAGCCGATCCGGATCGGGCTGGTGATTCCGGACTTCACCCAGAACGAATTGATCCTCGCCCTGAAGACCGGCGCCGATGACGCGGCCGCCGACTATGGCGTCGAACTGCTGGTGACCGGTAGCGGGAACGCCCAGGACCTGGTGGCAGCCGTCGAGAACTACGCGGCTGCAGGTGTTGACGTGATCGTCTATGACACGATCGACGCCCAAGCCCTGGCGCCTGCGATTCTGGCTTTGAATGACGCCGGCATACCGGTGGTCTGCACGGTGGCCTGTGCTTCCGAGGGCGTCAGCGCCATCGAGATCGGTTACGACTACCGGACCGACATGGGCCGACCGCTCGGTGATTGGCTGGCCGCTTACGAGCCCGCACCGTCGAAACTCGCCTTCATCGACTCCAACCAGGCCGATGAGTCGATTGCCGCCATTTACGCGGGAATCGAAGATGGCCTGGAAGCCGGTGGACTGACCGATGTCGAGAGGGTTGTCTCCCCACCCACCAACTGGGACCGCGCGGCGGGTCTGGACGCAGCCAGGTCGCTGCTGACCGCCCACCCGGATGTGGACATCATCGTCGGCTTGCACGACCTCCTGGCCGGAGCGACGCTGACCGCCATGGAAGAGTTGGGCTACAAGGAGACCACTTTGACCGGTCTTGGCGGCACCTGCGAAGGCCTTATGAACATTCTCGAGGGCCGCCAGGCGCTCACGGTGATCCAACCGCTGTATCCGGCCGGCTATCTGGCCGTTGAGGCGGCTGTCAAGATCGCCCAGGGAGAAACTATGACAGAGGAGTTCATCCCGATCGGAATGGTGGTGGTAGACAAGGCGTTCGCCGAAGGTGTCCTGGACGGTTCAGAAGAACCCGTGCAGAGCGGTGTTGACCTCTTGACAGCGCTGGAAGCCGCAGACGCTGGTTGCTAAACACCGACAACTTCTAACCCACTAGGTGACGATGGCTCCCTTTTGCCAATCGACGATGGCTCCCTTTTGCCAATCCAAGAGATGCGGCGGGAGGGAGCCATTGGCCTGATCTTGGGCTCGTTAGAGTCCGCACAGGGATAGAGAACGGCTTGAAAGAAGTGTGAGTTTCCGTGGTTGACACGAATCGGGCTACGCAAGCGAATAAAGGGCCCCCAAGGGTGCAACGTGGCTTGATCAAATACCGCCAGCTCCTGGCGTTGTTGGTTGCCGTTCTGCTCCTTTGGACCTACCTGAGTTTTGCCAGCCCGTACTTCATGACCGTGCAGAACCTGACCAACATCGCACTGCAGAGTTCGGTGGTGGGGATCATGGCGGTCGGGTTCACCATCTTGCTGATCGGCGGTGAGATCGACCTGGCGATAGGTTCCACCCAGGCTCTGGCGGGAACCATGGCCGCCCTTCTGATCATCCAACGGGAGATGCCCATCTGGGCCGGGGTGCTGATAGTCCTGGGCATGGGCCTGATCGTCGGGAACGTGAACGGATACTTCTCACTGTTCACGAAGGTCCCGTCATTCATCGTGACACTGGCCATGCTGGGAGTACTGCAGGGCCTTGCCTTCGTGATGACCAGCGGACAGACAATCGGCGGATTCCCGGAAGCCTTCAAAGTCCTGGGTCACGGCAAGGTGGGGGTGGTCCCGTTGCCGGTAATCATTTTCTTCTCGGTGACCGTGGTCGTCCAACTGGTGTTGAGCCAAACCCGATACGGGGTGGAACTGTACGCCACCGGTGGCAACCGGGAGGCGGCCAGCCTGGTGGGCATCAGCGTCAGGAGGGTCTTGATGCTGGCCTTTATCGCCAGCTCGATGCTGTGCACGCTGGCGGGGCTGGTGCTGAGCGCCCGGTTGAACGCCGGCCACGGCTCCTTCGGGTCGGAGTCGCTTCTCGATGCGGTGGCGGCGGTGATCATCGGCGGCACATCGCTGAACGGCGGCGCCGGCAATACGTTCGGCACGCTCTTGGGGATCATCCTGATCAGCACCATCAAGAACGGTCTGATCCTCCTGGGGGTGGATCCGTTCTGGCAGCAGGTGGCGGTCGGCGCCCTGATCCTGGCAGCCGTGTTGGTGGACAAGACCATCAAGGGCGAACTGGCCCCCGGGGATCTTCTGCCCAGGTTGGTGAGGCGATGACGGCCTCCCTCACCCCTGCCATGAGCGGGCCAAACGGCAGCGGTGTCCTCGATCGGAGTCCCGGACCGGTGATGATGGCCAGGAGCGTGTACAAGTCCTTCGGCCAGGTAAGGGCTCTGATCGACGCCACGTTTCAAGTCGACGAGGGAGAGACCGTGGCGATAGTCGGTGACAACGGCGCCGGCAAGTCGACTCTGGTCAAGATCCTGACCGGCGCCATACAACCGGATACCGGCTCTGTCGAACTGGACGGAACGGAGGTGAGTTTCCGCACCACCCGGGACTCCTTGCACTTGGGGGTGACGGCGGTCTATCAGAACCTGGCGCTGGCCGACAACATGACCGTGGCCGAGAACGTGTTCCTGGGCCGGGTGCCGACCCGATGGCTGCGGGTGGACCGCCGGCGGATGGAGCGGGAGTCGGCGGAACTGCTCAACTCTCTGGCCATCAACGTTCCCGATGTCAGAGCCCGGACGGCCCTGCTGTCGGGCGGGCAGCGTCAGGCAGTCGCCATCGCCCGCGCCTTCCGGTCCGGCCGGAGGCTGATGATTCTGGACGAGCCGACCGCGGCGCTGGGAGTCCAGGAAGGCCAGAAGGTCCTCGACATCATCGAAGGTCTCAAGGGACAGAGAGTCTCGATCATCGTTGTCAGCCACAACCTCGACCACGTGTTCAGGGTGGCTGATCGAATCGTGGTCATGAGGGGAGGCCGGATAGTGGGCTCGCGTCGCAAGGACGAAACAACCACCGACGACATCGTCCATCTGATCGTGGGAACCCGCAACTGAGGCGGTGGATGTCGGTGGCCAGGAACGCTTGGGAGAGAACATGACTCGAATGGAACGCAACCGCCGGACCGTGCGGCCCCCCTCGATCGTCGACATAGAGGAGACGGCGGCCTATGACGGGATCGAACTCGCCGGAGGGGAAGCCGAGGAACTCTCCGGCATAGTCACCGCCCTGGTGATGGCCGCCGGGGACGCCGACCGGTTCGACCCGCCCGCCATCCCCACCTTCGAGACTTCTCGGGATTCCGGCCGGCGGCCGTCTCCGAGTGAGGACCCCCTGAACGCCTTCATCAGGATGTGTGAAGTCAAGGGCTCCGAGGATGGTCCTCTTTCGGGTTGGCGGCTGGGAGTGAAGGACAACATCGCAGTTGCCGGCTTGCCGATGACCAACGGATCCGTCTTCCCTCCATTCGTGCCCACATTGGACTCGGTCGTGGTTGAGCGAATGCTCAAGGCCGGGGGATCGATCATGGGGACTCTCAACATGGACGACCACGGCGGGGGAGCTACAGGGGTGATGAGTGCCTTCGGTCCGGCGCGCAACCCGCTTGACCCGTCTCGAACCGCGGGAGGTTCGTCGGGAGGCGCGGGATCGGCAGTTGCCTCAGGGGCTGTCGATGGTGCTCTGGGGGTGGACCAAGGCGGAAGCGGCCGGATACCCGCAGCATGCTGCGGGGTGGCGACCATCAAGGCTACTCACGGCCTCATCCCCACCTTTGGGGTGACCCCGATAGACCACAGCATCGACTTTGTTACGCCGCTTGCCCGGTCGGTAAGGGAAGTCGCCGTCCTGTTGGAGGTGATCGCCGGTGAGGACTGGCGCGATCCGCAGGGGGTCCACATACCCATCGAGATCCCCGGGTACCGGCGCGCCGAAGGAGACGGCGTTGCAGGTCTTTTGATCGCGGTGATCGACGAGAGCATCACGGGCGTCGACTGCGAACCGGTGGTGGTGGAGACAATCGATGAGACCGTCGGGGCGCTGGAACAAGCCGGTGCACAGGTTGAACGGATCTCGGTTCCCGAGTGGAGCGACGCCTCCAGCATTTTCGGCCCGTATGTGGCCCACCTGGTGGGCAACATGCTGCGGACCGAGGGTGGCAGCCACGGTCACATGGGATACATCGACGCCGACCGGGTGCACGCCTTCGCCACCAACCGGCGCGCCCAGTCCCGCGAGCTCAACCCTTACGTCAAGTGCTGGACCATCGCCAGCCGGTACCTGATGGAGCGGTACATGAACGTCCCGTTCGCAAGGTTGCACAACGCTCGACTTGAATCACGGCGACGCATCAGCGGCCTGCTGGACACATGGGACCTGCTGATCACGCCGACCATCCCCTTCACAGCGCCGAAGCTGCCCGAGGCCCCCACTCCGATCGCGGACCTTCTGGCGGATTCGAAAGCCAGCGTGGCCTTCAACACATCGCCCCTCAACATGTCCGGTCATCCGGCCATGGCGGTGCCCGGGTTGTATGACGCCGGCGGTCTGCCCGCCTCGGTGCAGATCGTCGCCGCTCACTTCGACGAATACACCGCCTTCCGGGCGGCCTTCGTGCTCGAGGGGTACTTTGCCGGGCGCAAGGCCCAATAGGTGAAGGCATGACCTCCGGGAGGTCCCTCGAGAAGCTGGCCCTCGACTATCTGTGGATTCACGAGAGCCCCCGGTCGGAACTAGTGGATCATGACATGCTCAGGGTGTTCGAGGGAGGTAAGGGATCATGGCTCTGGGATACCCGGGGTAACCGCTACTTCGACCTCTGCTCGTCGATGTGGCAGACGCCTCTGGGACATGGTCGAGAAGACATAACTTCGGCAATGGCTGAACAGGCTCGCCGGGTCGCCACCGCCGGGCCGATCTTCTTCACCACCCGGGGAGCGGTGGAACTCGCCGAGCGGCTGGCCGCGTCGGCGCCGGGCGATCTTCAACACTCGTTCCTCACCAGTTCCGGCTCGGAGGCCACCGAGACCGCCATCAAACTGGCCCGCCAGTATCACCGCATTCGGGGTGATCACCATCGTTACAAGGTCATCTCCCGCTACGGGTCCTACCACGGCGCCGGCGCCGGAGGCCTGGCCATGTCGGGCCGTAGACACAAAGACGCCATGTACTACCCATTGATGCCGGGAGGGGTTCACGTCATGCCGCCCACGGGAGTCTCCGACCTTCAATATGCCGAACAGATCCGGGACGTGATCGAACTGGAGGGACCGGAGACGGTGGCTGCGGTGATCGGCGAACCGGTGGCGATCACCGAGTTCCGGATCCCGGATGAGACCTACTGGCCTCGGGTCAGAGAGATCTGTGACGAGTACGGCGTCTTGCTGATAGCCGACGAGACGCTGGTGGGTTGCTGCCGGAGCGGCCGGATGTGGGGAGTCGAGCACTGGGGGGTGGTGCCGGATGTGATGGTGGTGGCCAAGGCGTTGAGCGGCGGGTACGCTCCCGTCGCCGCCATGATCGTCCGCGAGCCCATCTTCGCGGCTTTCGGCCGCGACACCGGCTCTCCATCGGTCCAGAGCTACGGGGGGCACGGCGCCTCCGCCGCGGCGGGCGCCAAAGCCATGCAGATCTACATGGAAGAGCGCATGGATCGGGTGGCGGAATCGCTCGGAGTACAGCTTATGGAGATGCTGAGCGGGGTCCGAGAGTTCCCGATAGTGGGAGATGTGCGCCGTTTCGGTCTGTGGGTCGGGATCGAACTTGTCAATCCGGTGACCGGCCAGTCCTATGCAACGGGAATTCGGGGCAAGTACGAAGTAGCCAAGCATCTTAGCCGCAGCCTGTTGCGGCTCGGATGT
>JAAXHN010000128.1:0-3782 GCA_012270885.1 Acidimicrobiia bacterium | reverse complement strand
CTATCTCAAGGCTGATCGACGACTCGTCGAAAGGGGCACGAGGTTGCACAACTGGACCATTGAACAACGGATCACCAAGGAACTGCGGGAACGCATAGTCGCCGGAGAACTCGAACCGGGCATCCGGGTGCGCTACCGGGATCTCGCCGAGCAGTTCGGGGTCAGCGTCACACCGGTTCGCGCCGCGTTGCGGGAGTTGGCGCACGAGGGTTTGATAGACGCCCGTCCCAACGCCGCAAACTATGTGTCTCCGTTATCACTCGATGAGATCGAGCAGTTGTACCTGGCCAGGATGGGCTTTGAATCGTGGCTGGCCCGACTGGGCGCTCCCCGCCTGTCGAGCAAGGCCCTGGGTGTGATGGAGAAGAGGCTCCAGAGGTTCCAGAGGGCCGCCGAGGAACGAGATACCGACTGCCTGTTGAATTTCGCATGGAAGATGCGGGTCGTCTGTTATGAAGCAGCCGATCGTCCCAGTCTGCTGCACAAGGCGGCGGAGCTATACGATCGCTCGCGCCGCTACACCCATCGGACACTGATGGTTGCCTCCCGATACAAAAGGTCGGCAGCCGTGGCAAAGGCCTTCTATGGCGCCTGCCTGGAACACGACGGCGATCTGGCCGCCAAGACCATCCGGAGGGCTCTTGAGGTGACCTTCCAGGATCTCCTCGGCATGATCGACCCGGCAGAGAACGGGCAACTGGCTTCTTAGGCGGTCGGCTAAGACAACGGCCTGCCGGGCCGGGACCGCCTACTCGGGAGCCTCTCCCACCTCGGCGCCCATCATGTGCTCCAATGCCTTGACCAAGGCGTGCTGGCCTTCCGATCCCAGGCCCCGGTGCTGCAGCGACCGGTAGAGCTGGAACACCAGACCCGTGGTAGGCAGGGGAACTCCCAACTCATCCCCCGCCTCCAGCACCAGACGGATGTCCTTCTGCTGAAGGTCGATGGTGAATCCCGGGCGCCAGTCCCGGACGATCATCTGGGGCCCCCGGTTGGCCAGCATCCACGAGTTGGCCGCACCGCCGGTCAGAGCCGACAGGGCTGTCTCCAGGTCCAGCCCGCCTGCGTCGGCCAGCAACAACGCCTCACAGGCCGCCTGCATATTCACCACCACCAGCACCTGGTTTACCAACTTCACCATCTGTCCCGACCCCACCGGACCGACATGGGTGATGGTCTTCCCCATCGCATCCAGATAGGGGCGCACTCTCTCCAGGTCCGAAGCCTCGCCACCCACCATGATCGACAGGGTTCCCAACTCCGCCCCCTCGCTCCCGCCGCTCACCGGACCGTCCAGCCAGGAACCTCCCGCCTCCTCGGCCATACCGGCCAGCCGGCGGGTCTCCGATGGGCTGATCGTGGAGTGGTCCACCACCAGCGAACCCGGCGACAGCCCGGCCAGGATCCCGTCGGGTCCTTCGGTAACCGCCACGACGTCGGGGGTGTCGGCGACGCAGATCAACACCACGGTGGACCGTTCCGCCACCTCCCGGGGCGAACCCGCCGCGGAGGCGCCCAGGTCGGTGACCGGCGCCATCTTGGAAGCGGTGCGGTTCCACACAGTCACATCGAATCCGGCTCGCACCAGGTTGGCGGCCATCCCTCCTCCCATGATCCCCAGACCTATGAAACCAAGCTTCTCACTCACTGGTATCTCCTCTCTCTTCTACCCCCACCAGCACCTTCTCTTCGCCACGCCTCCCACCGAGAGTACCAGTTCGATGGGTGTCCCACCTCTGGGAGCATTGAAAAGCGCCGCTAACAGAATCGGGAGATCATGCGCCGAAGCCTGTTCTACTCCTGGTAGAGCAGTATCAGGTTTCCACAGGTGTCATCAAGAACGGCTTGGATGACCGGCCCTGCAGGTGTTGGTTCCACCGTGAATGACACGCCGAGCTTCTTTAATCGTTCGTACTCTTCATGAATGTCGTGAACAGCAAACGCCGCTTGCGGTATGCCCTGTTCGAAGAGTCCTTCTTGATAACTGCTGGCAACCGGGTTGTCGTTTGGTTCGAGGAACAACTCGATGTCGTCCGGCCCTTCGGGGGAGACGACGGTTAGCCACCTGAACTCCCCCACCGGGAAGTCCTGCTTCTTGACGAATCCCAGGACCTCTGTGTAGAACCTGATCGCTTTGTCCTGGTCGTTTACATGAATGCTGGTAAGACTGATCTTCAAAGATTCCCTGCCTCTCTTGCCTCGGCAAAGGATAACCCATCGCGGGGTTGACTCCCATCGCCACCGGCGCCTTTCCAGCCTCCAAGCTCGGCCGGACGATGAAGCAACTCTCCTACCAGGCTCTCCTTTCCAGGGTACCAAGTCGGATCCGCCCCTGCATGGAGGAGACCTCCTCCCCCACCCCGCAGGGAGTCCTGCTAGTAGATGCCGGGAAAGATCCGGTACTTGACCCGTTCCTGGTACTCGGCCCACCTCTCGGGGCCGTACTTCTCGGCGCAGAACCGGTCATCGTAGAGTTGACGCACAGTGAAGAACGAGACGATGAAGATAAAGTAGGTCCACGCCCAGAGATTGCCTACGTAGCCGAACACCAGAGAGATCGAGAGGGCCAGGAACCCCTCACCCAGATAATTGAAATGCCGGGCGACTCCCCAGAAGCCACTGCACAGGATCTTGCGGTCGCCTGCCTCGATGTACACCGGGTCGATGAGCCCGAGGAACTTACGGTCGGGCCACCGCTTGAACGTGTACTTCTGCAGATTGGCGCCCCGACCGATGGCCCATCCCCCCAGGAACAACACCGGCGTTCCGATCAACCAGACAGACCTCAACAGCCCCGAGAACCCGGGATCCGGGTGGACAGCCATGCCCCATAGGGGAAGGATGTACAGCCACCCGTAGACGATGAGACCACCCCACACCAACTTGAAGCCGAGATTCTCGTGGATGAGATCGTACGTGTAAAGCTGGACCCGCTCGAAGATGAAATAGTCCATGATGTAGAACGTGAAGAACGCCGCGTACAGAAAGACGCCCGGATTGGAGTCATCACCGAATAGCTCGTAGTGGTAAGCGGCCCCCGACAGGGCGTTCAACGCGAACATCGCCCCACCGACCACGTAGAGATACATCTTGACGTCGAAGCGCTCCCCGAGGAACGACAACTCCTGGGCCCGGCCTTCCCACAGCGCCAACCACGTGTTCTCATTCTCGCCCTTCGGCTGGCTGAACACAGCCACCAGAGTAAAGATCACGGCCAGGACGGTGCCGCCGGCCACGGCGTAGACCGAGGACCGGTAGAACCAAACGCGCTCCATCCCGGTCAGTTCGAAGGCCCACACGATCAGCACCACTACATAGACCAAGAGACCGTTCAACCGGTAGCGGCGCGGTGCACCGGTCGCCGGATCGGTAACGTAGCCGGGCACCCTTCGGGCCGGCAGGATCAGTTGCAACAGGAAGAACACGGCGAAAACCACCAGCGGCGTAAGGAACCCCGCGATCGCTTCTGAGCCGGAGAGTTCGAAGAGGTGGTCGATGCCGAGCCATTCAATCATGACCGGTTACTCCTTCCTGGGGTGGAGCGATCTCCCCGATGATCCGCATCCGTCGGTTTGCCGGCGGAGGGTGGTGAACGCAGAATCGACGATGGCGGGCACCAGTTCCCTTGGCTACGACCATACCGCTAACCCATTGTCTCACCAAGGAATTGCCTCGACTTCGCGGGCGCTCTGGACCCAGGGATGAAGCTAGTGGTGTGTCGCGGTTTTGGTTGGGTGGTTGAGGGCTGCTCGTCCTCGTTGGACTTTGGTGATGATTTCTTG
>JAAXHN010000127.1:4969-7526 GCA_012270885.1 Acidimicrobiia bacterium | reverse complement strand
AACACCTGCCGGTAGTAGGGCTCGTCCGCTTCCAGGACGAGGCAGTCCGCATGGTTGGAGACGGCCTGTTCCAACGTCATCCCGGCTCTCGCCAAAAAGGCCTGGGAGGTGTGGTCCACCACCAGGGGGACCGTCCTGGTCCGGTCGACGATCACCGCCGGCTGGCCTTCCAGGCGCGCGTCGCGTCTCAACTCAGACTTGACTCTCAGATGAGAGATGAGCAGGCACGCAACCCGCATCGAACCTCCTTTTCCTGACCGGCTTCAGTTGGGAATCCGTATAGGGTAATCGAACATATGTTCGATTACAAGTAAAAGAGAGGGCGCGGGCGGGTAAGGGTGAAGGCAGACATATGATGTTTCTAAGTCATCTCCGGTGTGGGACCTCTGATGAAGAAAACCGTTTTCCATTTCCGTCTGGGTCTGTTGCTGGTTGCCGTCATCGTATTCTTTGCCGGCTCTGCTGTCGCGGATGACGATGACCAGTTCGATCCGCTGGGACTTATCCCCGGATTCGATCTGACCACTCACTACAGCCTCGGTGAGGACCATTGGGAGGTATGGGTCTGTGACTCTCCCGATGGCGATCTGGATATCTCCGCGGCCGGACTTGTAGAGATCTTGAAGGCTGAGGTGGTTCCTTATTTCAACTGGTTGTCGGGTGGTCGGTATCGCCCGGCGTTCAAGGCGGGCGATCCGGGTGTGGTCACCATCGCCGACCAGGAAACGACTTTTGCCCGCGGCGATCCGGGAAGATGGGCGCGTTACCGGTCGGGGGGACTCGAGTGGTTGGCGCTGGACGACACTTCATTTCCCGGCAACGGGCGCAGCGTGAATGCGGGCGGAAACTTCTTCTCCGTGCCTTCGGGTCAGGCCGAGGGCGCCACGCCTCCGGAGATCTCGATTATTGCTCATGAGTTCGGTCACACTCTGTGGTTCCCGCATTCATATCGCATCGACCCGGGTGAGTACGACAACCCGATGGACATCATGAGCGATGCCGAGGCCGCACCGGGTCTGCAGATCGGGACTATCGCCTTCAATCGGTACGCCGCCGGGTGGATCGACCAGGATGAGGTCGATGTGTATCCCGGTAAGGGGAAGTCACGCTACGTGCTGGCTCCTCCAGGCGATGGTGGAACCCAGATGCTGGTGCTCCGGTCCGGCGAGGGTGGTGGGACATGTTGAACGTCTCGCTGATTTGGGCATAACCAGTGTGGAATCCGGTGGCGCTTTCCGTCCCGACGATGCGCTGACCCGCTTGGAGATGGCGGTGTGGATGGCCCGGGCGTTCGACTTCATTAACGAGGTAACACCGGAGGGGGTGTTCACGGACGTTCCGGCCGCCGACTGGTACGCCGGAACAGTGGAGGGCTTGTTGGCGGCCGGTGTGACCAAGGGGTGTTCCGCCGATCCGCTTGCCTACTGTCCCCACGATCCTGTGCGTCGTGACGAGATGGCCTCGTTCATAGCCCGCGCTCTGACCAACCAACCGCGGTCCTGAGAACAGCCACTGACTGGGATCATGGGAAGCGGGTAGGGTTGCCTACTCGTAGGAGATGGCGTCCAGGATCTTGATGCGGCTCGCCGAACGTGCGGGGAGGATGGCGGCTATCACTCCTGCGACTCCGGCCAGGGCCACGTAGATGAGCAGTTGAGTCGTCGGTAGGCTGAAGACTTCCAGGCCGTCGTTGGCCAGGGCCAATCGCACCGCCCAGCCCAGGACGCCGCCCAGGAGCACCCCGAGCACCGCCCCGAACACCGCCACGATCACGGCCTCCCAGCGGACCATCCGGCGCACTTGGCGGCGGACCATTCCCACCGCTCGTAACAGCCCGATCTCTCGGATGCGCTCGGTGATGGAGAGGGCCAAGGTGTTGGTGATCCCCAGGATGGCGATGACGATGGCCAGCGCCAGGAGTCCGTTGAATATCGTCACCAGTTGGTTGATCTGGTTCTCGAAGTCGGCGACGAAATCGCTCTTGCTCTGGACCTGCACCAGTGGATAGTCCGCCGCCAGGTCCTGCACCCGTCGCTGGGTTTCATCAAGCGCCATCCCTTCGTCCACTGCAACCAGCACCAGGGTAGGCGCGGTCAGATCGAAATACTGCAGGTATCGCTCCTCAGAGATGAGGATCCCTCCGAATGCCTCCGAGGCCAAAGTGCCGGTGATTTCGAGTTCGGTGCTCTCTCCCGACGGAAACTCAAGGGTGAGGATGTCGCCCACCGCCCAGCCGCGTTCTTCCATCTGGTTGGTCTCCACGATCATTCCCTCCACCACTGCCTCGATGCCGGGTTCGGCGCCGGTGGCCCAAACCTGCTCCACGGTGGCCGGATCGATGGCGGCGATGTTGGTCACCTCTTCCTCCGAACCGTCAGCGGTGGTGATCCTTACGAACCCGACTCGCACCGGAGAGACCGCGGCCAGATCGTCCAGTTGGGAAAGATCCTCCATAAATTGGTTGCTCACCCCGGTGTTGAAGTTGACCGACGTGATGGTCAGGTCGGCGGCGAAGGTCTGGAGAAGGGATTGTCTCACCGAGTCGCTGATGGAACTG
>JAAXHN010000127.1:0-4888 GCA_012270885.1 Acidimicrobiia bacterium | reverse complement strand
AGACCCGGCACACCGAACAGGCGGGGGAGCGGCCAGCCCAGGAACGACCCGGCGGGGCGAGCCACCAACGGCGCGAGAGTGGCCACTCCCAGGAACAGGAGCAGGGCACCCGCTCCCACCCAGGTGATTCCCAACCACACCAGCCCGACCACCAGGCCGGCTATGCCCAAACCCGTGATAGAGATTCCGATTATCGCCCGCCTGCGAAGGGAGGCCCGTTTGGTGTGACCGGCGCCCACTCTCAGAGCGGCCACCGGGGGCACCGACGATGCCTGAAAAGCGGGCAGCAGGGCCGAGGCAATCGTGATCACCACTCCCACCACCATCCCCAGGACGATGGTGCGGGTCTCCACCACCAGATCGCCGCGGGGGAAGGAGAAGCCAAACAGGTCCAGCGCCTCCCTCATGCCGTATGCCAGGAGAATCCCCGCACCCACTCCCAGCGCCGACGCCACCAGCCCCACCATGGCAGCCTCGGTGGTCACCATCCTGACCACCTGACGGGAGGTGGCTCCGATGGCCCGGAGGAGCGCCAGTTCCCGGAGTCGCTGCGCCACGATAATGCGGAAGGTGTTCTGGATGATGAAGGCGCCCACCAGGATGGCCACCGCCGCGAACACCAGGAGGGCGGTGTTGAAGAACCCCAGGCCGGCCTCCAATTCTTCGACCACCGACTGCTCCAGTTGTTCACCGGTGGCGGCGGTCAGGCCTTCGGGCAGGACGGCTTCGACCCTCTCCAACAACACCTCGGGGGTGACCCCCTCTTCGGCGCGGAGAATGATGGTGGTGAGCCGTCCCTCCAGTCCCACCAGGCGCTGGGTCTCCCGGTGTTCGAAGAAGAGCAGGGAACTGGTCCCGAAGTCGGTCTGGCTCACCGACGAGGCCAGGCCCACTACCCGAAAGCGGCCCTTTCCGTTCTCGAAGGCGACATCTACCTCTTGACCGACCGCAATGCCGTGTCTCGAGGCCGTAGCGGAATCCATCGCCACCTCCCCCGCGCCGGTGGGCGGTCGGCCATCGGCTTCCAGGATGGAGAACCGGTTGACCGTGGGATCGTCGACCCAAGAGAAGCCGAATTTCGGGGGTCCCGAGACTCCCAGGAGATTGCCTTCCGGATCGAGCAGTTGAGCGAAGCCGCTCACCGACGGCACCGCTGTCTCCACGCCGGGAACCGAAGCGATCTGATCCAGTAATCCCTCGTCGAAGGAGGGGAAACTCTCTGCTCCCTGCTGTGCGAAGTCGAGCACTTCGGCCTCCACCTGCACATCCACCCCCGCAAATGCGTCTCCGAAGAGCTTGTCGAAGCCGTCCTGGATGGTGTCGGTGAACACGTAGCTTCCCACCACGAACGCCACGCCCAGCACGATCGAGAGAGCGGTGAGGGTGAGCCGCACCTTGTGGGCCCACATCCCTTTTATGGCGGTTCGGAGCATCTACTCGCCCAGAGACTTCAGGTGGTCGAAGATGGCGTCGGCGTTGGGATCAGCCATCCGGCTGGTGATGAGACCGTCGTCCAAGAACACCACCTCGTCGGCGAATGCCGCCACCAGAGGGTCGTGGGTGACCATCACGACGGTCTGGTCGATCTCGTCCACGGCGCTCCTGATGAAGCCCAGGAGTTCCTCGGAGGCCCGCGAATCGAGGTTGCCGGTCGGCTCGTCGGCGCAGACGATGATGGGACGCGACATCAAGGCCCGGGCCACCGCCACCCGCTGCTGCTGGCCGCCCGAAAGTTGGCTGGGACGGTGATTGAGCCGGTCGCCCAGTCCGAGCGTGTCCACGATCTGGCGGAACCATTCACGTTCGGGGTCCTCCCGGGCGATGGACAGTGGCAACAGGATGTTTTCTTCGGCGTTGAGGGTGGGGATCAGGTTGAAGGTCTGGAAGACGAATCCCACCTTCTCTCTCCGAAGGAGGGTCAGCTGCCGGTCCTTGAGGGCGGAGAGAGCCGTCCCATCGATGAACACCTCCCCCTCTTCCAGGGTGTCCAGCCCGGCCAGGGTGTGGAGCAGGGTGGACTTACCCGACCCGGAGGGTCCCATGATGGCGGTGAAACGGCCCCGTTCGATGCTGAGGGAGACCCCCCGGAGCGCGCGGACCGCCGTCTCGCCCTCCCCGTAGATCTTGACGCCGTCCACCATCCGGACCGCAGGGTGAGCGGATGGGGAGGTGGAGTTATTAGATGATGCCATGGTCGGGATTCTTGCCGGTTCCGGTCGGTATCCGTAATCGGCCCGCGGCCCTCATCACGACGTTCGGGCGTGGCTGTGTTGCTCATGCCTTAATCATGGGGCCGCCCCGGGTTGCTTGTCAATGGAGTATCACCCTGGTTTCCATGGGGTTTAACCCTGGTTGATCCCTGAAAGAAGACTCGGAAGGGATGGGTGACAATCCGTTTATGTTCGACCTTCTCGTTTTAGATGAAAGGCCTACATCTCAGGAGTGGTTGGTAGAGACAGTCTCCTGCCGGTGATGGGAGAGCACTTCGACCAGGTGGTCGCCCACTGACATCACGTGGTGGGTGATCAACTCATAGAGCTTTTGCTTGTCGCTGGAAAAGAAGGCAGACATGATCGACTCGTGTTCCCGATAACCCCGGATCGCCCAATCCGGCGCCTCTTTCACGAAATCGTCGGGGACGAAGGCGGTTACCCGCTTGAGGGCGGTGATGATTGGATTGGAGTGCGACATGCGGTTGAGTTGACGGTGGAACCTCCCGTTCAGTTGCGCGCTGAGGGGCAGGTCTCCTTCCCGGACCGCCTTTCCCATCTCCTCGTGGATGCTCTGCAGACGCTTTCGTTCCTCGGGGGTGCCCCGTGTAATGGCTCGCACCGCAGCCAGGGCATGGAGGTGGGCATTGACTTCGAAGGCATCGAGGATGTCCTCTTGCGTGATGTCCGCCACCACCGCGTCGCGGTTGTTGGGACGGGTGGCCAGGCCGTCCATCACCAGCATGTTGATGGCGTCTCTGACCGGCATCCGGCTGGTGCCGAATCGGTCGCAGAGATCCTGTTGCGTCAGAGGATCACCAGGGGACAGGTGACCGAAAAGGATCTGCCGGCGCACCTCTTGGGATATCTGAAGGCCGAGGGGAGTTCTTCTCAGTACGGTCTGTCCAGATGCCATAAACGCGCTCTGAGGATTATACCGACCGGGTGGCCACCCTGGGAGAAGACTCGCTCGGGCCGACCGGTGGAGCCGGTTGGCCTAAACCTCCGGCGGAGGCTCGTAGCGCGCGGAGACCGCAACACCATCGACCATGCTGATCACCCAGATCGAACCCTTCCGGCAGTGGTAGATGGAGTCCTGCAGTTCCATCCCGCCCTCGGCAAGGCGGAAGATGGCGGAAGGTATGACGTCTCCGTGGCTGGAGAGGGCCGCATTCCCACTGGAGAGCTCATCCAAAAGCATCAGGGTCTTCCCCCCGCCTTCCCCTTCCGTCAGCGCCGGATGCCCCTCCACCGGGATCCCCAGGATCTCCGAGAGAGGCTCGAGGGTTTGCATACAACGGACGTAGGGACTCGAGACCAATCTCTCGATACCCTCTCCCGCGAGTCGCTCGGCCAGTGCATGGGACTGGCGCCAACCCTTCGGGGTGAGAGGCCGGATGTGGTCGGGTCGAGTCCAGCGCTGGCGGCTTCCCGCCGCGGCGTGGCGCACGAAGTAGAGGGTCCGGGTGGCGCTCAAGGTCGGATAGTCAGCGTCTTCCACAAGTCGTCGATCGAAAGCATAGGTGAGAAACCGGGTCTCCGAGGCCGGGATCCAGCAGATTTCATCCACTTCACTGCCGGGTTGGAAGCCGGTGTGCGACCGGGGAGTCATTGCGTAGTAGTCGACCTGCTTCCATCCGCCCACGGCGGGGTATTCGTGCCGACCGACCGGGGCGATCACCCGGCACCGGTAGCCGGTCTCCTCCCACACTTCCCGCACAGCCGCTGCCCGGGAGGTCTCTCCCAGATCGTTCTTCCCCTTCGGGAGCGACCAGTCGTCATAGCGGGGACGGTGAACGACCAGCACCTCGGGTTGGCCGGAGGAGGAGAACCGGAACACGAGGCCTCCGCCGGCCCGGATGACTTCGTTCACCCGGGGTATGAGAGCCCGAGGCGCTCCAGCACGACTCGGGCGGCCTCCGAAGCGGTGGAAACGCAGATCATCGCTTCGGGATCGACGCCGAATTCAGCCACTATCAGATCGGCCAGTCTCCGGAAGTTCTCCCCAACCGCCACGTGGGGTTTGCGTTGGGCCGGCGGGGATAGAAGGGCTTCTCTCCAAGCCTCGCTGAACTCCACGATGGTGCCGATGCTGCCGGGAAGGGTGACAGTGGCCGACGCCATTCCCAGGAGAAAACGGTCGCGTTCGTAGATGTCGTGAGCGGGAATCTCGGTGCGGACGAAGCGGTTGGGTCCCGCCCGGTGGGGGAACACGTTCGGCGCGGTTATTCCGATCACCTCGCCGCCCCCGGCCGAAGCGCCCTCCGAGACCGCCTCCATCGTCCCGCCGTAGCCGCCGGTCGCCACCCTGGCGCCCGCTTCGGCCAGGATCCGTCCCAGTCGGCGAGCCTCCCGGTAGGCGGCCTGGTCGGGGGTGATGGATGAGGACCCGAAAACCGATATGACGGGTGAGTCGCCCATCACTCCGCCACAGAGCGCATGATGCCGGCGGTTACGTCCGGGGTGTCCAAGACCCCGTAGGACTCGTATGCGTAAGGCGGCAGGGGAGCGTCGAATCCGGTGACCCTAACCACCGGGGCGGCCAGGTCGTAGATGGCCTCTTCGGCAACCGTGGCAGAGATCTCGGCTGCCATACCGGCGGTGTGAGGCGGTTCCTGCACCACCACCAGCCGTCCCGTGCGGGAGACCGAGGACAGCACCGCTTCGGTGTCCCACGG
>JAAXHN010000126.1 GCA_012270885.1 Acidimicrobiia bacterium | reverse complement strand
GTTCAAGAATCCGGTTCACCCGGTCGTAGAACACGTGACATTTGGTCCGTGGCAACTCTTGCGTTGCCACCCAAAGCGATTCCTGCCGTCCCCGCTTTCGTCGTCCCATACCCATATCGCCTTCTCCTGGAACTGTCTTCTCCCCACTACCAACGTCGGGGCACCGTACCACTTGTTAAATGTGAATTACACCACAGGCTGCTAGGGGATCCAGCCCGCAGTCGAGCAGGTTGGGGGGAGACAGTCTCCGAGGATAGTAAGAGGCCCCTGTTTCACCCTCGAATGATCCGCACGGCAGGGCGGGCTAGGCGAAAGTCCGCCGGCCGGTTTCCTCCGGCTCCAGCAGCTTACGGCCTGCCCGGTTGGCAAAACGCATCCGACACAGGAACACCCCCTCGTTGACCTCTTTCAGGTCGGCCTTGAGACAGGTGAAAGGCTCCAGGTCGACATAGGTGTCGGACACGCTGCAATCCGGGCGTTCCGCCCTCCGCCGCTGTCGAGCCAGC
This sequence comes from Acidimicrobiia bacterium, assembly GCA_012270885.1. Classification (GTDB taxonomy): domain Bacteria; phylum Actinomycetota; class Acidimicrobiia; order Spongiisociales; family ZC4RG35; genus Bin76. The sequence goes on along the minus strand of JAAXHN010000126.1, from coordinate 961 downwards.
GCCACCACGGCCAGAGTGAGCGCCTTGGCCAACAGGATGATCGACAGATAGAGATAAAAGTGGGTCATGACCTGTAACCCGCCGAAAGGCTGCGGGTGAACCATGGGCGCGTGGACCGGGCGGCGGGGCGAATGGTGCTTGCAACCACAACTCTAGGTCCCGCCCCCGAGATTGTCAACTGGCCCGCCGGCTGTCGTTATCCGCGTTTCTCACCCGGGGGCAGCGCTCCCGGGTGAGCATCGGTTGAGTTTCTCCCCCTCGGAATCCAGCCCTGCGGGACTGCCGGTTTTGATCTTGACTTGAACTTTCTCAACCGCTTAGATTGAGTTGGGGTTAGTACGGGGCGAACCCGGCAACCAGAGGCGATATGAGGATCCTGTCAAGCGGTCAGATGAGCTGGGTGGATCGGGAGACCACGGCCCGGTACGGTCTTCCCAGCCTGATGCTCATGGAGAATGCCGGCACCGGCGTGGTGCGCGAGATGGAGCTGCACTTTGGCGGGCTCCAGGGCTTGAGGGTGCTGGTGGTCTGCGGCAAAGGGAACAACGGGGGAGATGGCCTGGTAGTGGCGCGGCACCTCCACGTGAGAGGGGTGGCCACGCAAGTGGTGCTGGTGGCTCGGCCGGAGTCCTTGAAGGGTGACGCCAGGACCAACCTGGAGGTGGCCCGGAAGATGGGGGTCCCCCTCGAGTGTATCGCCGAGGAAGGAGACTGGGCCAACAGACTGGAGTCCCAGTTCGACCCCGCCCGCAACGACGTCCTGGTGGATGGCCTGCTGGGAACCGGGACCCGGCTCCCATTGGCGGGCTTCATGGCGGAGGTCGTCAGGCGCCTGAGGCGCTTTCCCCACGTGGTGGCCATCGACCTTCCCTCCGGACTGGACTGCGATTGCCACGGGAGTGTCGCAGGCGAAACGGCGGCCCCGGTGTCGGAGTTGACGGTGACCTTCACCGCGCCCAAG
>JAAXHN010000125.1:3842-9898 GCA_012270885.1 Acidimicrobiia bacterium | reverse complement strand
GGGGGAGTGTGCACCACCCGGGTGGTCACCGGGGTTCGAGTACCGCAGGTGACCGCCCTCTACGATGTGGTGCAGGCGGGTGTGGACGCCCCGATCATTGCCGACGGGGGCATCAGGGCGGGAGGCGACATAGCCAAGGCCCTGGCGCTCGGCGCCGACGCGGTGATGGTGGGGAGCCTCCTTGCCGGAACGAGGGAGAGTCCCGGGGAGGTGGAGGAGACCTCCACCGGGCCGGTGAAAAGGGTGCGGGGAATGGCTTCCCAGGAGGCGGCGGTGCTCCGCGCCGCCCGGAGGGGCGCCGAGTTGGAGGACGAATACTTCGAGCACCGTTCCCCGGAGGGAATCGAGTCGACGGTGGCTTACCTGGGGACCGCGGCCGAGGTGATACGCCCCCTGATGGGGGGAGTCCGCAGCGCCATGAGCTACCTGGGCGCCACCGACCTTCCGACCTTCCGGGCCAATGCGCGATTCGTCAGGACCACGCCCGCCGGAGTGGCCGAGAGCCATCCCCACGCCTCCAACCCGGGCCGCTAGCGGTTACATGCAGGAACTGGTTGCTCTGGGCGCCCGGGCAAGCGTGTGCACGGACTGCCGGCTATCGGAGACCCGGACCAATGTGGTCTTCGGGGTGGGCCGCCCCGATGCGGACGTCATGATGGTGGGTGAGGCGCCGGGCCGCAACGAGGACCTGGAGGGGGAGCCCTTCGTGGGGGCGGCCGGACATTTGCTCAACCGGCTGCTTGCCGAGGTGGGGATGAGGCGCCACGAGGTGTACATTGCAAACGTGCTCAAGTGTCGCCCTCCCGGCAACAGGGATCCGCGGGCAGACGAGATAGAGTCCTGTAAGGGGTATCTGCGGGGCCAACTCGACCTGGTGGACCCCAAGGTGGTCATGACCCTGGGCAACTTCGCCACCCAGCTTCTCCTGCGCACCAACACCGGTATCAGCCGGATGCGGGGCCGCAGCTACAGATGGTGGAGGGACAAGGTGCTCATCCCCACCTTCCATCCGGCCGCGGCCCTCCGGGGAGGAGATCGGGTCACCGACCAGATTCGCGAGGACCTGTCTCTGATGCGCTCGGTGCTCGACTCGATGAACGCCGGGGAGGGGATTTCGGCCGAGCCGGAGCAGTTGGGCCTGTTCTGATGAACAGCCGATGACGATCCGGGTGGTTTGTCCCACCGCAGAAGACACCTACGCGGTGGCCACCCGGCTGGCGCCACTGCTTCGCTCCGGAGACGTGATTGCCCTCTCCGGTCCCCTGGGCTGCGGCAAGACCCTCTTCACTGGCGGGCTGGCTGCTGCCCTGGGAGTGGACGGGCCGGTTCCCAGCCCCACCTTCGTGCTGGAGCGCCGCTACGACGATGGCTTCCTGCCACTGGTCCACGTGGATGTCTACAGGTTGGGGTCGTACAACGAATTCCTGGATCTGGGGGTGTTGGACTCCGCCGCGGACGGGGTGTTGGTCGTCGAGTGGGGAGAAGCCGTGGAGTCGCTTTTGCCCGAGCACCTGTTGGTGCGCTTTGAGGTTGGATCGGACGGAGAGCGCCTGTTGAGGTTCGTGGCGCCGCCCTCCTGGCGGTCGAGGCCCCTGGAGGAACTGGCCGCATGAAGATCGTGGCGATCACCACCTCCACTCCGGCTTCGTCGGTGGCGCTGGCCGACGGGCTAAGGGTGGTGGCCTCGGCGGAGAACGTGAATGCCCGCGGGCACGCCGATTTCGTGGTGGCGGCTCTCGACTTCTGTATGAGGACCGCAAAGTGGTCTCCCGAAGAGATCGAGTCGGTGGTGGTGGACGTCGGCCCGGGACTCTATACCGGGATCAGGGTCGGAATCTCGGTCGCCCAGGGAATAGGCGCCTCGGTGGGCGCACAGGTGACGCCGGCCTCCTCGCTGGACGCCTTGGCGCTGCGCGCCGCCACCGGGCGCCGGCGCATCTTCCCGGTCGTGGATGTGCGCCGGGGGGAGGTGGCGATAGCCGGCTACAGCCCGCTGCCCGGGGGAGTGGTGCGCGACCACCCGGTCGAGCTCACCACTCCCGATCGTCTGGTGGCCATGCTCAGCACCCACCGCGAGGAGACGCTCTTGGTGGGCGACGTCCCGGCTCTCGGCAAGGGAGCGCTGGCAGGACTGCGGGGTGTCCGGGTAGGCCGGCCCCGCTACCCGACGGCCGAAGCGCTGGCCGAAGCGGGGCTGGGGGTCCTGGAGCGGGGAGAGGCGCCCCATCCCGATGCCGTGCGTCCTGTGTACCTGCGGGACGCCGACGTCAACATCAACTGGAAGAGGCTGCGCTCTCCCTTCTATGCGGACTCCGAACATGATTGAGATAGTCCCTCTCACGGTCGACCGGGTGGATAAACTGCTGGAGATCGAACAGGAGGTCTACCCGAATCCCTGGACGAGGCAGACCTTCCTTGACGAACTGGCCGCTCCCCAGCGGGTATACCTGGTGGCGCTCATCGAAGGCGAGGTGGTCGGGTACGGGGGGATTATGCTGGTTACGGAGGAGGCCCACATCACCACTGTGGTCACCCGTCCCGAGCGGCGCCGCGCCCGGGTGGCGACCCGGCTGATGCTGGAGCTTATCTCCCGGGCGATACAGGAAGGGATCCGCAGCCTCACGCTCGAGGTTCGTTCCTCGAACCAGGCCGCCCAAGCCCTCTACTGGCGTTTCGGAATGGCTCCGGTGGGGGTGCGCAAGAAGTACTACGTCTCCGAGGATGCGCTGATCATGTGGGTGCACGGTCTCGACACCCCCGAGTATCGCACCAGGTTGACCCGGATCGCCGCGGACCTCCCATGAGCGGGCCGATACTCGCATTCGAGACCAGTTGCGACGAGACGGGGGTGGCGGTCGTCTCGGGCCATCGGGTGCTGTCCAACGTGCTCTCCTCCCAGGTGGAGCTGCACGCCCGGTTCGGGGGCGTGGTGCCGGAGGTGGCGGCCCGCTCCCACGTGGAGGCGATTAGGGGGCTGACCCACCGCGCCCTGCTGGACGCCGGGGTCCATCTCAATGATCTCCGGGCGGTTGCCGCCACCCAGGGACCCGGTCTGGTGGGGGCTCTCCTGGTGGGCCATTCGTTCGCCAAGGCCCTGGCCTGGTCGCGCCGGCTCCCCTTTCTGGGTATCAACCACATGGAGGGCCATCTCTTCTCCCCGCGGCTGGAGTTCCCGGACTTCCGACCGCCGGCGGTGGTGCTGCTGGCGTCCGGAGGGCACACCCAACTGGTCCACATGCGGGATTGGGGTGACTACCGCGTGCTGGGGGAGACCATCGACGACGCGGCCGGGGAGGCGTTCGACAAGCTGGCCAGGGTGATGGGACTGGGGTTCCCGGGCGGTCCGGCCATAGACCGCGCCTCCGACAACGGTGATCCGGCGGCCATTCGTTTTCCCCGCGCCCTCTCCCAGCGCCGGCACCACTTTTCCTTCTCCGGCCTGAAGACCTCGGTGGTCACCTTCCTGGAGAAGGCGGCCAGGCGTGGCGAGCTCCCCAGCCGGGAGGACGTGGCATCCTCGGTGCAGGAGGCGATCGTGGACGTGCTGGTGCGAAAGACCCTCAATGCCGCAGACGACACCGGGGCGCTGGTGATCGGCGCCGGGGGAGGAGTACTTGCCAACCGCCGCCTCCGGTCCAAGCTCGCCGCGGAGGCCGACCGGCGGGGGCTCGAGTTGTATGTTCCCTCACCTCGGTTGTGCGTCGACAACGGCGCTATGATCGGGGCCGCGGCCGTCTACCGTCTGGAAATGGGGGACGCCACGCCCTGGGGGGCGGGAGTCGATCCCGGTCTGCGGCTGGGGGCCGTTTGAGCTGTCCGCCCGGGGCGCGGCGGCCGGCTACCCGATTTAGCAGTCTTGGAGGGCGAGTGCTACAATTGACTCTCGCTTAGGAAGGTGTCCCCTCGAAGGGGATTTCCTATCGGAATAGTAGGAAGGAGACCACTATGAGGCTGGAGCCTCTCGGTGATCGGGTGGTCGTAGAACCCGAAGAGGAGCAGGATGTAAGGACTCCCTCGGGTTTGGTGATTCCCGACACTGCCAAGGAAAAGCCCCAGATGGGGAAAGTAATAGCGGTAGGTCCCGGTCGGCGGAACGAGGATGGAGAGAGAATGCCGGTGGAAGTGAGCGAGGGCGACAAGGTCCTTTACTCCAAGTACGGCGGCACAGAGGTGAAGGTCGACGGAGTCGACTACCTGGTGCTCTCTGCCAACGATCTGCTGGCCGTGGTCAAGTAGTTCAGGGAGGAAGTTGAGATATGGCAGCTAAAAACCTGAGATTCAATGAAGATGCCCGCAGAGGGCTGGAATCCGGCGTCAACAAGCTGGCCGATGTGGTGAAGGTCACCCTCGGGCCACGCGGCCGCAACGTGGTGCTGGAAAAGAAGTGGGGAGCACCCACTATCACAAACGATGGCGTCACCATCGCGAAAGAGGTGGAGTTGGAGGACCCGTGGGAGAACATGGGCGCCCAGCTCGCCAAGGAAGTGGCGACCAAGACCAATGACGTGGCTGGCGATGGGACCACGACCGCCACGGTCCTGGCCCAGGCTATGGTGCGGGAAGGGCTTCGCAATGTGGCCGCCGGCGCCAACCCGATGGGACTCAAGCGCGGAATAGAGCAAGCCGTGGACAAGGTGGTGGATTCCATCGAGTCGCTTTCCCGTGACATAGAGACATCCGAGGAAATCGCCCATGTGGCGGCGATCTCGGCCAACAACGACTCCAGCATCGGCTCCACGATCGCCGAGGCCATGGAGAAGGTCGGAAAGGACGGGGTTATCACCGTGGAGGAGGGCCAGACCTTTGGTTTGGAGCTCGAGTTCACCGAGGGCATGCAGTTCGACAAGGGCTACATCTCCCCCTATTTCATCACCGACCCCGAGCGGCAGGAAGCGGTGCTCGACAACCCCTATGTGCTGATCGCCAACCAGAAGGTCAGCTCGGTCAACGACCTGCTGCCTGTGCTTGAAAAGATCATGCAGAGCGGCAAGTCGGTGCTGGTGGTCTCCGAGGACCTGGAGGGCGAGGCTCTCGCCACCCTGGTGGTAAACAAGATCCGGGGCACCTTCTCGTCGGCTGCGGTGAAGGCCCCCGGATTCGGGGAGCGCCGCAAGGCCATGTTGCAGGACATCGCCATCCTCACCGGCGGCACCGTGATCTCCGAAGAGGTCGGCCTGAAGTTGGAGAACATCTCCCTCGACATGCTTGGCCGTTGCCGGAAGGTCGTGATCACCAAGGACGACACCACCATCGTGGACGGGTCCGGCGATGAGGCAGATGTCAAGGCCCGGATCTCCCAGATCGAGCGGGAAATCGAGAACACCGACTCCGACTGGGACCGCGAGAAGCTTCAGGAGCGGCTCGCCAAGCTCTCGGGCGGAGTGGTGGTCATCAAGGTGGGCGCCGCCACCGAGGTGGAGCTCAAGGAGAAGAAGCACCGCATCGAAGACGCCGTCTCGGCCACCCGCGCCGCGGTGGAGGAAGGAGTGGTCCCCGGTGGCGGAGTGGCCCTGCTCCGGGCCCAGACCGCCATCGACGAACTCGCCGAAGCCTCCCACGACGAGCGGACCGGCCGGGCGCTGGTGCGCAGGGCGATCGAAGAGCCCCTGCGCCAGATCGCATTCAACGCCGGATACGAGGGCGGCGTGGTGGTGGAGCGGGTGCGCTCCAGCGACACCACCGTCGGCTTCAACGCGGCAAGCGGAGACTACGAGGACCTGATGGCGTCGGGGATCATCGACCCAGCCAAGGTGACCCGTTCGACCCTGCAAAACGCCGCGTCTATCGCGGGGCTGCTTTTGACCACCGAGGCGCTGATCGCCGAGGAGAAGGAAGACAAGCCCCCCATGCCCGGCGGCGAGCACGGCGGCCACGGGATGGACTTCTAGTCCAAGTACAGAGTCCTCCAGAACCAAGAAGGGACCCCTGCTCCTTGCGGGGGTCCCTCTGCGTACCTGGGATGGAAAGTACCCAAGTTGTGGATCGAACCGTTGTCAAGTCCCTCCTGTGGGGGCCAGGACCAGTCCAGCCATAGGGTTGCCGTGTCGCAGGCTGCG
>JAAXHN010000125.1:0-3790 GCA_012270885.1 Acidimicrobiia bacterium | reverse complement strand
CCCAAGCATCACACAAAGGGCCCACCCAACAAGGTAAGGGGCTCCCAACAGGGACCCTCTTTTCGCGAGTTCAGCCCGGTGTACTTTGGTAACCGTCGAGGGCGGGGACTTGGGTCACCTGTCTTCCAGCCGGTCCCAGAGGTCTCCGGCGGCCAGGTCGATGGCTGTCCAGGCCATGCCCACCGCCGCGTCGAAGATGGCCTGGTTGCCTGCGGGGGTGATGGTCTGGCTGGTGAAGGCGGGTTGGTGGTTACCGATGGGAGCACAGTGAAGGGAGACCCGCGGGTGGATTGAGGGAACGATCTGGGAGACGTTCCCCATGTCGGTGGAGCCGGCTTCCGACACCGGCATCTCGGCGCCTCGCAGAGGGTCCCGTCCCAGTGCTTTTGAGTTGGCCGCGTACGACTCGACTAGGAGCGGGTTGTGATCCAACTCGGCGTAGCGGTGACCGTAGTCCCAGATCTCCACGCGGCATCCGGTGGCCAGGGCGGCGGCCTCGAAGCAGGACCGGACCCGTTCCTCCAGGACCCCCAGTCGTTGGTAGTTCTGGGATCTGACGTACCACTTGGCCCGGGTCAGGGCGGGGATGATGTTGGGCGCCTTCCCGCCGTCGGTGATGATCCCGTGGAGCTTGTCGGTCGACAGGATGTGCTGGCGGAGGGTGGAGATGTTCACATAGGACTGAACAAACGCATCGAGAGCGTTGATGCCCTTCTCCGGGAACGCCGAGGCATGGGCCTCCTTGCCGTGAAACGCCACTTCGAGGTGACTGACCGCCAGCGACGTCGGGTCCACCACGTCGCGGGGTGAGGGGTGGACCATCATGGCGGCGGCGGCGCCGGAGAAGGCCCCGGCATTGATCAAGTCCACCTTCCCCCCATGGCCCTCTTCGGCGGGGGTGCCCAGGACGGTGACCCGGAAACCCAGTTCCTCGGCGAGGGGTTGGAGGGCGAGACCGGCGCCCACCGCCGACGAGGCGATGATGTTGTGTCCGCAGGCATGGCCGATACCGGGAAGGGCGTCGTATTCGGCGCAGATCACCAACTCCGGTCCTTCCTGTCCCGCCCGGGCCGCGAAGGAGGTGTCCAAACCGTACGCGGGGTACTCGACCTCGAATCCGTAGCCCTCCAGCATCCGGGCGAGGCGCGCCGAGGATTGGTATTCCTGATAGGCAGTCTCGGGGTGGTCGTGGAGCCAGAGGTTCAGTTCCTCCAGGCGGGGTTGTTGGTCGGCGACTCGTTGGCGGGCCTGTTCTTTCAGGTCCGCGTGGGCCAACTCGGACATGGACGGAGACCTCCTCCCCGGGGGATGAGCGACGGGGCTGTCTTGGTTCAACAAGAAAGGCTAACCACCGGGCACTGCCTCCCGGCTCCTTCGGCCGGCGCAGAGTGTGGGATTCGACAGCCCGTATGATCTCCGACCACAATGCTCCAGCATCTGATCGACCGCATCCGGGATGGAGGCGCCATCCCTTTCGAGGTCTACATGGAACTCGCCCTGTACCACCCCGACAGCGGTTACTTCACGGGCGAGCGGTTGCGGTCGGTTCAGAGCGGGGACTTTCTCACCAGCCCGGAGGTGAGTCCGCTGTTCGGGGAGACCCTGGCGGAACTGGTGATGCGAGAGGCAGCCGATACGGGGCTCACCCTCCCCATGGTCATCGACGCGGGAGCGGGATCAGGGTCGCTCCTCCGGCCGCTCCTCTCGACCCTCGGCGAGCGCGCCGAACCCTGGGCGGTGGAGGTTTCCCCACCTGCCCGGAGAGCGCTGGGGGAGCTGGTGGGGAAGCGGGTGGTCGGGTCCCTGGAGGGGCTGCCCCGGAGGATCGCGGGAGTGATCTTCGCCAACGAACTCCTGGACAACCTCCCCATGGCGCTGGCGCGCCGGCGGGCCGGAGGCTGGCGGGAGTTATGGGTCGGCGAGAGCGGAGGCGAGCTGGGATGGGTGGAGACCCCGGCGCGGGCGGAGGTTGAGGAGTGGCTGGAGAGATTCGCCGGTCCGACCCCCGAGGGAGGGATGGTGGAGTGCCAACTGGCGGCGGGACGGTGGGTCACCGAGGTCCTCGACCGGCTGGTCTCGGGAGCGCTGGTGGTGTTCGACTACGGAGACACCGCCGAAGGACTGGAACGCCGCCGCCCCGACGGGACCCTCCGCACCTACCGGGCCCATCACTTGGGTCCCGACCCCCTCGCCGAGCCGGGCGGCACCGACATAACCGCCGATCTGAATTTCACGGCGGTGGCCGAAGCAGCCCGGGCAGCCGGGGCGATCGTCTCTTTGCACCGCCAGGACGACTTGCTGGAAGAGCTCGGTCTCACAGAGCGGATCCGAAGACTCAGAATGCAGGAAGCCGAGCATGCCCGGGCGGGAGACGAACTGCGGCGCCTCGAGATACGCTCGGTTCGCATCGGTGCGGAGACCCTCCTCCATCCCCGGGGCCTGGGAGACTTCCGGGTGCTGGTAGCCCGCCGCAGGGTATAGACTTCGCTGGAGGGATGAACAACGTAAAGACCGTGATGCTCTTGGCGCTGCTCACCACCATCCTGTGGTGGGTGGCGGTCTCCCTGTTCCCGAACGGAGGCTTCTGGTTCGGGCTGGCGCTGGCCGCCCTGTTCAACATGGGCGCCTACTTCTTCTCCGACAAGATGGCGCTGGCGATGAGCCGCGCCAAGCCTGTTACCGAGGACGAACTCCCCGAGGTCTATGCGACGGTGCGCTTTTTGGCCGAGACCGCCGAGATGCCCATGCCCCGCATTTACCTGATCGACTCACCCCAGCCCAACGCCTTCGCCACCGGGCGCAATCCCCGCCACGGCGTGGTGGCGGTCACCACCGGACTCCTGCAGATCATGAACCGTGGCGAACTCGAGGGGGTGCTGGCCCACGAGCTGTCCCACATCCGCAACCGGGATATCCTCATCTCGTCGGTGGCGGCCATGATCGCCGCCGCTCTCACCATCCTGGCCCGGATGGCGTTTTGGTTCGGCGGCGGAGGCCGCGGCCGGAACAACCAGGCGGGAGCCATCGTCATGATTGTGGCCATGATCGTGGCTCCGATCGCAGCCATCCTGATCAGGATGGCCATCTCCCGCTCCCGGGAGTACCAGGCGGACCGCTCCGGAGTGGATCTCACCGGCGAGCCGCTCCTGTTGGCCTCGGCCTTGGGGAAGATCGGGATCGCCACCGAACGAATCCCCATGCGGGTCAACGACGCGGTCAGCCAGCTCTACATCGAGAACCCACTCAAGAGCAGCTTCCGCCGGGGCGGAGGGGGTGTCATGAAGCTCCTGTCCACCCACCCGCCCATCGAAGCCAGGATCAAGGTGCTCGAAGAGATGGCCGATCCGTTCTCCTGAGACCACCGGCCGCATGCGGTGGGGGAATACCGAATACGAATCGGGTGGCTGACGCGCTAAGATATCCCATTCGGGAAAGCCTTGAGCAGGCCGGGATACCCAAGCGGCCAAAGGGAGCAGACTGTAAATCTGCCGGCGATGCCTTCGGAGGTTCAAATCCTTCTCCCGGCACTGGCTTTCCTAAAAGAAGAAAGACGCCCCCTTAGCTCAGACGGCCAGAGCGCCTCCATGGTAAGGAGGAGGTCTCCGGTTCGAATCCGGAAGGGGGCTCTCCCGTCGGGCCGTTGCGATGACGGGCAGAGGCGGCGTAGCTCAGTTGGTAAGAGCGCTCGACTCATAATCGAGAGGTCGGCAGTTCAAGTCTGCCCGCCGCTACATGGAAGAAAAGAAGGCTATCAAAGGAACAGAAAAGGGGGTGTTTGGTTGTGGGTAAG
>JAAXHN010000124.1 GCA_012270885.1 Acidimicrobiia bacterium | reverse complement strand
GAGGAGGGCATCGACGGCCTGATCCACATCTCCGACCTGGACTGGACCAAGAAGGTCAAGCACCCCTCGGAGCTGTACAAGAAGGGCGACATCGTGGAGGCCAAGGTGCTCGGGGTGGACCCGCAGGTGGAGCGGTTCTCGCTCGGGGTGAAGCAGATGACCCTGGACCCGTGGGAACGGGTGATCAGGGAGCATCCGCCGGGCACCCGGGTGACCGGCGAGATCGTCCGGGTGCTGGACTTCGGCGTGTTCGTGCGCGTGGCCGAAGGCGTCGAGGGGCTGATCCACGTGTCCCAGCTCAGCACGGAGCACGTGGACAAGCCTTCGAGCCTCCACCAGGTGGGCGACGTCGTCGAGGCCGAGGTGGTCAACGTCGACGCCCAGGAACGGAAGATCGGGCTCAGCATCCGCGCGTTGAAGCGGTCGGAAGAGAGAGAAGAGCTGGAGACGTATCTCAAGCGCGAGAAGGAGGCGGGGCGGTTCTCTTTCGAGACCATCCTGAACGAGGAGCTGAAGCTGGACCGGGAAGGACGGCCCGAGGCGACGACGGAAGACGGCGACAAGGATACGGAATAGCGGCGCCGGAGATGACCTTCGGGGAACTGCATGACCAAGCGAGACCTGATCGAAGAAATCAATGACCGGTTTCCCCACCTGTCGCGGTTCGATGCGGAGGTGATCGTCAACTCCGTCTTCGACTCCCTGATCGCCGCGCTGCAGCGCGAAGAACGGATCGAGATCCGGGGCTTCGGCAGTTTCGTGGTCAAGCACCGGCGCGCCCGGGACGGACGCAATCCCAAGACCGGGGCGATCGTTTCGGTGTCTTCCAAGAGAGTCCCGTTCTTCAAGGTCGGCAAGGAGCTGCGCCTGCGGGTGAACCAGAGCCCTGACGCCGAGGACGGCTGTTAGCGGCTCGCCCCACCCGGAGGGACAGTACCCGCAACCGGTCGGTTCCCGGACTTCCCGGACCGGTCACCGGAATCCAGGGAAGACCACAACAGGATAAATGGCTTGGCAGGAGGTACTGGCGTGCAATCCATCAAAACCCTGGGCGAATTGAAGCGAAGCGGCATGGCCGTGCGCTCGGTGCGCGACGAGATGCGCAACAATCTCATGAAGTTTCTCAAGTCCGGGGACCGGATGCTGCCGGGGATCGTGGGCTACGACGAGACCGTGATCCCGGAGATCGAGAACGCGGTCCTGTCAGGCCATCACATGGTCTTTCTGGGGGAGAGGGGCCAGGCGAAGTCGCGTATCATCCGCAGCCTGACC
>JAAXHN010000123.1 GCA_012270885.1 Acidimicrobiia bacterium | reverse complement strand
GCCACCGCCCGGGCGCCCCGCTGGGCGGTGGCGTACAAGTTCCCCCCCGAGGAACGGGTGACCACCCTCCGGGGGATCCAGATCAACATCGGGCGCACCGGGGCGGCGACCCCCTTCGCGGTGCTGGAACCGGTGTTCGTGGGCGGCGCCAACGTGAGCATGGCCACTCTCCACAACGAAGACCAGGTGCGTCAAAAGGATGTGAGGGTTGGCGACCGGGTTGTGGTGCGACGGGCGGGAGACGTGATCCCCGAGGTGGTGGGACCGGTGCTCACACCGGGAAAGGACCGGGCGCCGCCGTGGGAGATGCCCAAGGAATGCCCGTTCTGTCACAGTCGGATCGAACGGCCCGAGGGCGAGGCGGTGGCCCGTTGTACGAGAGGTCTGACCTGTCCCAGCCGGCTTCGGGAGTGGCTGTTCCATTTCTCCTCACGCGGCGGGATGGACATCGAGGGACTGGGTTACAAGACCGTGGACATGCTGCTACGGGACGGCACCATCAAAGGCCCCGCCGACGTTTTCTTCCTGGGCCCCGAGCACTTCGAAGAGCGCGAGGGCTGGAAGGACAAGTCGATCCGGAACCTCCTGGATGGGATCGAGGCCGCCCGCCACCGCCCCCTTTGGAGGCTGTTGGTGGCGCTGGGGATCCGCCACGTCGGCCCGGGGGGTGCGAGACTCATCACCGCCCGCTACCGGTCGATGGACCGGATCGCCGAGGCCACCGAAGAAGACCTGGCCGCCCTCGACGGCATCGGAGAGACCATCGCCGGTTCGGTCCGGGCGTGGATGAACGACCCCGACAACCGGGAACTGGTGTCCAGACTGGGCGAAGGCCGGGTGAGCCTGGCCGACCCCGAGCCGGAGACGGAGGTCCCCCAGTCCCTTTCAGGGCTCTCGCTGGTTGTCACCGGAGGGATGGAGTCGATGAACCGCGAAGGCGTGCAGCAGGCCATCACGGCCCGGGGAGGCCGGGCCACCTCGTCGGTCTCCTCCAGGACCTCGGCTCTGGTGGCGGGCGCCTCCCCGGGCGCCTCCAAGCTGGCCAAGGCCGAGCAACTGGGTACCCCGATCCTCACCGAGGAACAGTTCTTGGCGCTACTGGAGCATGGGCCCGAGGGGATTCTCCCAACAGGCGGGTGAAGCTCCCGCAACACCCACGCACACGGAGCTCGCTCCGTCCACGACTTAACCCACGGCGTCAGGATGAGGTAGAAAAACATGGGTTGGTCGCGACGCAGTGGGCGTCGAGGAGGCAGAGCGCGGATCGGGGAGCGGGTCTTCCTTCTGCCTCCCCGGCGATACCAGCCCGGCCGCCGCTGCGTGTACGTCAAGTGCACGGTGCGATCACTGCCCCCAGATCAATCACCGTGGCCGTCGCGAACGACCTCTCGTATGTGGCCTGTACTGGTGACAGCCCCACCCACAGCTGCGGTTCCCACCCGTGGGAGACCGTAACTCTCATCTTCTGGTCGGCAGTAACGCACACCCGGTCATCGGCGGTGCAATCGTTCCCAACCACCACACAGTTCTCTACCAGGTCGGCGGCGACCCGTTCCGCCCGCTCTCGCACAATGTCCGTGTGCTGCACAAACCGGGCGTAGTCGCCCAACATCGAGGCCAGCAACAGAGCCGCCTGGGCTATCGCCAACGCTAACAAACCAGTCCCCATCTGCGCTCCTCACGGTCCAGGCGCATAAAACGCCGTTGCCCGGCTGGTGGCGCACGTCACCACCACGCCCACCTGCTCGGTGTTATCCCAATGTCTCGGCAACCGTACCGTAGGGTTGGAACACACCCCGAACAGCACCTGGGCAACTGCCTCCTCGGCCGCAGCCTGCGCCGCCGTCCGCCCCGGATGGGCAGCGGCCGCCGCCGCGGCCCTCTCGGCCGCTGCCAACACCCTCCCATCCACGATCGACTTCTGGCCGACCTGGTGCAGCATCGCCACGCACAGCGTCACGACTCCCACCACCTTCAACAGCCCCAGTGCCTCGCTCATCTCACTCCGACACGAAGGTGCCGCAAGGGGGAGGTTCCCCGAAGGGATCGACCCCCACCGGCGCACAGCTCGTCGCCCCAGCGGGCAGCATTCCTCGCGCCCCCCGGACCACAGTCCGCACCGTGACGCCCACCCAACACTCGGTCGGGTGGGCGATCACTTCCACCGCGGTCAAGTTCACCTGCCGCAAAGCGCCGGCCAGGCCCAAGGCGGTCAACACGGCAGCTTCCTCAGCCGGGGCCCACAACGGATCCCCCGCGGTGCAGTCCCACGCCCGGTCGCTGTCACTCCGCAGCACCTTGGCGGCCGCCGCTGCGGCAGCAGACGCCGCGCCGGCAGACGCCGACCGGGCCAGTTCACGGAAGAACACCGAGAACAGCATCCCCAGCAGCAACAGCATCGCCGTTCCCGTCTTCAGGAACCCCAGCCACTCACTCAAGAGCCTCTATCTCCCCGTGGGAGTCCCGTTTCGATCAGGCACAGGGCGGGGTGTTAGCCTTAGTCCAAGTGCCACCCGCCAGTTCGCAGGTGGTCTGGTTGGTGATCAGAGACAGGTCCACACTTTGGTCCATGTCTATGTCCTCGCCCATCGTATTTGCCACGCCCCACATCACCGCGGTAACCATTGCGCCCAGCGCCAACACCAGCAACACCCGGGCCAGGGCACCTAACCAACCGCTCATACCTTCTCCTTTCTGCTATGCCTAATTTCAGAACGCAAAGGTGGCGGACACCACCGCCAACATCAACACCGCAACGGCGATTATCACCGACGTGGCCGCCGCTGCCTCCACAGACCGACCCAACTGATCCACCGCCTCTCGCCGCGTGGCCGACAACTCCCTCACCACCTCGGCCAACACCTCGTCAATCTGCTCCATCACCCTCCCCCCAGACCTGTCGATCGTGGACAACGTGGACACCATCGCCTCCGCAGGGGACCCCCGCAGCACCCTCTCGACGGCGTACAAAGGGTCCTTTCCGCTGCTCAACGCCCGGCTGATCGCCGACTTCACCGGCCCGAACGCACGATCCTGGACTTTCTCCGCCGCCTCCACCACCGCCGACTGCAGCGGGTCGGCAGACCCCGAGGCCAACCGCACGCCCCGAAGCCACTTCAAAAGCGCCCTATCCCGCGCCGGTACAAACCCGACCAGCACACCGGCCCGCAGCGTCGCCACCATCAGGCGCATCAACCAATTCATCGCCGCCACCAACCACACCAGCGCCGGGCCAAACCCGACCACCGCCCACAACACGCCCCCGGCACCCACCCCGATCGCCACCGTCAACGCCCACCCCACCGCGGTAACCCGCCCGGGCGGCCACCCCATGGCCGTCAACGCCTCAGCCTCCCGGATCGCCTGCGAAGGCACCAGCAACACCGTCGCCACCCCAGCCGTCATCAGTCCCGCAACAGCCCATGCTTCCCAAGCGATCAAGCGGCGTTCACGTCCTCACAAACGCTGTGGCAGCACTGGCCACTCTCTTGGCGTTCAGGCTGCCTATCACCGCGGCCGCAAGAACAATCCTGTTTCCAGGGCCCGCCATCCAGACACCAACCTCCGGATACAACCACGCCGACACGCCGACTGTGGCCGCACCCACCACCAGCATGAACATCGCCGTCGGTATCTTCGCCGCCACCTGCTTCCTCAACTCCCGCAGAATCTCTGCCTCCTGCACGGTCTCAGACCGCAGGATCCGCACCGCGTCCGCCCACCTTCCTCCCCCCGTCGATGCCTTCACCAAGATCATCCCCAACCACGCTCCCGCCGGCTCGTCGACCTCCCTCACGAAAGTGCCCGCCGCAGCCACAATCCCCCGCCGTCCTACAGTCCTCCCCAACTCCCCAGCAGCCTCGGCCACCGGGCCGGACACCAACGGTCCCGCCTGACCAACAGCCTCCTCCACGGTATGAGCAGTCCTCGCCTGGCCGGCCAGCACCGTAGTGAAACCCGCTAACGACGCCACCATGCTCACGCTCCGCCGGATCTCCCGGGCCGCCCGCCACATCGCCACACACGCCCACGCCACCACGCCCACCGCCAAGGCCAACTCCACCGACCGCAACCACCACAACGCCACCGCCACCACGGCGGCAGGAACCCCGTACACCTCCACTAAGCGCCACAACCGGCCCTGGACCCGCACCCGCACCACCTCAGCGGGCACCTGCACCCTCGGAACAGGCGGTCTCCACATCACCACTCCCACCACCAGCGCCGCCGCCGCCAGGACCACCCAGCCCCGAAGGATCACAACGCCACTCCCACCGACTCGTACAGGTCCGCTATCCGCCCCTCCGGCCTCCCGGTCGGAACCGCCCACCGCCCTCCCGGTCTCCGCATCCACAACCCCCGGGTGCGGATAAGCCCCGACCGCTCGTCGATACCCAACACCTGAGTCACATCCGCCACCACCCGGTTGTCCTGCTCATCCCGGCCCATCCACACCAACAAGTCCACGCCGTTGGCGATTTGACGCCTCGCATACTTCTCCGCCGCCCCCTCGCTCGTGGCATACTGCACCAGTTTCTGCAACATCCCCGCTCCCGGTGGACTGTGAATGGTCGCCAAGCACCCCACCCATCCCGACGAAAACGTGTCCAACATGGCCTCCGTACCCTCCCCTCGAATCTCCCCTACAACCACCTTGCTGCTGTTGGCCCGCTTGGCCGCCCGAATGTGATCCGCCATCGAATACACCGCCACCCCCTCCTGGTTCTCGTCCCTCGTGAACCGCGCAATCGTGTTTTCATGAATACCGTACTCCGACAGCATCAACTCCTTGGTGTCCTCGATCGTGTCGATCCGTTCCGAATCCCCCACCTCCCCACAAATGCATTGCACAACCGTGGTCTTCCCCCCGCTCGGAGGAGACGCCACCACCACATTCGCCCGACAATCACCCGCCGCCGCCCCCACCAACAACGACAACAACACATCATCGGCGATCCCCAACTCAGAGAGAGCCTTCGTGCCGCCCAGGTTGTACCGCAACACCGCATTCGGTGGGCTGCTCACAAACCCCTCACCATGCAACCTCCAATGGGGCGCCAACTGCATATCCAACATCGGACTCATCGGAGAGAACAGCTTCTTCGATCCGCCATGCGACGCCACCGTCCTCAAAGTCTCCAACAAGTCCGCATCCGTCGAAAACGGCGACGGCCGCTTCTCCCGCTCCCCGTTCGCCCACAGGAGATACATACTCTGCGAGCCTCTGATCTGTATCTCCTCAACACCCTCCAAGGCGATCAACTCACGGAACGGCTGACTGGCCGCCGACACCGCCCCCCGCCGACGTTTCCTCCCGTCCGCCTCCTCCAACCGGTGCGACTCAGACGCCTTCCAAGCCAACCATTTCCTAACCCGCCGGATCTTCCGCAGTTCGCTCTTGGTTCCCTCCGCCGACACAGACACCACCCAGGACGCCGCCACCTGAATCTTGATCTGCGCCTCGTTCACCGCCTCGTCGGTCACCATCACCACCCCCAACTCCACCCTCCCCCCGGCACCCTGCAAACCCAACAGCTTCCGGATCGCAACCGGGGGCTGCGTAGTTACCGCCACCACACCCATGGCCTCTGCGGCCGTCTGACCCAACTGCTGATGCGGCGCATCCGAATACGCCCCCACAATCTCCGCCGACGCCAACGGATCCGGCCTGTCCCAACCCAACCCCACATCACCGCCCAGCACCCGCGCCGCCGACCTCACCATCTCCGTGTGCACCCAGGTCGCCACGCCCCTCGCCTCCAACACCCGATCAAAAACCACGAACAGCACCAGCCACCGACCCCCCAAATCAGCAGCCCGGCCAGCCCACCGCCGGCGACTCCCAAATGGACAACGTCGCCAACCCCTCCCCCACCAACCGGGCTACCATACCCGGATCCACCTCCAACGTCACATCACCAGGATCAACCGCACGTAACTCCGCAATCAACACGGCACACCCACCCGCCTGCCGCCCGAACACCGCCACATCACCAGCCCGCGGGCCCGGCCCGGCCCACAACGACGCGTCGACCGGGAACCGCATCAACGTGGCCGTCTCATCGTCGGGCGCCACCTTCCCCTCCACCAAAACCGCCGCAGGCACCACCACCCCGTCCGGCAACGGCACCGACACCACTGCCCCACCCGACAGCATCTCCTGCGTAGCGAACAACGGCGCCAACGACTCCGGCGCCGGCACCACCACAAACTCGCCCACTTCCCCGGCACGCCACTCCCCGATCGTCACGGCCACTCCCACCGTCGGTTCCACCTCACCCGTCAAGAACCAAATAGCAACCACGCCCACCACCAACGTCGCAGCGATCCACGCCCACTGCGCCGGCGCCAACCCCAACACCCGCGACTCCAACACCTACTCTTCACCCCCAAAACCTGTCGTGGTCCGCTCCCAATCCGAATAGTCCACCAGCCTCCGCACCATCGACACCCCCGAATGCAAACTCACCACATCCGTGCTCACCTTTCCACCATCCGTTGTCTCCACCCGGGCATACAACGACCACTCCCACACCGCCGTATAAGGCACAGAGAACGCACAAGCCAACTCCGGATCCGCCTCACTCACATCACACCACTCCGAAGGATCGGGATGGGCTCGTTCCAACTCCTCCCAACGAGCCCTCGTCTCCTGCTGCTCATCAGAGGACATCCGATTCCACCTATCCACCCAATCCTGAGCCACCGAACCGATCCTCAACCGATCCACATGCGACCACGGCTTCAACGAGTTCCACCTCGACCACGTCTCCACCGGATACCACCAACACCCAGCGTCATCCTCCACCGCCTCCACCGCCACCCCATCAGCCACCGGCCACACCGGCGGCTCCGCCGACGCAGGCGACGAAACCTTATCCGACGCAATGAACCAAAACGAACCGCCCGCCTGGGGAGGCTCATCACCAGACCACACTGCATCAACCGACCCATCATTGGGAAACGATGTCTCCCACCCGACCAAATCACCGATCAAATCCCGCAGCTCCTGCTCCTGAGCCGCAGACAACCCGCTCGAGCACACCGGCGAAACAGCCGTCGTCGTAGTCGCGGCTTGAGTGGTAGTAGTCGTGGTGGTCGTGGTCGTCGGACAAGGAGGCACAGTCCCGGTCCGATGGCCGCCGCCCGAGTGATACGTATACGTCTGCGACACCCCATCCAGACAGGCCGGACGCGGACGATGGTCCGCATGACACCTCGACCCAAAAGCATGCGTATCCCCCGTACACTGCGGCCCGCCCCCACCTCCGATCGTGGTCGTCGTAGTAGTGGACGTGCTGGTGGTTGTTGAAGACGACGTGGTGGTAGTGGGCGCAGTCGTAGTAGTCGTTGTGCTGGTCGTAGCAGGAGGAACATGAGTGTGAGATACGTACTCCCGACAGTCCGATCCCAGCCCCCCGGCCCAAAAACCCGAACACGCCAGCCGTATCTGGGTGCTGATATTCGAGCAGGCGGGGTCCGAGCCCGGAGTGCAGGGCACCATGACAGTCCAGACCTTCCACCGTTCGCACTGGCCGTACCAGTCCCACGAGAGGCATTTACGACGTTCCTCGGGTTTGGTCCCGACATAGGTAATGGTCTGGGTGATTGTTCCTGGCCGGGTTCGGGTATCCGCCTCGGACTGTTCAGGTGATGGGAGCAACACCAGTACCACCGCGGCTGTGAGCACCAACCCCGCCGACCAGAGAATAGAGCGGTGGCGTTGGCGGACCTGAGCGGGACTCACGAGGGAGGCACCCCCAAATACTGACCCTCAAGGCGGGGCAGGCCCCTGTCCAATCGGTACAGGGTGTCCGGATCATCATATGCGCGGGGGTCAACGTAGTACAGGCGGGTGTTGGGCGGCGGGATAGACTGGTCAAAGAACTGCGAGTCGGGAAAATGGGGAGTGGGATCGTCAGGACACCGTAACTCCTTTTCCGGGACATAGTCGGGAAAGTTCGGGATGGTGTGGTCCATCATGTCGCAGAACTCTCGGAAAGACTGTCGCCAGGTGCCGTCCGCAGTGCGGACCATCAACGTCTCGACCCAGTCCATGGGGCCTCCGAGCCGGAAGTCTCCTCGCAGACGCTCCTCCGACACTTCCCGGCCTTGGGCGGCGCGCCATTCGTAGTAGCGGATAGCCGCCTGCCGTTCCTTCTCGGTCAGGTCCCGCTCCGGCCAAACCGCCCGCCAGTCGAGCAGGATCATCGACGCCTGCGCAAAGCCTCCCCGCCATTTGACACCCCTTATCTCAATGCTTTTCGTCGCCCGACCGACAGGTCCCATCCCCGAAGCTATAAACGAGTCCTGTATATTGTCCACCGCCTCCAACAGGTCGGCAAGGATGTGGCCATCCCGCACGGCGGCCATCCGCTGCTCAAGCGTGCCAGACCAGGCGTACTCGATAGCGGTCTGGACGGCTTGAAGAGTGCAAGGATCCTCGACAAGTTGGTTCTTTCGCCAAACCGCCTCCACCGGTGGGCAGTCCCTCCCCAGGGCCTGAGCGGTCCCGGGAAAACGCGGCTCCGAAAAAGGAGTGGTGGGACGGATCGAAGGCCCAGGCGGAAACTCAACATCCCAGTCCGCGGCCCATGAACCATCGGTGGGCGTGACGGGCACCATCAGCGTCTCCCCAAGAGGAAAAGTGAGCATGACCACTATCTGGTTTGGGTACGCGACCCAGGCCACGTCGTAGCGGTAGGGGTAGTAGATCCCCCCCGTCTTCTGCAGCTGAACATTGTGGACAAGCTGGATCGCCTGCCAGAACGTCTCCCGTTCCGCGGCGCTGTCCTCCCGGAGGCCGTGATAAAAGCGGTAATAGCGATAGGTGCCCCAGTCACGCTCGGACTCGTTCAAATGCCAATCATCCGCACCCACAGAGTGCGGATCAACCAGCGCCACGGCTTCGTCGATCAAACCGGGCCGCCACCATTCGATCACGATCTCGTCGGCACTCCCGGCCCCCTCCGCCACTTCACCCTGCGCTGGCTCTTCTACGGCTTCTTCTCGGTCTTGATCCTCCTCCGGTTCGGGATGGGGATCCTGCGCCGTGGCCAGGGGCCCGCACTCCTGGGTGTCTGTGTTCCAGGCTCCCCCGGCGGCCTCACAGACGTCGGCAAACAGGAGGTCGTCGAGGACCACAATGTCGGCCTCGGCCACTTCCTCGGGTGTCATCGGCGTGTGGTCTGGGTGGTCGGGATGGCACTCCCCGCCTTCGTGGGCGTGGGTTCCCGCCGCACATTCGTTCTCGATGTCTTCCCGTTCTGGGGCTTTCTGGGTGGTTGGGGGAAGCAACCGAGGTACGACTGTGTTGATAGTCGTGGCAGGCGCCGGTTCGGTGGCGGGCGGTTGTGCGTCACCCGCGCAGGACGCCATGAGTAGGGCTATCAGGGCGATGGCTCGGATGGTTGTCATCAGGAGGATTCTCCTTGTTGATTGTTCAATAGCGGTACACCGTGTTTGAAGACGCCCGCCGGTTCCGCCTGACTAGCCCACGACCAGGGAGATCAGTTCCGTCACGGGATAGTCGTCGGTGGAAGAGGTGTTCGGGATCCTCAGGGTCTCACGTCTGCCTCCCAAGTCGTACCAGCCCGACCATACGAAGGAGATTGTGATCTCATAGGCACCGATCTTCGTTCGGCATCTGGGGCCGTTCTCCTCGCAGCTCTTGGTCTGGTATGTGTGGCTGGCCGCGCCGTCCGGATAGCCCGTCAACCGGGAATGGAGTGTTTCGCCTAATACCTGGGTGGGACCGTCATCCCAGTCGGCCCTCACTTGGCGCACTTTCACCTCTGCCCGCAGCGACCGGCCGGTGTAGGGAGAGGTCGAGGTATAGACCCAGGGAGCGGGAGTGCTCAATGCCGCAAAAGTCTCCATGCCGACCAGGCCACGGGAAACGGGAGGGTTGAAAGAGACCTGGGGAGCCTGATGGGCATAGTCTCCAATCTGGCTCCAGACAAACGCCTCGATCTCTTCTCTCTCCACGCCCGTCCAAGAACACCGACGGGCCGTTCCCACCACCCTGTGTCCACCCAGTCTCCCGTCGGGAGACCAGCCATAGGTCAGATCACCGTCCTTGTGGAGTTCCAGAAAGACCCATCGGGAGGACTTGGTTCCCATGTAGAAACACCGGCTGGGACTTATCTGCAGATCGAGACTCCCGAAAGAGGGTCTGTAATAGGAGCCTCGGTGCTCGGTGTGGATACAGGAGGTAACGGCATAGACCTCGTCTGTCTCCTCGTCGATTGCCGCGCTGACCGTGCACACTCCCTCAGAATGGGTGGGCAGTGCTGCCAAGGCGGGGAGTGATTGAGCCAGTCCCGCGGCTAGCAACATCGCGCATCCCCAGGTCTTCAATGCCCTGGGGAAGCCCACGGTTCCCTGCCCCTTAACCAACCTTTCCACCAGGCTCTCCAGTCTCTGCTCCGGTGGGGAAAGGGCAGGGGTGGCGGAGTCCACTCCGGACCAAGGGAGGAGTCCGGACACCCGCATCCACCCGCCACCAGGGCCGACAATCCCCCGTTTCACCGTAGTCGCCGGCCGACTTGCCCCTGCCTTTCACTTCCCCTCCTTCATAGGTGGCGAGATGGAAAGCTACCTACCTCGCAGGGCTCCGGATGAACAAATCGGCCAGTGTTGTGTCGCGACCTTCTGAGACTTATCGCGACGATGAATTAGGCGCCGACCCGGTGGGCCGGGAAGGTCTAGCCAGCTGCCATCCTCGAGGCCAGTTCCACCAGGGTTCGCACCCCGAACCCGGTGGCGCCAGCCGCCAGGTAGTGCTTGGCGTCCTTGGTCTTGGCGGGTCCCGGTATGTCAAGGTGTGCCCAGGGGACGTCGGCGGTGAATTCCTGGAGCAATAGGGCGGCGGTGATCCCTCCGCCCCATCGACCCCCCGTGTTCTTCATGTCGGCCACCGGCGAGTCGAGCAACTTGCGGTACTCGGGAGGCAGGGGAAGCGGCCAGACCTTCTCGCCAGCCGCCTTCGCCGCCTCTGCCACCATCCTCCTGGCATCGTCGGTTCCGTACAGTCCCGCGTATCTGAGACCGACCGCCACCGCGGTGGCTCCGGTCAGGGTCGCCACGTCGACCAACAGATCCGGCGATCCCTCAGCGCCCAGGCTCAGGGCGTCCGCCAGGACCAGCCGGCCCTCGGCATCGGTGTTCACCACCTCCACCGTCTTCCCGTTGCGGGCAGTGAACACATCTCCGGGACGGGATGCACCACCTCCCGGCATGTTCTCGGCCAGAGCGGCAAGCACCTCCACCCTTACTCCCAAACCGAGCCGGCTGATCGCAATACCGGCCCCCGCCACCGCTGCGGCCCCCGCCATGTCGACTTTCATCAACTCCTGGTTCTTGGCCGGCTTGAGGGACAGTCCTCCCGAATCGAATGTGATTCCCTTCCCGGCCAGAGTCAGCCGGGGACCCTCCCCCGGCCCGATGAAGCGGACCAGGCGAGGAGGGCGATGCGATCCCCGACCCACCGACATGATCCCGCCCATCCCCTCGTCGGTGAGTTGCTTCTCATCCCAGATCTCCACGGTCATCCCCGCCTGGGTCGCCATTGCGGACATCATGGCGGCCAGGTCGGCGGGACCCTGGTCCTGGGGAGGCTGGTTGACCCAGTCCCGGACGGCGTACACCGCCTCTGCCACTATTCGGCATCGCTCGACCGTCTCGGTCCAATCGGAGGGGACCGGAGCCGCCAAGCCCACCTCCGGCACCGGTCGGTCCGACGGCTTGCTCCGATAGTCCTCATATCGATATCCGGCCAGGAGCGACCCTTCCACCGTGGCGGCCAGCGCGCCGGGCACCGACAACTGGTGAAGAGTGGTGACCAGGCGCCCGGCCCGGGGAGCAGCCCTGTAACCGGCGCCCGCGGCTCTGCGCACCGTCTCGTGGTCGGGATCGTCGCCCACCCCAACCATCACTACCCATCTGTAACCGATCGCTCCCGCGGTGGGTACCACCGCCACCTCTCCCGGCTTACCCGAGAAACCCACTCCCTCCAGGTGCTCGCCCAGCCACGAACCCAGGCGATCCAACACGTATGCGGCGCCCGGCCCGGGCTCTCGGTCGGCGCCCATGGGGACCACCAGCACCGGCGCCCCACCGTCGGATACGGCCGCGGCCGAACCTATGTCAGGAAGTCTTGTCACACCTCTAACCCTCGCTCGCCATCCGTGCGGCAAGCTCGACCAGGGTCCGCACTCCGAAACCGGTGCCGCCCTCTGGTATGTAGTGCTCCTTCTTGGCGGACCTGGCGGGTCCGGCCACGTCCAGATGAGCCCACGGGACATCAGCGGTGAACTCCTTCAGCACGAGTGCGGCTGTGATCGCACTGCCCCATTGCCCCCCGGTGTTCTTCATATCGGCCACCGGCGAGTCCAGCAACTTGCGGTATTCCGGGGGCAGGGGAAGCGGCCAGACCTTCTCGCCCGCCGCCTCGGCCGCCTCGGCCACCGCTCGCCTGGCATCCTCGGTCCCGAAAAGCCCGGCTATCTCAAGGCCGAGCGCCACCTTGCACGCCCCGGTCAGGGTGGCCAGGTCAACCATAAGATCCGGAGATCCCTCCGCTCCCAGACTGAGGGCGTCCGAGAGCACCAATCGACCCTCCGCATCGGTGTTCAGCACTTCCACGGTCTTTCCGTTGCGGGCGCGGAACACATCACCGGGGCGCGACGCCCGCCCACCCGGCATGTTCTCGGCCAGGGCGGCAAGCACCTCCACCCGCACTCCCAAACCGAGGCGGCTGATGGCCGCCCCCGCTGCGGCTGCCGCTGCCGCACCTGCCATGTCCGTCTTCATGTTCTCCATCATGGTGGGAGTCTTGAGGGAGAGCCCGCCCGAATCGAAGGTGATGCCCTTCCCCACCAGGGTTAGCTTGGGACCTTCCCCAGGCCCAACCAAACGGACCAGGCGAGGCGGGCGGTGCGATCCCCGACCCACCGACAGGATCCCTCCCATCCCCTCCTCCTCCAGCTTCTTCTCATCCCATATCTCGACAGTCATCCCTGCCTGGGTCGCCACCTCCGACATCTGCGCCGCGAGGTCGGCAGGCCCCTGGTCGAGCCCGGTCTGGTTCACCCAGTCCCGAACGTGGGCGACCGCTTCGGCCACGATCCGAGATCTCTCGACCGTGTCGCTCCAATCCGACGGAAGCGGGGATGCCAGCAAGACCTCCGCCTGAGGACGGTCCGACGGCTCGCTCCGGTAGTTCTCGTATCGATACCCGGCCATGAGCGCCCCCTCCACCGTGGCGGCCAGGGCATCCGATGTGGTTACCTGGTGAAGGGTCGTGACCAGGCTCTCGGCCCGAGGAGCCGCCCGATAGGCGGTGGCCGAGGCTCTGCGAACCGTCTCATGGTCGGGATCGTCGCCCACACCGACCACCACCACCCAGTTATACCGGAGTCCACCCCCGGTTGGGATCACCGTCACATCCCCCGGCTTACCCGAGAATCCCACTCCCTCCAGGTGCTCACCGGCCCAGGAGCCCAGTCGATCCAACACGTACTCTGCGCCCGGCCCGGGCTCCCGGTCGGCACCCATCGGCACCGCTAAAACCGGCCCCTCACCCTCTGAAACCGCCGCGGCCGAACCTATATCTGGAAGTCTTGTCATGTACCTAACCCTACCGCTCTCCCCCCAAGAATTGCCGATCACCTAAGAATAAAAGGCGCCTCTGAGTCGGCGTCGGACTGGTCGCCAAGCCATGGCGGCGAATGCGGTCAAAACTGCGGCGATAAGGAACATGGACCGGGGACCCACCACACCGGTGACGAACGAAGCGAACGGCGGCGCTATCACCTGGGCCAACCGCACGCCCGCCACCCAGGTGAGCATCACCACCCCCCGATAAGCCGGGGAACAGGATGTGATGGCGTCCCGCTGCGCCAGGGTTATTACCAGCCCGAACCCGGCCCCGGCAAACGCCAGGCCAGCAGACACCATCAGCGGGAAGCCCGCCACCAGCACCGTGAACAGCCCAATGGACATCAGCCAGATTCCGGCGCTCAGCACCCGGCCCGAAATCCTCCCCGAGATCACCCGAACCACTCCCAGTACGGAAACCATCGCCCCCAACAGAAAGGCAGACACCACCAGACCCCGACCGGTGCTGGCGGTCCCGAATACCTCATCGAGCATCAGCGGGACCGCGGTCAGGGTCGCCCCCTGAAAAACCATCACCCCTATGGCCGTAACCATTATCAGGCCCAAGAAGTCCACCCCCGTCTTCCGGCGGCGCAGATCCTGGTGAGCAGCCCGGACATGCCGAATCGGGGAGGAAGCCGCCTCCCGCGGCTGACCCACTGCCAGGCGGTAGGCCCAAACCGCGATCGGCGCCCCGACAAGATAGAGCAGGAACGGACGGAAGGCTCCGCCCGTCGCCACGATCCCCGATAGCACGGGCACCACCAACTGGGTCAGATACATAAGGGCGAGGTTGGTGCCCAGCACCCTCAGCCGTTTCTGGTCGTCCTCGAACAGCTCGCCGATCAGGGTGACGGCCACCCCCACGATCCCCGAAGTCCCGATCCCCTGCAACATCCGCAAACCGAGCAGCATCGGGAAGGATGTGGCCAGGAAACACGCCGACCCGAAGATGGTGAAGATGGTCACACAGGTCAGGATCACCCTTCTCCCTCCGAAGCGGTCGGCCAGATAGCCCACGAAGATCGCCAGGAATATTCCGGGAAACGCCGCCGAACCCTGCACCCACCCCACCACCGAGATCGAGACTCCCAGGGCCTTGGCCAACTCGGGAAGTGCCGGGGAGACCAGGGAGAGGTGGGTCATGCCCAGACAGCAGACTGTCATCAGGAGAGCCAGTTGCTCCCTTCGGGAACTCGGCCTCATGTCATACCGGAGCGGTGTGGCCGCAGGTGCTCGTCCCCGAAGATGTTGGCAGTCGCCCCCAGGGTGATCATCGCCAGCCCGGCCAGCAGCGCCAGGGTGATCACCTCATCGGCCCACCACCACGAAGCCAGAAGCCCCACCACCGGAGTGACCATTAAGGTCAGATTGACCGGGACCACCGGGATGCGCCGTAGGACCGACAGGTGCGCCCACACCACGAACGGACCGGCAAACGTGGATTGGTATACGACCACACCCCACACCACCCAGGTCCATTGGATGTCGGGGATCCCGTCCACGGCGAGAGCCGCAGCCAGGGCCGGGACGCCCCCGGCCAGCATCTGCCACGGCGTGGAGGCAAGG
>JAAXHN010000122.1 GCA_012270885.1 Acidimicrobiia bacterium | reverse complement strand
GCCAACCGGTCTACAGCGGGCAACTCCCGCTGACACGCCGGTCACCACTCCGCCCAGAAGAAGATCAGCACCGGGGTGGTCTGCTGTGAGAGCACGAAGGTCCCTCCCGCACCCAACTCCAGGGTGAAATCCGGTGCCGGCGGCCCGAGGGGCTCCGACGGCGGGACCGTGGTGCTGGTGGTGGTTACGGGATCCTCAGCCGGGGTCTCGGGGTCGGAACTCTCAGGGGCAGGGTCGGGTACCGCAGTCGTGGCGGGTGCCGCGGTGGTGGCCGTTGGAGCCTGGGTCGTAGTAGTTGGCGCTGCGGTGGTGGCGGACGTCGCGGTGGTTGCCGCTGGATCCGTAGTAGAGGTGGCGGGCGCCGCGGTGGTAGCGGGAACGGTGTCCGGGGCGGCAGTCGCCTCCACGGCTTCGCCTCCGGTGTCTGTCTCCCCCCCGCAGGCTGCGACCACGAAGACCAGGGAGATCAACCCGGTAACGGCCAGCCAGCGCCCTCGGCGATTCATGTGCGAAAGTATACGAGTACCCCGCCAATACAGGGCGTGCTCGGCCCGGACTCCGGTCGCAGGGCTATGACCTACTGAGTTCGATCACCCTGTTGAGCACCGCTTCCGCTGCTCCCGAGTCGATGGAGCGGGCCACCAGGCGGGCACCCTCGGACGGAGTCACCGCCACACCTGCCACCATCAGGGTGGCCGCCGCGTTGGCCACCGCCGCGTCCCTCCGGGGGCCGGTCTCTCCCGCCAGGACGGATCGCAGTATCGCGGCATTGGTCTCCGCGTCACCTCCGGTCAACTCGGAGACGTCCGCCGGGTCCAAACCGAAGTCCTCGGGCGTGAACACCACCGGCGTCACCTCTCCGTCCTCCAGTTGGAACCCTCGGGTAGGGCCGGAGACCGAGACCTCGTCCAGCCCGTCGTCGGCATGGACCACCAGGGCCCGCTCGGTCCCCAGGCGCGACAGCACCCCGATCATGCGCTCAGCCATCCGGCTGTCGTAGACGCCGATCAACTGGCGGGTGGCACCGGCGGGGTTGGTCAGCGGTCCGAGGAAGTTGAAGACGGTGGGTATGCCGAGTTGCTGCCGTATGGGCACGACATGCTTCATGGCGGGGTGATACCGCGGAGCGAAGAAGAAGCCGAACCCGGCCTCCGTCACCATCTCGGCGGTCCGTTGGGGATCCAGTTCGATTCCCACCCCCAGCGCCTCCAACACGTCTGCCGATCCGCACTTGGAGGAGGCCGACCGGTTTCCGTGCTTCGCCACCTTGGCACCCGCCCCCGCAGCGATCAGAGCGGCCGTAGTGGAGATGTTGAAGGTACCGGAACGGTCCCCACCGGTTCCGGCGGTGTCCACAACCGGCTCCCCGATCGAGACCCTCACCCCGACGGCGCGCATGGTCTCCACCAATCCGGCCATCTCTTCGGTGGTCTCCCCCTTGACACGGAGCGAGACCAGGAACGCCGAGGTCTGAGCAGGAGTTGCCTGCCCGCTCATGATGTCGTCCAGTGCCCCCCGAGCCTCGGACCGGCTCAGATTCACCCCGGCAGTCAGTTTTCCGAGTACTTCGGACCAGTTCACCCAGAGATCTCCGCCTAGGCGTCGACTGGACCGGTGCGCGCCACCCTGGTGACCAGCCAGGCCACCACAGCGCCCACCAGCGGCGCCACGATGTACAGCCAGATGCCGCTCAGGTCGCCGGCCACCACCGCCGGACCCAACGACCGGGCCGGGTTGACCGAGGCTCCGGAGACGGGCACTCCTGCCAGATGGATGGCGACCAGAGCCAGGGAGATCACGGTCCTCGCGTGACCGAGACCGTGGCCGGCGACAACCATGATCACCAACACGAAAGCCCCGGTGAGAAGGACCTCGGCTCCAAATGCCGGGCCGGTGTCCCGATAGGTGTTCATGGTGTCGGCCACCGCATCGGATCCGACCATGGCTAGCACCGCCAGAGAAGCCAGTATCGCACCGACCACCTGGGCCACCCAGTAGCCGATCATGTCATTGGTGCTCAGAGACCCTCCAAGCCGCATAGCCAGGCTCACTGCCGGGTTGAAGTGCCCTCCCGAGATGTGACCTACCGAGTAAAGGGCGATCATCAAAGCGAGACCGAACCCGAAGGCCACTATCAGCAAGTTCCCACCCGACGAGAGGGCAGCCAGCGACCCTATCGACACCAGAATGAAGGTGCCGATCAACTCGGCGATGTACGACTGCTTCATGGTATTTTCCTCCTGGCTATGCGATGAATACCCGAAACTCTACCCTTCTCCACTTACAGGTAGAGGGCCAACGTTCAACCGAAAGGCGACCATCTTGAGAATTCCAAGAGTCCGTCTGAGGGCACTGGTGATGGGGACCGCGGTGGGACTGCTGGCAGTGGCCCTCGTGACCCTGATCGAGTGGTGGCTGGGCGCACTCGGCTGGGAGGCTTTCCCCGGCTTCGGCAGCGCGGACAGCCGTGGGGGCGGGGCGGTGGCAGGCCTGGTGGTGGGAGTGGCGGTGGGCGGATGGGTGACCGGGCGAACCGTCGCCATGAGTCAACGTTTCCACGGCTCGCTGACCGGGCTGGTGATAGTCGGAATCCTCGTAACGCTGGCCTCCCAGGGAGGGGCCAACACCACGCCTCTCCAGGTACTGTCGGCCGCGGCCGTGGGAATGGTCCTCGGCGGCCTGACCGGATGGTGGGCCGGTCGCCGCTGACGACCTTGCCGACCTGAGCTCGCTCGTCTCATAACCAACTACCCAAACAGATGGCCCAGTGGCCGCCTAAGCCATAACATAAGGAGAAAGAACGAGTTCGCCGGGTGGCCGCGGGCGCAGGGGAATCCCGACGCCTGAGGAAAGTCCGGACTCCACAGGGCAGGGTGCTGGGTAACGCCCAGGCGGGGCGACCCGACGGAAAGTGCCACAGAGAACAGACCGCCGATGGCCTCACCGGAGGCACAGGCATGGGTGAAACGGTGGTGTAAGAGACCACCAGCGCCCCGGGTGACCGGGGCGGCTGGCAAACCCCACTTGGAGCAAGGCTAAGCAGGGACGCAATGGCCCGTTGAGTAGTCCCGGGTGAGCCGCAGGAGGTCACCGGCGACGGTGATCCCAGATGGATGGTCACCGGGGGCCGGAGACGGTCCCCACAGAATCCGGCTTACAGGCGGGCTCGTTCTTTCCCCGTTTTCGAACCGACGACCCGGATTTGCCGTTCCCCTCAGGTGACCACGATCTCTATCCTGCAATGATCGCTGAGTCCCCACTCCTCAACGCCGTTCAGCGCTTGGACCTTTACCGAACCCGCCATGCTCTCTGAAGCGAACACGTAATCAAGCTGGTCTCTCGCCTCGGCGGTGGATTCCCCGATTCCTCGGTAGGTCGGAACGTTCAGGCTGTCCTCAGGCAGCCAGGTCGGCTAGGGATCGACCTGCCGTCCGTAAGGGATCGACCCGCCCGGCCACATCGTCAGGAGGCGGCCCCGCCTCCTGTAAGAGTGCGATGTCCGCGTCGCAGCCGAGCAGGAACCGCCATGCGGCATGTCTATGTGCAATGTTCCAGCAGACCATTTTTACCATGGTTATCGCTAGTTTATCGTGGTCTGCGCCAGCCGGCCTTGATCCCTACTCGGTGAGATACTTCAGCGCTGCCAGGGCGTAGATTCTGGAGGCCTCGTACACGCCCACGGCGGCCAGGTGTTCGTTGGGTGAGTGCGCCCGGGGGAGATAGCCGGGGCCGAAGGCGGCCACGGAAGGTATCCCCGCCGTGGCCTGGAAGCTGTAGGCATCGGTGGCGCCGGGGAAGATGGCCGGTTCCAGGCGCCTCCCGAGCACATGGGACGACGCGTGCTGGAGAGCATTGACCACCGGATGATCGAAAGGGATCTCCGTGGCCTCGATACCGCCAATGATCTCCAACTCGGCCTGAAGCCTCGGGTTGTCGGCCATGGCGTCATCCAGGAAACGCTGCAGGTCGGCCGTGACGCTCTCTGGGGTCATCCCCGGCACGAGACGGATGTCGCAGCCGAACCATGCGTTTCCCGGGTACACGCCGTAGTAGACCCCTGCCTCGGCCAGCACTCCCACGTTCACCGTGGGACCGAGTCCCCCCAGATGGTGAGGCTCGTAGGTTAGATAGCCCTTCATCCGGGCGTGCATTCTCTGGATTAGCCAGGCCATCTCCACCGTGGCGTTGACGGGATCGAACCGGTCGGAGACGCTGGAATGCATCTGGGTGCCTTTCACATGGACATTGAAAAGCAACCCCCCGCGGGAGACCACCCCGATGTTCTCCCACTCGGACAGCACACCGCAAGGCTCGCCGATGATGGCCGCATCTGCGTCCAGGAAGCCCTCCGCGGCCATCCACTTGGAACCCAGGGCCGAGCCTGCCTCCTCGTCGGCGGTGAACACCAGTTGAAGCTGGCCCGACCATCCCGGGTTGCGGGACAGCGCCGCCGCCGAGTACACCATGGCGGCCACCGCCACCTTCATGTCCCCCGAACCCAGCCCGTAGAGATCGCCGTCCCGTATCACCGGATCCCAGGGATCGGTCTCCCATTGGGACATGTCCCCGGCCGGCTTGGTGTCGAGATGGCCCGACAGGATGAGGTTCCGACCCTCCCCGGTACCGGGAATCCTCACCACCAGATTGGGACGTTCGGGCACTGCGGCCAACTCGGTTATATCGGTCATACCCAACTGCCCAAGACGCTCTCTCACCAAGAGGGCGACCGCCCGTTCATCGCCGGGCGGGGTGGGGCTGGGCGTGGTTATCAGTTCCCGGGCGAACGCCAACTGTTCATCGGCGGTGTCCTCCAAGAAGGCGAGAACATTGAGTTCGGAAGGAGTTAGATCAGTCACGACCAAGACATTAGCCAGGACCACCGGCCTTCAGATCAGGGCCGGATCGATGGGATAGATGGGTCGCGGGACGTGCTGGAAGCGAAGGCTCTCCAGCCGAGGGGTGCTGGCGCCGGGAAGGTCGAGGGTGATCGCGTCGGGAGCCGAAGCCGCAAAGTTTGGCCGGTAGTCGCTGCACGATCGCACCACCAGTACATCTGACCGGTCGGGCTCCAGCCCGGCGTGACGCCAGGTGGCGGGATCGGCGGTGATGGAAGGTTGGGAGGTTATCAGCAGGTGGTGGGAACCGGAGGTCACCACCACCCACTCCCCCATTGAGACTTCCATTCCCGTGTGGGAATGACCTGTTAGCCGATATGTTCCCCCTCCTGCGTTGGCGACGGTGCCCTCGAGGGAAACCGGGCGGGCAGCGGGGTTGAAAGCTCCTCCCACCTCCAATCGCACCGGATTTCCCACCGCCTCGGCGCAAAGCCGTGCGGCCTGCGGATCCAGCAGCGAATGCATCACCGTGAGATCGGTCCCGTATGCGGCGGCCTCGGTGACCATGATCGGATCGTCTCCCGACGCCCCGGCCGTGGGGCAGTCGGCGGTGTGCGCCATCAAAAAGGGCCTGGTCGAGGAGAGACGTGCGGTCGCGAAGGCCGCCGAGGGCGTCATGATCCGGGGCGTGACCATGCGGCCCCGTCTCCGCCAGACCTCGTATGCCAGTTGCTCGGCAATCAAAATGGCGCCGTCGGAGTCGTCATCGGTGACCACCAACACCCCGAGGCCCAGTTCCGGCACGTCCAACCAGGGTTGAACCGGGAAGAGCGATATGTCAAGCACGCGACCGACGGTTAGTTGGTCAGCGAGTTCCCGGACCTCCGACATCGGGCCCAGGTCGGTGCGCATCCCCTCGGCGGGAATCAGGAGGGCTCGTTTGGACAGTGCCATCACCGGGGATATCTCATGCCGCACCGCGGCGGTCAGCAACCGGGCGATCCGAGCGCCGGTCGCTCCCATGTCGACATGGGGCTCGGTGTGGTATCCGACCACCACATCCGCCAGTTCCACCAACCGGGTGGTCACATTGGCATGCAGGTCCAGGCACACCCCCACCGGAGCGTCTCCCATCCAACGGCGGGCTACCTCGATCAGCATCGAGTCGGCGTCGAACACCGACTCCGACGTCATCGACCCGTGCAGGGCCAGCACAAGCCCATCGAGCCGGCCGGCCTGTCCCAGACCGGCGTCCAAAAGCCCGACAAGGCGCCGGAACGTCTGGTCGGTGACGCGTCCCGACGGGAGGG
Source organism: Acidimicrobiia bacterium (assembly GCA_012270885.1). Classification (GTDB taxonomy): domain Bacteria; phylum Actinomycetota; class Acidimicrobiia; order Spongiisociales; family ZC4RG35; genus Bin76. The sequence goes on along the minus strand of JAAXHN010000122.1, from coordinate 1,796 downwards.
CATAAGCCGAGACCAGGGGAATCGCCTCGGCGCCCTGCCGGTTCAGTTCGGCCATCACCCCCGCAAACTCGGTGTTGGTCCCCACCAGCGCCTCCACTGCCTCCCCTCCCACCAGCACTGTGAAGTCCTCCCAGCCGGTGGGCTTCGGGCTGAAGGTGTTGGTCTCCTGAAAGACTGAGGCGACCCCTATTCTCGGACGGATTCCAACCATCAGGAATGCAGATCCTCAAGGCTCATCGAACCTGGGCTTTGGCGCTCTGCTATCCCAGCGTCTCCTCCATGAGACCTCCGGTGGGCCGAGTTCACAGGTCGGTTGCGGATCATTGTCCCTAAGTTAACCGATTGGTGGGCGGGAAGTGATCGTTAGCTGCGGTGAAGCCCTGATGGATCTGGTCCCGGATCCGGCACCGGGCGGAGGACCCTTGAACGTGGCCATCGCCTGTGCCCGTCTGGGGGTCCCATCCGCGTTGGTCGGCCGGGTCTCAACAGACGTCCATGGAGAGGCGATCTGGACATTCCTAAGGGACAACGGGGTGGATCTTCGGGCATGCCGGCGCGGCCCGGAAGCCACGGCCCGGGCCATCGTTGAACACACCCCCGAGTCGCATTTCCGCTTCGAGGGGACGGGGACCGCCGACACGGTGCTCGCTTCGGTCGAGATGGAGAGTCTCGGGGAGGGCCCCCACATCCTTCATGGGGGGACTCTCGGGATGTTCCGGGGTCGCACCGCTGAAACCCTTGCCCGTCTGGCGGAACGGCATCCCGGCATCGTCTCCGTGGATCCCAACGTCCGTCCCCGGATCATCGATGATCGCGCCCGTTGGCATCAATATCACAACCGCTGGTTGGCCAGGGCCCACATCTACCGGGCTTCCGACCAGGATCTGGCATGGATATGGCCCGGACGGAGTGGAGCGGATTGCGCCGCAGAACTGCTGTCAGGCAAACCCTCGGTGGTGTTCATCACCCATGGCAGATCGGGCGCCACTGTCTACACCGCCAAGGGGGAACTGTCAGCAGGGGGCGAGTCGGTGGAAGTGGCCGATGAAGTCGGCGCCGGGGATACCTTCGTGGCGGCAGTCCTGGCGTCGGTTTGGAAACTTGGCATGGCGGAAGCCCCCGAGGGGATCGGCAGTTTGCCGCTGACCGATTGGCGAAAGGTGCTGAAGCTGGCCAACGCCGCGGCGGCGATCACCTGCTCCCGCCCGGGCGCCGATCCGCCGCTCGTGACCGACCTGCCTCGGGAGGTGAGATTCCACCTCTGATCCGGAGTGGATCGCAATTCAGCCGGGAGGAGGGGTGAGTTGGGTTGGGGCGTTGCAGGCCGCCGACCGCTTGGCGGCATCCACCATCGCCTGGGCGTGCCTGGCCTGATCGAGAGTCAGCTGGGGCGCCGCGCCCTCCCTCACCGAGCGGATGAAATGGTCCAGGGAGGCAGCCAGGTCGCCGCCCACGCGGTCGAGGATCACGGGCCAGTGGGTGAGGTCCGGCTCCGAGAAAGCGTCGGCGTTCATCACCGACAGTCCGTGGTTGGAGCCGTCGATGAAAACGGCGCCGCCTGTCCCGACCGCCTGCAGGGAGGCGTCCAGTGGTGCGGGAAGCCGATTGGGCATCACCCAACTCGTCTCCAGCACCCCGATCACGCCGTTCTCGAATCTCACCATCACCATCGCCGAGTCGTCGTGCCCGTAGGGCGCCAGGCGGCGGGAGATGGTCTCGGCGTACACCCGGACCACGGGCGAGTCCGCCAACCAGGCCATGGCGTCCAGGTCGTGGATGCCGGTGGAGATCAACAG
>JAAXHN010000121.1 GCA_012270885.1 Acidimicrobiia bacterium | reverse complement strand
CGGACGCCGACATTGTGGTCTGGGACCCTGCAAAGAGACATCTGGTTGACCAGGAACACGGCATCAGCGACTTCTCCACCTTCAAGGGCACCGAACTCCTGGGTATGCCGGTGGTGACCATGGTTCGGGGTGATGTGGTCATAGAGGACGGGGAGTTGGTCGGAAAACCGGGTAGGGCCCGATACATCCCGGGCGATCCCAATGCCGCCGCCTACGCCCCCCGCGGTTTCGACGTCAACTAGAGAGAGTCGAACCCATGCGCAGAAGCGAACTCATCCGGCTTCTCGGGGATGAACTGTCAGGGGATCGGGCCCTGGAAGCCGCGGCTCACATGACCAAGTTCTACCGTTCCCCGGGTTCGTCCGGGTACCACCGCGCCACCGACTTCGTGGCACAACTCCTGAGAGACAACGGTGTGGAACGAGTCTGGGTGGAAAGATTCCCGCTGGACGGCGAATACCGGTTACTCACCCAGACCATGCCCCTGGCTTGGGAACCGTTCAGCGCGGAGTTGCGGGTGGGGTCTCGGAATGGAAGCCTCCTGGTGTCCTACGAGGACTCACCGTCCTGCCTGCCGTGGTGGACGCCATCAACTCCGGAGGGCGGTCTGACGGTCGAGGTGGTGAACGTGGGCACCGGGGAGCGGCCCGAAGACTTCCAGCGACATGACGTCAGGGGCAGGGCGGTCCTGGTGCGAAGCACCACCGTGCCCGACTCCTTCGCCAACGCAGTGGCGTTGGCGACCGAGCATGGTGCGGTGGGCGTGATCACAGACACGCTGTTGTACCCCACGTCTCCCTTCCGCACCAGGGAATCCCTGCCGGATCCCGTGCAGCTCCTGCGCATGCCTTCCAACCGCCCGGGACTCTGGGCAATCGCCTGCAACTACCATGCAGGCGAGCAACTGGCCTCGATGGCACAGCAGGGAACAGCCAGGGTCTGGATCGACATCCAGGCCAAGACTTTCAAGGGAGAAGCTCAGAACCTCTTCGGAGAGATAGCCGGTACCGACCGAGCGGAGGAGTTCATCCACTTTGTCTGTCACTCGACGGCGGGCACCAAACCGGGCGCCAACTGTGCTTCGGGCCCGGCCTTGCTGGCTGAGGTCGGACGAGTGATATCCCTCCTCATCTCGGAAGGACGTATCCCGCGGCCACGCCGGACTATCAGATTCCTGGTTGACGTCGAAGGGCACGGGACCAAGCATTATCTCCACAACCACCGGGAAGAGGCCCTAAAGGGCATAGTCTCGATTGCCCTGGACAGCGTTGGCCATCACCAGGGAAAGAGCAAGGCTGCCCTTCTGTTCTATCACTCCCCGGACTCCGTCCCGACCTTCATCAACGACTACTTCGTGTCTCTGATCGGTGCGACTCCCAAGGAGACCCGCTGGGTGTTCAGCAATGACGACGAGATCCCGTTCGTGAACTTCCCGGATCTACCGTACACGCCCTGGAGCGACAACAAGTACTACCCCGCCTTCGGCATAGCGTCTCCGCTGTTCATGTCATGGCCCGACCTGTTCTTCCACACCGACTATCTGACGCCCGGCATGCTGGATCCTGCGGTGTTCCGGAGGTGCGGGATGGTGATAGCCCTGGCTGCCCTGGAACTGGCTTATGCCGGCCCCCGGGACGGAGTCAAGATCATGAGAGAAGTGACAGCGCGGAGCGAGTTGAAATTGAGCCAGATCGCGCTACGAGGCGAAAGGTCCGCTATGGCTACCAGGAAGCGGCTCGTGCACCTGGCCCGCAGGGACAAGAAAGCAGTTGAGTCAGCCCTGGTTTTCGCCGATCAAGACGATCCGGAGGGAAGCCAAGCCCTCGAAACCACCAAGGACCGGATGCAATCCCGAATCCAGGGTCGGCTGGACGAAGTGCTGGCCTGGCTGCCTGAAGCGGCCCCCGAGGAAGATTTCGGTCCGGGGAGAGTGGTTCCCAGACGACTGGTGGAGCGGGACGCTCCCGGTCTGGCCGGCACCGACTATGAGACAAGAATCCGCATGGCCCGGGAGATGAATGCTCGAGACCCTCGGATGCGCTATGACTCCCTCCGGATTATGGGAGACGAGATATGGAATCTCACCGACGGGCGCCGGAGCGTGAACGACGTGACGGACGCCATCGCCGCCGAATTCAACTTCGATGTGGAGCCACGACACATCCTGGAGTTGTTCGAGGGGCTGGTCAGAGAGGGCTTCATCCGGCTGGACAGCCGCTAGACTGTCCTATTTCGGGGTGGGTGCGACGGTTCCTGTTGGTTTGGGCCACATTTTAGGTTTTCCTAGGACTTGTTCGGGGGTGCGCCCGCGGTTCCATCTTCCGGTGTGGGCCCGGTCGG
>JAAXHN010000120.1 GCA_012270885.1 Acidimicrobiia bacterium | reverse complement strand
TCCTAACCTGTCCTAACCCGACAGACGTCGCGATCTGACCTCCATGAACTTCTCCCGGGGCAAGGTGTTGAGCACCGCCTCTGCAGTAGCCCATCCCCTCCGGGCGTTGGACACCCCGTACGACATCCTCATCAACTCGGTTGTGTGGTGCGAGTCGGTCGAGATGACCAGCATCACCCCTGCCGCCACGGCCCGGCGGACCACCTCTGGAGAAGCATCCAGGCGATCCAGGGCGCCGTTGACCTCCAGCGCCACTCCGCGGGCGGCCATTTCCTCCAGAACAACGTCCAGCTCCATTTCTATCCCCGGACGCCGCCCGAGCATTCTCCCGGTCAGGTGCCCGATGGCCGAGACCGCCGGATCGGCCACCGCCCGCAGCAGCCTTTCGGTCTGGCGGCGGGGCGCCAAGTCGTAGTGGGAGTGGACCGAGGCCACGCACCAGTCAAAGCCCAGCCGGTAGTCGGCGTCGTAATCGAGGTCTCCGTCCACGCCGATGTTCAGTTCGCAACCGAACAGGAGCTCGATCCCGGGATAGCGCTCCCCGAGGCGGGCGATCTCCCGACGGTGCCCTTCCATCTCGGCCCGCGACAAGCCGTTGATGGCCAAGTCCTCTCCGTGGTCGGTGATGGCCACGTACTCCATGCCGGCGCGGATCGCGGCCTCCACCATCTGAGCGGGCGAGGAGCGCCCGTCACCGGAGCGGTCTGTGTGAAAATGAAGATCCCCGCGGATGTCCTCCACCGAGACCAGCCGGGGAAGTCTCTCCTCCCGGGCTGCCTCTATCTCACCGGTGTCCTCCCGAATCTCGGGCGGCAGCCAGTCCATGCCAAGCGCTGCGTAGATCTCCGTCTCGGTTTCGGAAGCCTCCGGTCGATCCTCTCCCTGCGCGAAGAGGCCGTACTCGTTGAGAAGCCGGTTCTGTTCCATCGCCAGTTGCCGGAGGCGTACATTGTGAGCCTTCGATCCGGTGAAATAGAGCATCGCCGCTCCCAGCTGGGAGGGAGCAACCACCCTGACATCCACGGCCAGCCCGCCCCGAGTCAGCACCGAAGTCTTGGTCGTCCCAGAGAGAAGGGTCTCCTCCACGAGTGGGTGGCTCGAAACCGTCCGCATCACCTCGGACCAGCGCGCGGGGTCAGCCGCCACTACCAGGTCGAGGTCCGCAACCGAGGAACGAAACCGGCGAGCGCTACCACATATCTCCACCGCCACCACCCCCTCCAGGGCCGAAAGGTCCTGACGGAATGTCTCGGCGATGGGCAAGGCGGTGACCAGCGGAGTGCGCCGGTCCTTTCCCGCCAGGCCGAGCCGCTCCACGGCCCGGGCGATCTTGGTCTCACTGGTCGCCCCCAATCCCGGAAGGTCCCGAAGCCGCTGGTCCGCCAGCGCCGCCAGAAGATCGTCCAACGACTCCACTCCCAGTTCACGGCGGATCATCTTCACGGTCTTGGGACCCAATCCCGGGATCCGGCTCAACTCCCGGAAGGCCGGCGGGTATTTCGAGCGCAGGTTCTCCTGCCTGGCGACCAGGCCGGTTTCGCAGAACTCCGCGATGCTGGCCGCGATGCTTTTGCCGATCCCGCCGATGCCCTGGATCTCCTTTTGGTCCAGCGCGGATAGGTCCCGTCCAAGGTTCTCCACCGCCCGCCGCGCGCGCTCATAGGCCCGCACCTTGAAGGACTGGGGGGAACCCTCTTCAAGGGTGGTGAGCTCAACCAACTCGTCGAGCATCGCCATGACCTGTCGGTTGGAAACCATGAGGGGAAACGTAACAGGCCGGGGTTACGCCCAGATGTTCCTGGGATAGCCATCAGGATCCTTTTCGCTGCCCCCCAGCCGCTGCGCCTTTCCTTGGATCAGCCGACGGGCAGTCCAAGCCGCCGCCACGGCATCGGGCATATCGTCCAACCCGGGGGTCAATTCTTCGCTAAGCCCCTCAGCGGCACAGCAAGTTATCCCGGTCCGCAGGGCCATGTCGACGGTGTTCGGGAAGTCACATTCAAGAAGTGCCAAGCGCTCGGCAACGCCGGCCTGCAAACTCTTGTGAAACGACATCGGGTTCCCGGCCATGACCCGGAAACTCACCTCGGGATGGACCTCAGCGGCCCTCGGTCGATCTCTGGTATCAAAGGCATCCGGTTTGAGAGCACATCGCACATCCTTGATCTTCGGGAAGAGAGCGTGAGTCTGTCTGGTCATGCCCTTGCCGGTGAAGCGTCGCGCCAGTTCTCCCGCCTCCTTGTAGGAGATCCCCTGTCCCGCAAACTCAAGCTGCAGTCAACAGGGCGCTGCAGAAGCTGAGCACCATGCTGAGGATCACGATCACGCCTATTACTACAACCCAACGGTGGGTCTTCCTGACATACCTGGCCATTTCCTCCAGGCGATCCTTGTCGTACATCATCTCTTCCTTCCTCGAAACCGTTCCCATCCCGAAAGGTGCTGTTGGTCAAGGATGCTATACCAAGGCCGTGCTGTCCGTCCTACTTGGTGGAAATGAAGGCAGTGCGCGCCTCCAAGAGCTTCACCAACTCGGCCGGATGCATCTCGATCTGAAGACCCCGCTTTCCCGCACTCACCCAGATGGATCGATGGTCCAGGGCTGTTTCGTCAACCAGGACCGGCATTCTCCGGCGCTGCCCGAAGGGGCTGATGCCACCGGGGACGTAGCCGGTGAGCCGACGGGCCTCCTGAGGCGACGCCAGCCGCACCCTCCGTACGCCCACCACCCTGGCCATACTCTTGACGCTCAGCCGGACATTCGCGGGAATCAGCCCCATCAGGGGTTGATCGTCGGCGAAAGCAACCAACGTCTTGAAGAGCCGCGCCGGTTCGACGCCCAGCGCCTCGGCTACCGCCCTCCCGTAGTCCGCAACGGCCTCGTAGTCCACGCGGTAGGAGCACAGCCGAAAGGGGACCCCTGCCCGCTCAAGAGCGACAATGGCCCTTGTGCCTCCGGTCTGATTGGCGCTCATCCGCCCCCAGGGTAGGGGATGTACTCCGCTCGGGACTGGGCGAAGACCGTCACCTTCTCCCAAAGCCACAGGCGAGCCACAACAGCAGTCTCCACCGTCACCGTTCTCACATTCGGACGGCGGTCTATCCGGCATCTGCACCAAACCAGCCGGGCGCCGTTGGCTTCCGCCATCCGGGTAGCTGCCCGCAGGGGAGAAGATTCCAGCGTGAAAGTAGCAGGGGCAGCGGCCAGCGCCGCCGCGTCCGCCGCGGTTTGCGATCTGGTACGAGCCGATACAACCGCGCTGATATCCAGCACAGCTATCCCGATCATCAGGATCACTCCCGCCACCGCAACTCCAAGGACCGCCACCGCGCCATTCTCGTCTCTCCGCACCACCCCGACCTCAGCCCTCCCGGTGCATCACAGCACGACTCCGCAGCCGCACCACCAAACGGTCGAGGAAGGGTGTGACCGGCCGGTATCTCATGGAGACCACCACCGTGACGGGATGGCCTACCACGTGGGCGCCGGTCACCTCCACCCTTACCCTTTCCGCCACACCGATCGGCAGGGAGGACTTCACTGCTGCCGCGGCCCGAGCGGGGTCGGGACGGGTGGCCGCCACCCGAGCGCCCTCCCGGGCGGCAGCCTCCATCTCCAGACGGGTGACAGCGATCATGAACAGTTCGGCCACCGCCACCAACACCACCACGATGATGGGAATCACGAACGCCGCCTCCACCGCCAAAGATCCCGTCTCCGACCTCATCGGTCTAGAACCCGAACCCGATCTTGCCCTTCACGAATTCGAGGGCCTTCCGGAAGATGGATTCCAAGAGGTTGTCGCCGGATCCCTTCCGGACCCACTGCACCAACACAGTGGCGACAGCCACGACCGCCAGAACCACCAGGATGTACTCCACGGTGCCCTGCCCCCGCTCGTCGCGGTCGAACCAAATCATCATTCTGGTCCACAGAGCCAACATTTCTCCGACCTCCTTTTGGTCGTCTCTTCCCGGCGTCCGGCCGGGGCGGGGGAAGGGGGATTCATGTGCCGATCAGCCCGCTCAGCATCTCGGCCAGCCGGGAGACCACCGATGGCCCCACCAGCACCAGCAGGAAGCCGGGGACAATCAGGAGCGTTAGCGGGACAGCAAGCGTGACCGGTAGGGAGCGAATGCGAGACAAAGACTCCGTCCGGACCTGGGAATGGAGGTTCTCTACGTGGGTGATGACCGCACGTACCGGAGAGACCCCCGAGGAGTGAGCGCCGGCCATCCTTCTGAACAGTTCGCCCAGGAGGCCGCCACTTGCGGCCAGGGCCGCGGCCATGCCTTGTTGCCGGCTGCGACGAAGCAAACGGGCCACCTCGGCCCGCAACTGGGGATGGGCCTCTTGGGAGGCCATCATCAGAGCGTTGGCGAGAGACATGCCTCCAGTGAGCGGGACCACCAACAGCCGGCCAAACGCAATCACGTCCTCGAAGCGAGGCGGCCGCTTCCTGTAGCGATACCGGCCGAGAGACCAGCACACCAGACCCCCGCCGACCGCCACCCACCACCACTTGAAGGGGACGGCGGCCGCCACCAATAACGCCAATGGCCAGTAGGAACCGGCACCGGAGACTCCCAGGGGAAAGCCAGCCTGTGTCAAGGGGAGGCCCTCTTGATCAGGATCAGCATCACCGCCACTCCCAGAGCCAGCAGTGTGATCCCGGCGACGGTCAGGAGAGTTGAGAGAGCATTGGCAGAGAGACTCCGCGCCATGCTCCCGCTGAGAATCCGATAGACGACCACCAGCACCGGTAGCCCGACAACCACCACCGCCGAGGTCCTTGCCTGGGCAGTCGCCGCTCTCCGTTCCTGTAGGAGTTCGTCCTCCTCCAAGGCCAGGACGGCCGCGGAGTCGAAGACCTCCGCCACCCGTCCTCCCGTGCGATCCGCCACCCGGAGCGCCGCGGAGGCCAGAGACCCATGGACAGGCATTGCCTCCGTCACGGCCTGTGATATTCGCTTCAGAGAGGCGCCCGAGGCCACCAACCGGCGGACGGGACGGAAATCGAGTCGGGATGACCGCTGGCCCGCCGCCGCCATTGCAGAGCGAACCCCCAGGCCGGCCCGGAGTTCCCCGGCCACGCCCAACAGCACCTGCGCCTCCTCCGAACATCCGCTTCCCTGCCTTCTCACCCGGCGGGCCTCGACCAGAACCAGCATCACTAACAGGGCGACCACCAGCCACGGCTGCAGAATCGCTGTGACTATCAGGGTCACAAGCCGCCAGTCCATGCCGCTGGCCAAAGCCCATCCCACCACCAACGGCGCCATTGCGTTCACGGCCGTTCCCTACGGTGATCGATGGCCGCCACCCGCCGCCGACCTCCCTCTCTCTCCACTTGGATAACGACATCGATGGCCGAATGGATCTGGGAGCGGATCGCCTCCGACGACAGGTTTCCTCCACCCGAGAGCGCCAGGGACTCGAGCCGCCAGAGCGCCTCGGCGGGGCTGTTGGCATGCAGCGTGGACATGGAGCCGGAGTGGCCGGTGTTGAGGGCATTGACCAGGTCGAGAGCCTCGGGACCCCGGACTTCTCCCACCACGATCCGATCGGGACGGAGGCGGAGGGCCGAGCGGATCAGTTGGCGGAGGGTGATGGCCCCCGCACCTTCGGAGTTGGGGGGTCTGCCCTCAAGGCGCACTACATGACCCCGGAGTCGAAGCTCGGAAGCATCCTCGACCACCACCAACCGTTCTCCCTCATCCACCAGTGCAGAGAGGACGTTGAGGAGGGTGGTCTTTCCCGAGCCGGTGCCGCCCGAGACCACCAGGTTCTTTCTCTGCCTGACCACCGACGCCAGTTCGTCAGCCTGGTCGGGGGTGACAGAGCCCAACTCCACCAGGGTGCCCAGGTCCTCAGCCTGGGGGATAAACCGCCGCACGGCGACTATAGGATGATTTACCGCCGCGGGCGGGATGATGGCATGGAGGCGACTCCCGTCTGCCAACCGGGCGTCGACCATTGGAGAGGCCCGGTCGATACGGAGGCCCAAGGGTGCGATCACCCTTTCTACCGCGGCGATCACGGCCTCGTCGCCGTCGAATGAGATACCGGTGCGCTCCAGGCGGCCCCTTCGCTCCACCCACACGTCCCAGGGAGAGTTGACCAGCACGTCGGTGACATCCGGTTCCCGCAGGAGTTCTTCCAACGGACCCAGCCCTATCAGGGAGTCCACCACTCCTTCAACCACCTGGACGTTGGCCAGCGGCGCTTCGGTAGCCAGCACCTTTTTGACGTGCCGGGTGAGAGCCGGCCGATCGGTTGGAAAGTCCGAGAGGAGAATGGTGTCAACCAGCCGGTCGATCAGCGCCATGACACCTCCCACACCCGTTCCCAAGCCCTCACCCAGCGACGGGGAGGAAGTCCCCTACCGGTGAGCATTCGCTGGATGTGGGATCTCCCCAGGGGAGGCAGTACGACGCCCCTGAGCCGGGGAGGCGGTCCGGGGGAAACCGACTGGTAGACGGCAGTGCCAGTCAGAGGGGGATGGAGGAAACCGGGCAGGAGGGGAACCACAGGCACGACCGGCACTTCGAGGAGGGCAGGGGGAAGACCTTGAGCAGCCCCCAACCGCAGCACCACGGCCGGCCAACCCGCCATGAGCGCTTCGATCACTTCGGCGGCCTCCCGGGGGTGAACAGAGCCGTTGGGCAACACCGCCACTCCGGGACGAATCGGACGGAGATCGGAGAGCCTCGGCTGGGAGACAACCAGTTTGGCGAGGGAGGTCGATCCCGGATAGGCCGGCCCTTCATCATCGAGATCCACCACCAGGGCGGTGCCCCGAGCGGCCCCCAGACCCAGTGGGGCCAGGGCATGCAATACCGGATCGACCGCACATCGGATTCCCAGCACCCGATGGCGCCATTCTCTCCCGGGCTTACGACTCAAAACCATGCCACACACTGTTCTCCATCCTTTGCCCAAAGGTCAACCCTTGGGTGCCAGGGTTTTTCGCGTACCGCTCAATCAGCAAAGATTTCGTGTTTTTTTTACTAATGTAGTGCTATATAGCGGTGTTTTGTCACACCCCTGTGGTATACTGGTAGACATGGAAAAGACAGCCAGCGACCGTCGGGTCATCAACCAGATCGGCGTGGTTCTACCCAACCTGGCGGTGGGAGACACAACCCTGGAACAACTCCAAGAACGGTTGGCGTCCACCTTCGGGGTGGAGAACCAAACCGCGGCGGTGCGTGCCGAGACCCTGGCGGAACTAACCCGCCGAGAAGGAGCCCACCTGACGGAGAACAACCTGCGGGAAACCGGTTTGCGACCCCGGGGCAAAGCCCGCACAGAAGTTGAGACCGCGGTCGGGACTGGAGGAGTTGCCCCGAACGTCGGAGGGGATGCGGGATGGAGAGATCCCGTATGAGAACGCGCGGATCCTGGCCAAGGCCTCCCAGGAGGGGGAGATAGACGAGGAAGAGTTGGTGGACAAGGCCCGCACCCAGTCTCCGGACAAGTTCGCGGGAACGGTCCGTAAGCACACCCAGGAGCGTTCCGAAGATGATGGGATGAGCCGCCTGGAACATCAACGCTCCCGAAGGTTCACCAACATCAAAACGGACAACACCGATGGGATGACCGTGTTGTTTGGTCGGTTCGATCCGATAACCGGCGCCCTGTTGGAGACGGCGTTGTCGCAGAAGATGGACGAACTCTGGCGGGAGGAAGACCCCCGGGCAAGGCGCACGCCAGGACAGCGGATGGCCGACGCCCTCGCACATCTGGTCACCAGAGCAGAAACCGACGAAGACGAAAACCCTCCCCGCGGACCCAGGCTGTTGTTGATCGCCGACTACGACGTCGTCTCCCGGGAACTCCAGGAACGGGCGGCTAGGTGACGGACACCTATACCGGTGGAGAAGACCAGGGACCTGGCCTGCCAATCGGACATCCTCCCCGCCATCTTCCGAAGCGTATCACAGCCACTCGATCTGGGACGGTCCCGCCCAACGGATCGCCCTCGTAGCACGAGACAAAGCTTGTATTGGATGTGGGACCACCTCCAACTGGTGCCAATCCCATCACATCAT
>JAAXHN010000119.1 GCA_012270885.1 Acidimicrobiia bacterium | reverse complement strand
ACAGCTTGCGAACGTCGTCGATCATGTCCATATCGAGGTCCCGTACCACTAGCTCCTCGTCGGTGTCTGAGGCGGCCTCGCCGACCAGCTGCCCCCTGGGGTCCACGAAATACGAGGAGCCGTAGAAGTCGTTGTCCCCGTAGGGTTCCCTGCCGACCCGGTTGATGGCGCCGATGAAGTACTCGTTGGCCACCGCCGAAGCCGGCTGCTCGAGGTTCCACAGATACATTGACAGGCCCCGGCTGGTGGCCGACGGGTTGAACACGATCTTGGCGCCGGCCAGGCCCAGCGCCCTCCAGCCTTCCGGGAAGTGACGGTCGTAACAGATGTACACGCCGATGCGGCCCACCGCGGTGTCGAACACCGGGTATCCCAGGTTGCCGGGCCGGAAGTAGAACTTCTCCCAGAACCCGTTGACGTGTGGGATATGGGTCTTGCGATACTTGCCTAGGTAGGCGCCGCCCCCATCGATCACCGCCGCGGTGTTGTAGAGGAAGCCGTCGTCCTCCTTCTCGTAAAGGGGGACGATCAGCACCATCTCCGTTTCCCGTGCCACCTCCATCATCCGCTGGGTACTCGGGCCGTCGGGCACCGGCTCGGCCGTGTCCTTGTGATCGTCGTCCTGGACCTGGCAGAAGTAGGGTCCGTTGAACAGTTCCTGGAAGCACATGACCCGGGCGCCCCGGTCGGCCGCCTCGTACGCGTAATGGGCGCTCTTCTCGACCATCGACTCCCGGTCACCGGTCCATGCGGCCTGAACGAGGGCCGCTCGCACGATGTTCGCCATGTCTGCTCTCCGATCCTCTTTTGCTCTTGGCTGACAGCGCTTCCCCGGCCTGCGCCGCGCCGCGGTCGGAGTCGGCGGGGTTCAACTCACCCGTGGCCCGGCGCCAGCCGTTGTCCCGCGCCCATTCCGGCATCCTATCCAGGCCCGGTCCGGCATGCCGTTACGTCACTCTCCGCACCCTCCGCCGGGCCTTCAGAGCCCACAGCGCGATGGCGCCGACTACGGCGGTGGCCAGTGCCGTGCCGGATAACACGGGTGCGGTCGGCCTCGGCAGGGTTGCCAGACGGTCCTGCAGAGTCACCGGGCTGTCGAACTCGACCACCGGCCATCCGCGTTCTGCGGCCACCCGTCGGAGTTCCCGATCCGGGTTGACGGCCACCGGATGGCCGACCTCCTCCAGCATCGGGAGGTCGGTGTAACTGTCCGAATAGGCGAAGCATCGTTGCAGATCGAGATCCCGCTCCCGGGCCAGGCTACGGATGGCCTCCGCCTTGGCCGGTCCGCTCGCATAGAAGGCGACTCGACCGGTGTAACGACCCTCCTGATCGAGCGCGGAGCGGGTTGCGATTATGTGATCGATTCCCAGATACCGGGCCAGGGGACGCACCACCTCCTCCGGGGAGATCGATACGATCACGATCTCCCTGCCTTCCCGGCGATGGTCCTCGATCAGAGACAGCGCCTCGGCGTACACGAGCGGCGAGATCACCTCGTCCACGGCCTCTTGAACCAACCGGCGTATGTCGTTGACCTTCAAGCCTGTTGTCAGGTCGGCGAGCTGATCGCGGACCCGGTCGAGCCGATGTTGGTCTGCGCCCAAGGTCCGGTAGACAGCTTGGGCCGCCGCTGCTTTGAGCATTGTCCGCCGTTGGAGCAGTCCTGCCCGGTGCAGCGGTCTTACGAAAGCCAGGGTCGAGGACCTGGCGATGACGGTCTTGTCGAGATCGAAGAAGGCCGCTGCCCTCCGGCCGGTAGGAGTGATTGACGCCATGCCTTAAGAGCGTGCGCGGGTAGGTGGGGAAATCCACCAGTTGGGGTGTGATCTCGGGTTTGATACCGAGTGCAATTCCACACCCCTCTACTGGTGGAGGCATAATTATGCGCGCGCTCGCTCCCGAAGTCACAAACGCGGTCTGGGCCGCGGTCGAGGCCCTGATCCCCAAACGCGAGGATACCCATCCCCTGGGTTGTCACAATCCCCGCATCTCCGACAGGATCTGTTTTAGGGGGATCCTGGTGCGGCTGGTTACGGGTTGTTCGTGGACCACCGCCGAATACCTGTTGGACGGAGCGGTGTCGGACACCACGCTGCGAGCCCGACGCGACGAATGGATAGGAGCGGGGGTGTTCGACGCTTTGGTGTCCGAGGCCATTGTGGCCTATGACCGCATAATCGGGTTGGACCTGTCGGAGGTCTCGATTGACGGCAGCGGACACAAGGCGCCCTGCGGTGGCGAAGGAACCGGGAAAAACCCCTGCGACCGGGCCAAATCCGGGTGGAAATGGTCCCTCGCGACGGATGCCAACGGTATTCCGCTGGGTTGGGCCACCGACGGCGCCAACCGTCACGACAGCATCCTGTTCGAACCTACCCTCGACTCTATGGCGGATCGGGGTCTGCTGCCCGACGTTGAGACCCTGCACCTAGACCGAGCCTATGACAGCAAAGCGGTACGGGCTCTGTACGAAACCGCAGGGATCACCGACGTCATCTGCGCCCGGAAGCGTCCCCGAGGCCAAGCCAACCACACCAAAGCACCAACCCCCCTCGGTATGCGCTGGACCGTGGAACGAACCAACTCCTGGCTATCGAACTACGGGCAACTACGCCGCAACACCGACCGACACACCCACCACCGGCTAGCACAAATCTGCCTCGCCGTCGTACTGATCCTCACCGTCAAACTCATCAACTGGCGAAACCGGTGGAGCCCCACCAACTAACCCCTACCCGCGCATCCTCTAAAGATATTTTTCGAGGGAACGATAGATGTTCACTGTGACAATATCGTTCCTACTCTCACTCGGGCCGTAAACCTGGCCCGGGTTGATGGTGCTGATGTGATCAACTTGTCACTCAGGTGGCACGAAGAAGCAGACTTTTCGCACCTAGACAATCAGATAGCCCTCATTAGGGAGCTGGCTAGGTTCGTGATCGGGACTGATACCCTGGAATGGGCGATCCGCGTAGCGACCATGCAGAACGTGGTAGTCGTCGCGTCGGCGGGCAACTGCGGTGACAACACCCAATGGACAGACCAGAACGGTATTCAAGCCCACGGATGGGAGCACAATGGTTGTTCAGCGCACAACCAGGATCAGGTTCCGGCTTCGTATCCTGATGTCATTTCCGTGGCAGCGACGGACGCCGCCCGCAATCGGGCCGCATTCAGCACCTCCAACTCGGCTGTCGATCTAGCCGCACCGGGTCACAGGATCCTCTCCACCGTCCGCGCCTATACAGCCGGACCCGGCGATCCGTGCCCCTCGGCAACGACATGCCATGTCCAGGTTATGTCCGGGACTTCCATGGCCGCGCCCGTGGTTTCCGCGGTGGTCGCTCACATGAAAGCCCGATACCCCCAAGCGACTGTAAACCAGATTACGGAGGCCCTGTACTCGACCGCCGACGATCAAGACCAAGGCAGGACCGATGACCTCGGGCACGGCATCGTAGACCCGGCCGCGGCGATACGAGAACTCCACCGGCTCATAACCGGCGTGGCCCTGCCCGAAACGATTCCCGCGGTTGGCGGTGAGCAGGCACGGGTCATACTGACCGCCGGTGACAGCGCCCAGGACCAGCCCGGCTGCAGTTCCCCACACTGCCGGAATCTGGACATCACCCTCCAGAACACCCCCGAAGGCGACTACACCGTGGCCTGCTGGTCGAGCCGCGACCCCCATCAACCTTGGCACACCGCCACATGGCACTGGCCGACCTCCACAAACTGGGCCCAAGGAGGATGCTGGTACGGGTACCCCGACGAACAGGTATGGGTAGTCGTATCCAACGCCCACGGCACGGCCAAATCCAACACCCTCACCTGGCCACGCAACACCGCCGCCTCCGTACAACCCGCCGCACCCACGGCCGGCGTCATCTCCGCCGGTGCCGACCATTCATGCGGGCTGCGTACCGATGGTTCGGTGGAATGCTGGGGCTACAACCCCGACGGGGAGACGACCGCACCGTCCGGCTCGTTCACCCAAGTCTCCGCCTCCACCGGTGGACATTATTCGTGTGCGCTGCGTACCGACGGTTCGGTGGAATGCTGGGGCCGCAGGCTCTACGGGCAGGGGACCGTGCCGTC
>JAAXHN010000118.1 GCA_012270885.1 Acidimicrobiia bacterium | reverse complement strand
ACCCTCATCTCCAGGGTGGGGTAGCGCTCCGAGGGTCGGATATGCCACCAGATCTTGGTGGAGTCTTCGATGACTCCCGCTCTCACCAGTACCTGGACAAGCCGTTGGAAGTCAGCCCATGAAACGAGCTTTTCGGGCAAACCGGTCCTGGGTAAAGAGCTGAATACGGAGATGCGGTAACTCTTGAGACCGGTGTCTGTCCCCTCCCAGAAGGGCGAGGAAGTGGAAAGGGCCAGCAGGTGAGGCAGGTAATAGGTGACCTGGTTCATGAGATCGACTCGCAACTCGGGGTCTTCGATTCCCACGTGCACGTGCATTCCGGAGATGATCATCCGGCGTGTTATCGCCTGGAGGTCCTGAGTGAGGGCTTGATAACGCTCACCCTCGGTGATTTGTTGCCTCTTCCATCTCGCTATGGGATGGGTGGAGGAGGCTATGGGGGCGAGTCCGTACTCCTCGGCGGCCTCGTTAACCGCCCAGCGCAGCAGGCCGACGTCGGCGCGTAACTGCTTGACGTCCTCACAGATCCCCGTGCCGATCTCGATCTGGGAGTCGAAGAGTTCGTGACTCACCAGCCCGTACCGGAGTTCTGTGACCCTGTCAAAGAGCCCCGGAGGCTGTGTGGAGATGAGTTCTCCGGTGTCACGGTCCACAAGGAGATACTCTTCTTCGATTCCCATCGTCCACGCAGGTTCGTTCATGAGACGCTTGCCCCCGGGTTGCTGTCAGGCCCCTCCACCCTGAATGCTAATCGGCATGCCTCGCCATCACGAGGTTCCGCCAGCCCAAGGCAGAAACTCCCAGAAGGGAGCGCCAACTTGGGGAGGTCATCACACCACTCCCTTACTAGCCAATTCGGCGAGTTCCTCTTCGGTGAGGCCCAACTCCCCACAATAGACTTTCCGGTTGTCCGCTCCCCGTGGCCGCCCGCTCCAACGAACCTCGCCGGGGGTCTCCGACATCCGGAAGAGGAGGTTCTGCATTTTGATCCTCCCCAAATCGGGATCGTCCACCTCGATTATGGAGTCGAGCGCCCGGTACTGGGGGTCCTCCATGATCTGGGAGATGTCGTAGATGGGAGCCACGGCCGCCTGTGCGGCGGTGAATTCCTCCACCACCTCCTTCAGGTCTCGCTGGGCGATCCAGTCGCCTACGCATCTGTCGAGCAGGTCCGCTCGCTTGGCGCGTTCATGCCCCGAGGAAAACCACGGCTCCTCGATCACTTCGGGAAATCCGACCAGGCGCATTACCCGCTCGGCGATGCTCTGGGCGCTGGTGGAGACGGCTACCCACCGGTTGTCGCGGGTCAGATAGGTGTTGCGGGGGGCGTTCTCGGTCGACCGGTTGCCGGTGCGCGGCTGGATGATTCCCAGTTGGTCGTAGACCAGTGCGTGAGGGCCCAGAAAGGCCATTATCGGTTCGATGATCGCGCAGTCGATTACCTGTCCGCCACCTTCGTCGCTCCGGTCCCGGTGCAGGATGGCCATCACCACGGCGGCCGCCACACTGAGGCCGGCTATGCCGTCGGCCAGTCCGAAGGGGGGAAGGGTGGGAGGGCCTTCCGGATCCCCGGTGAGGGAGGCGAAGCCGCTCATCGCTTCGGCCAGGGTGCCGAAACCGGGGCGGCCGGAGTAGGGACCGAACTGCCCGAACCCGCTCACCCGGGCTATGACCAGACCCGGATTCTTCTCCATCAGAAGGTCGGGAGCCAGATTCCAACGCTCGAGTGTTCCCGGCCGGAAGTTCTCGATGAGCACGTCGGCATCCGAGATCAAACCCAGCAACAGGTCTTGGCCCTGCGGTGTGGAGAGGTTCAGGGTGATGGCCTGCTTGTTGCGGTTGAGTGTCTTCCACCACAGGGCAACCCCGTCCTTGGAATGTCCGTGATCCCGAACCGGGTCTCCCCGGGGATGCTCCACTTTGATCACCGACGCTCCATAGTCGGCCAGGATGGTGGCAGCCGTGGGCCCGGCGAACAGGGTGGCGATGTCGATCACCCGGACTCCCTGCAAAGGGCCACTCACTGCACACCTATGATCATTTCGGCTACTTCCTTCTCAGACTGTAGATGCGATCCCTTCATGGCTGGTCTGTTCCACACAATGTCGGGGGTGACACCTTCTTCTCCGGATGGTAGGTGCAGGAAGTTTCTGTCTCAGCATTCCCCGTGTCCTGCAACCGCAACTGATAGCATCAACAGGAGCGAAGGTCACCGATGGGGCACGGTCTGGATCCCCCGGTCGGGATGGAGCACGGTAAGCTGATCGTGAGATTTCGAGACCCCCAGCTTCTTCGGAGCCTCGCGCCCCGATGGCCCGGAAGAGACGACTGGAAGTCATGCCCCTAATCGGAGTGATCCGATCCGGACAGTTGCGCCACGGGGGTTCGTGGCGTTCTGTCCGAGGGATAGCTGATCAGGGTCAGTCGAAGACAACCGCTATCGGTCTGACGGGCGAACCGGTGGCTCCCACCAGCTTGAGAGGGCAGGCCACGAACAGGAATTCTCCCACGCCGAGGGCCGCCAGAGGTCCCAGGTTCATCACCTCGAAGAGGTAGATGCCCGCCTCCACCAGTAGCCGCCGGTGAATGGGCAGAGAACTCAGGCCGACGTCCGGGGTGATCACCTCGAACCCGATCGTCTCGGCGCCGACTGCGCGCACGCCCCTCTGGGCCAGCCAATCGGCCGCCTCCATCCCGGGTCCGGGTGTGCCGTGCTCGTGGCCCCCGAAAGCCGCCGGGTTGTCCCATAGGGCATTCCATCCACTGTGGAGTAGCGCCACATCGCCTGCCTGTACCGTCGTCCCGGAAGCCTCCTCGGCTGCGAAGAGATCCGCAGCCGTGATCTCGTAAGCCGGAGGCAGATACTCCACGCCGTGCACCCGGGCCACATCAAGGAGCACTCCCCGGCAGAAGAAGGGTTTCACCGTCTCCATCCCCAACTCTGTGTATCCCTGTCCGGTTGAGGCCACGACGGGTTCCACCCCTCCGTGCATCAAGCCGTCCTGGGAGACATGACAAATGCCGTCGATATGGGTCCCCACATGCCCGCTCAACGTGTATATCTCACTGGCCGACGACTGGCCGTCCGGCTTGACGTCGTCACCGTGGCGTTTCACCATCGCCAGTTGAAAGGGGGGCTGGTTGGGGGAGACCGGCATACCCCGGAACAACGAGTGGGCCAGATCGACGACCGTACTCCCCGTGAGAGTTCTCAAATCCATTTCCGTCATCACCTAACTCCTTTGCGACTCGGCACGGACGGGTTTACTTGGCCGAGGGCTTACCTCCCACAATAGGCTCGGTCTCTGCCCGCTCACAAGAGCCGGGTGGACCACCACGCTCAACCGGGCCGAATTCTTCGATGCCGGTGGTGGGACGCCTGCGGGGGAAGCCGTTTCGGGTGTAGCATTAATTTGGGAGATTGCGGCCGGTGGCGATCACCGAAGGTGGCATCCGGCAACAAGGACGGACAAGTAGAGAGGTTCAAGAAAGTGAGTGCCGCAAAAATGGTCTGGATCATCGTCTTCGGGGCGGTCTTGATCAGGAAGAGCGGTTCCCTGGCTATCGCGTCTTGACAAATCCGAGTCTCGGTTAGAAGCGGACCTCAACCAGTAGTTTCAGTGTTAGGAGGGACAGGACATTGACTCGTGTCCTGTCCCACCAAGCACTTGATCGGCATTTGGAGCAGGATGTCCTATTCGCCCGCCATCTGCCGGAGGACATAGGGGAGGATCCCTCCGTGACGGTAGTAGTCCACCTCGATGGGGGTGTCGATCCGGACCAGGACCTCGAACTCTTTCGAGGAGCCGTTCCGACCCTCGGCCCTTACCGTCAGACGCTGGCCGGGGACCAGCGAGTCGTCCACGGGAATATGGAACACCTCGGTGCCCGAGAGTCCTAGGCCCTCTGGATCGTCGCCTTCGGTGAACTGGAGGGGAAGGAGGCCCATCATCACCAGGTTGGTGCGATGGATGCGCTCATAGCTCTGGGCGATCACGGCTCGGACTCCCAGCAGGAAGGGGCCCTTGGCGGCCCAATCCCTGGAGGACCCCATCCCGTAGTCGCGACCGGCGATGATGATCAGCGGCGTTCCCGCCTCCCGGTAGTTACCTGCCGCCTCGTAGATGGTCTTGACCTGCCCGTCCTCGAAGTCGGTGGTGAACCCACCCACTGTCCCGGGGGCCAGATGGTTCCGCACCCGGATGTTCGCGAAAGTGCCGCGGCTCATGATGCGATCGTTGCCGCGGCGCGCCCCGTAGGAATTGAACTCCGACGGCGGCACTCCCCGGTCGATCAGGTATTGACCGGCAGGGGTTGTGGCGGAGATGGAACCGGCGGGGGAGATGTGGTCGGTGGTGACGGAGTCTCCCACCCTCACCAGCACCCGGGCTCCCTCGATCGGCCGCACCGGCTTCGGCTCGGGAGTGAGGTTCTCTAAGAACGGTGGAGACTGGATGTAGGTGGACTCATCCGACCACTGGTAGAGCTGGCTGGGCGGCATCTCGACGGCTCGCCACTCTTCGGCGCCGGTGAAGACGTCGGCGTAGCGGGAGTTGAACTGCTCCCGGCTCAGATGCGTGTCAATAATTGAGGTGACTTCATCCTGGGAGGGCCAGATGTCTCGCAGGAATACCTCGGTGCCCTCCGAGTCGGTCCCCAGAGGTTCGGTGGCCGGGTCCCAGTCGACCGTGCCCGCCAGCGCGTAGGCGACCACCAGCGGGGGAGAGGCCAGGTAGTTGGCCTGCACGTGAGGGCTGATCCGCCCCTCGAAGTTGCGGTTCCCCGAGAGCACGCTTGCCGCCACCAGGTCGGCTGAGTCGATCGCCTCGGACACGGGCTCGGGGAGCGGTCCGGAGTTGCCGATGCAGGT
>JAAXHN010000117.1 GCA_012270885.1 Acidimicrobiia bacterium | reverse complement strand
GTCCGGGGTGGCTCTTGTCGTGGCCGCAGGGTTGGTGGCGGGGGTCTGGGGGGGATGGGGAGCGGCCCACCGGGAGGCCGAGATGCTTGCCGCTCCAGTGGTCGAGGGAGAAGTGACCATCAGGGCGGTGGCCCGCACCGATCCCCGGAGCGGCCAGGATCGCCCCTGGGTGCTGGCGCGGCCCCTCGCGTACCGGACGGCGGAGGATCACCCCTGGAGAGATTGGTTTGGTCCGGTGATGTTGATCCATGCCACCGAAGCCGGGGAGTTGGCGGCCGGCGAGATCTTCGAAGCGTCGGGGCACGTGGTGAAGGAGACGGGACGCCGGGGTACCTCGGTCTATGCGGGTCGCATGTGGAGCGGAGTCCTGGCGCGGGTTTCCCCTGCCCAGGGATGGCTGGTGAATGTAGGCAACGCGGCGAGGCGCAGGGTGATGGAAAACCTTCGCACCGGCCCCCCGGATGGGCTGGGGTTGGTGGCGGGATTCCTGGTAGGGGACACCACTCGACTTCCCGGCTCCGACCTTGCCGACCTGCGGCGCTCCGGCCTCAGCCACTACGTGGCAGTCTCGGGAGGGAACGTCGCACTGTTCCTGGGAGCGCTTTGGATCCTGATGTGGCCGGTTGCGAGCCGTCCCCGGCTTCGATCCTTGGTGGGGCTTGTCGCTCTGGGGGTGTTCATGGTCGTGACCAGGTGGGAACCGTCGGTCTTGCGGGCCGGGCTTCTCGCTTCACTGACGCTGGGCGCCCGGGCGGTCGGATTCCCGCTGGGCGCTTGGGCGGCGCTGGGGACTACGGTGGTTCTGGCGCTGCTGGTCTCCGCCGAGCTGGCCCGAAGCCTGGGCTTCGCCCTGTCGGTTGCCGCAACGCTGGGGGTGATGGCGGGGATGAGGATGGCGTCGGGACGGCCGCCTCTGTGGGTGTGGCAGACCCTGGGAGCGGCCCTGGCGGCCCAGGTGGCCGTGGCGCCGCTCCTGCTGGGCTCCTTCGGGTCGATACCCCTCATGTCGCCGGTGGCCAACCTGGTCGCCACACCCCTGGTAGCCGTCTCCACGATCTTGGGGGGAATCGGATCGGTGAGCGGTTGGCAGCCGCTGGTCGCACTGGCTGCGGTGGCTGCCGAGGGAGTACTGGCGGTCTCCCGCTTTCTCTCACCCTTTCCCCAACTGGGGTGGCTGGGGACGGCTGCCACGGCTGCGGCGGGACTTGCAGTCTGGCGATGCTCGGACGTCCGACTGCCGATGCTGACGACGGTGGTTCTGGTCTTGGCAGTGGTCCGGGTAGTTCCCTTCCTGTCTCCCCTGGTCGGCTCCGCTGGGGCCGGTCCCCCGTCGGTGATATTCCTTGATGTGGGTCAGGGGGACTCCATCCTGGTGCTGGGAACCAGGCTGACGATCCTGATCGACGGAGGGCCGGATCCAGTGATACTGGCGGAGAAACTTCGAAAGTACGGGGTGAGCGAGGTGGACCTGGTGGTGATCACCCATCCTCACGCCGACCATGTCCGCGGGCTGGAGGCTGTGGTGGGGGAGATGCCGGTGGGAGGGGTGTGGGATGCCTCGCATCCCCACCAGACCCCCGCCTACCGACTGCTCACAGAACGTATCGCCGAGGAGGGCATACCGGTTCACCGGCCCTCTCCAGGGCAGGGACTCCGGGCGGGGGAGTTGGAGATCGAGGTAATGGGGCCTCAGCGACGGTACAAGCATGTGAACGACCAGTCCATCGTTTTGATGGTGGAGTTGGCAGGTACGAACTTCCTGATGGCAGCGGACGTACAGGCGGTGGCCCAGGCGGAGTTGGGAGACATCCGTCCCGACGTCCTCAAAGTCCCTCATCAGGGCGCCGCCACCTCCGATAGACAGTGGCTCCGGGCGAACGCCGGTCGGTTGGCGGTGATCAGCGTAGGTCCCAACGACTACGGCCATCCCGCCCCCTGGGTTGAGAGAACGTTGGCGGATGCCGGCGCACAGGTGGTGCGCACGGATCTGCACGGTGATGTGATGGTAAAACCGGCCAGGACCGGCAAGTCGGCCGATTTCAATGAAGGTTCCGATTTCGAGGGACCCGGATCAGGGGATGGTCTGGAGGGGTAGGTCGGTCACCCGGCTGAAGTCTGTGAGGTTACGGGTGGATAGAGTCTCCCGTGTTCCAGGGCGGTGGTGGCTTTGAGTGCGTCGGGTTTGCTACCGTGAAGCGTGTGAGCGACGTGCTGGCGGTTGTCATTCCTCGCGGAGCCCCGGGCGAACGCGAGGAGGGGCTGGAGACCGCTCGTAGACATCTGCGCGGAGCAGGGGTGGAGGAGGCTCAGATCGTCAGGATGGATGTGCCCTCCTCCCGGGGCCAGGGCGCCCCCCCGCCGGGCATTCCCGACCAGCATGGTGTCTTCCGGCACGAACTCTTGGAGATAGTGCCTCTCCTGCAGTCTTCCAGTCTGTTCGGTCAGAAGCAGGGGCTGCTCCTGGTGAACGCTCACAATCTGCTCGCCGCGGAGTCCCAGGCTCTGATCGAACTGCTCGGCGCTTTAGACCCCTCGGCCGTGGCTGTGGCCATCGTCGCTGAGCGTCTTTCCAAGGATCTGTCGAAGAGAGTGAAGGAGATCGGCAAGGTCAAGTCGCTGCGCCAGATGTGGGAGAGTCAGGTCCACGGCTGGCTCGACCGGCAAGTCAGGGAGAAGGGCCTTCGAATGAGCTATCGAAGCCGGGCGGCGCTGGTGCAGAGATTCGGAACCGACCGCTCGGCGCTCCGGCGCGCCCTGGAACAGCTCCAGGGCGAGAACCGCCCCATCACCGCCGACATGATCATCGAGCGGTTCCGGAACCGTCCCGACCAGCCGGTCTTTCGCATACTCGATGAAATCCTGGCCGGAGACACCGAGGCGGCGTTGCGCCGGCTGGGTGACTACCTGGCCAACGCCCGATCTTCGGATGGTCGCCCCCACATCCTGTTGGGCGTCCTGGAGTCCGATCTGCGGCTCCGCCTGATGGCTTCGCAGGCCCACGACCGGGAACACTTTCGCCGGATGGAGGAGGAGGGGGTGTTCTCCAGGATCTTGGAGTCGTCGCCCGGGCCGTTGGATGAGAAAGCAGAAACAAGGCTCCGCTCGACGGCCAAGAGCCGGGTCCGCTCCAGCCAGCGGCGCCACGATCGGATCTGGAATCAGAGAAGACCCCTGACCTCGGTGAGTGGACATCAGCAGGTCCGGGCGGCGGAGCGGGCCCTTTCACTGGTTGTGCAGGCCGATCGGACTCTGAAGCTGTTCCCGGTCCCCCTTCACCAGCCGGTCCTGGAGCGGACCGTGGTGGAATTGTGCGGCGTCTACCAGGGGTTCGCCCGGGGACGAAGACGGTAACGGCGGGCCTTGGACCTACCCGGAGGCGGCGGCGCGAAACAGCCGGGACTTCAACCGGGCCGCCTTGTTGGCGTGTATGACTCCCTTGGAGCGGGCCGAGTCGATGCGCTTTTGTGCCTGGCGTAGCTTTCGGTCCGCCTCGGGATCCCCCGCCTCCACCGCCGCCATGGCGGTCTTGATGCGGGTCTTCATCTCCGATCGGATGCCTTTGTTGGCCATCCGACGCCGCTCGTTCTGTCGGTTCCTCTTCTTTTGTGACTTGATGTTGGCCATAGGCTATGCGATGTCCGGGGACACGTGCTCTGTGGGTGTCGGAGAAGATCGTTCCCGCCCGGGGCGGATTCTAGTGTCACCCCACCCGTCGGCACAATCCGGTTCGACCGGCCCGGTATCCCCACCGGTCGCCGGAGACGCCTTCGCAACCAGACCCGCTACTCTCCAACGTCCGGCTCCGCGCCCTGGTACGCAGGTAAAATAGGGCTTGGTCCTTTTCGTCTCACCTAGGTTGCTCACAGCTTGGCTTCTCGTTCCCTGATCAGGAACTTCTGCATAATCGCCCACATTGACCACGGAAAGTCCACTCTGGCCGATCGGTTGCTGGAGTCGGCCGGAGCGGTCTCCCAGCGGGATATGCGGGACCAGGTGCTCGACACCATGGATCTGGAGCGGGAGCGGGGCATCACCATCAAGGCACAGGCGGTTCGCCTCGACTACGAGGCGTCCGATGGACGGTTGTATGTGCTCAACCTGATCGACACCCCCGGGCACGTGGACTTCTCCTACGAGGTGTCCCGTTCTCTGGCAGCCTGCGAGGGTGCGGTCCTGCTGGTGGACGCCAACCAGGGGGTGCAGGCCCAAACCGTGGCCAACGCTTACCTGGCCGTGGAAGCCGGACTCGAGATCATCCCGGTGGTCAACAAGATTGATCTCCCTTCGGCCGAGCCGGAGCGGGCAGCTGAGGAACTGGCTCGGGTGGTAGGCGGTGACGCCGCCGATACGATCTTCATTTCGGCAAAGACCGGGGAGGGTGTTGACGAACTCACAGAACGAATCGTGGAGGTGATTCCTCCGCCTGCCGGAGATGAAGATCTTCCCCTGTCTGCCCTGATCTTCGACTCCTACTATGACCTGTACCGGGGAGTTGTCTGTTATGTGCGGGTGATGGAGGGAAGTATTGCGGCGGGGGAGCGGGTTATGTTCATGGCCACCGGCGAAAAGAGGGATGCCGCCGAGATAGGAGTGCTCACCCCAGGCTCGGTTCCCATGGAGACCCTGGCCGCCGGAGAGGTCGGATATTTGATTACCGGCGCAAAGGAGATCGATCGGGTCAGGGTGGGCGACACCGTCACCTCGGCTTATCGACCGGCCGCGGTACCCCTCCGGGGCTACACCGATCCCCGGCCCATGGTGTTTGCCGGGATTTTCCCGACGGACGGCGATGAATACCCCCGTCTGCGGGAGGCCTTGGAGAAGCTGCAACTCAACGACGCTTCCCTCCAGATCGCCCCGGAGTTCTCCCAGGCGCTCGGGTTCGGGTTCAGATGCGGGTTCCTGGGCCTCCTGCACATGGAGATAGTGCGCGAACGCCTGGAGCGGGAGTACGACCTGGACCTGGTGACCACCTCTCCCTCGGTGGCCTACCGTGTGACCCTTCCCGGCGACGAGCCGGTCGAGGTGCGTTCGCCTGCCGACTTCCCGGCGGCGGGAAGGGAGATGGTGGTGGAAGAGCCTTGGATCAAAGCGCTGGTTCTGGTCCCTCCGGAGCATCTGGGGGCGGTGATGGAGATACTCACATCCCGGCGGGGGGAACTGGGACCATTGAATTACCTGGGAACGGAGCGGGTGGAACTGACGTGCAGGCTTCCCCTGGCCGAGGTGGTCTTCGACTTCTACGACCAACTCAAGTCCAAGACCAGGGGCTTCGCCTCCCTCGACTACGAGGCGGATGGCTACCAGCCGTCGGACCTCGTTAAGGTGGATCTTCTCCTCAACGGATCGGCTGTGGACGCTTTTTCGGCGGTCATCCATCGCCCGCGGGCCTACGCCTACGGGAGGGAGATGGTCACCAGGCTCAAGGATCTTATCCCCCGTCAGTTGTTCGATGTTCCCATCCAGGCTGCAATCGGGAGCCGGGTCATCTCCCGGGAGACCATCCGGGCCAAACGCAAGGACGTGTTGGCCAAGTGCTACGGCGGTGATGTGACCCGGAAGAAGAAACTCCTGGCTCGCCAGAAGGAGGGAAAGCGCCGGATGAAGATGGTGGGGTCGGTGGAGGTGCCGTCGCAGGCGTTCGTGGCGGCGCTCCGGGTCAGGGATTGAAGGCGGCCGGAGCGCCCCTCGCTCCCGACGATCCACGCTTGGCGGATCAAGCCGGCGGATGGAGGTCGGCCTACGTGCACATTCCGTTCTGCGAAGAGGTCTGTCCGTATTGCGACTTCGCAGTGGTGGCCGGGAGAGACCAACTTGCCTCCCGCTACGGGCAGGCGCTGGTCGCCGAGATCCGTTCCGCGGAAGAATGGGGGCCGCTGGAGGCGGTCAACTTCGGGGGAGGGACACCCTCGCGGATGCCGGCCGGGTTGCTGGAGAGGATTCTGGGGGAGTTGTCCTCCCGCTTCGGCCTCCGGGAGGGAGCAGAGGTGAGCCTCGAAGCGAACCCGGAAGACTGGACTTTGCAGAAGGCCGAGTCGCTGGCGGCTGCCGGGTTCAACCGGGTCTCACTGGGCGCCCAATCGTTCGACGCCGAGGTGCTTTCTTATCTGGGACGTCGCCATACCCCAACCCAGATTGTCGGAGCGGTGGCGGCCGCCCGGCAGGCCGGGTTTGCCTCTGTGAACCTGGATCTCATCATGGGTTCTCCCTCTGAGAGCGCCGCCTCCTGGACCGAGACCCTGCGAATGGCCTTGGAGGCCAACCCGGATCATCTCTCCACCTACTCCCTGACGGTGGAACCCGGGACCATCCTGTGGAGAACGGTGAGGGCAGGCGCCTCCCCACCGGATCCCGATCGCCAGGCCGAGTGCTGGGACGAAGCCGACCGTGAGTGCGCCAGGAGCGGGCTGGTTCGCTATGAGGTGTCCAACGCGGCCCGGCCCGGACATCCCTGCCGGTACAACCTTTCGGTATGGGGACAGGGCGAGTACCTGGGATTTGGGAACGGCGCCCATTCATTCCGGGACGGGCGTCGCTGGGAGAATCTGCGCGGCCTCGAGAGGTACCTGGACACCGTGGAAGCCGGCCGATCCCCCAACCGTCGGTTCGAGTTGATCGAGGGCTGGGCGGCGGAGACGGAACGGGTGCTGCTGGGCATCCGGAGAAGAGCTGGCGTGAGGGCCGGCCGAGCGGGAGAAGCGCTGTGGGAATCTCCCAGGGGCCGGGAGCTTCACCGGGCCGGGGTCATCGGATTGCACGGAGACCGCTTGGTGGTGGATCGCCCGCTCCTTACTGACGAGGTGAGCCGGGCGATCCTGGCGATTCCCCCGCCGGAGTCGGCCGGTTTGGGAAATATTCCCGTGCCTGGGGGTTGACCTGTCACACCCGGTTCGCACATTGATAGGACAAACATCCGACACGGTCCGGACCGAGCGGATCCACATCCCCTGGGCAGTCGAAGGCAACACCGACCTGAACGACATGGTCCTACTATGCAGCCGATGCCACCACCTATGCAGCCGATGCCACCACAAAGTCCACGACGACCACTGGCAAATACACAAAACACCAACCACTCATACTTTTAGGTGCCCCTAGGCCGGGGCGGGTCTGACCCGACACCAACCTGGCTGGCTTGTGCCTTTGTTTCGATTTGTCGACCCGCCTTCGGCCTGGGGGCGGGTGCTCTCCCGACAGAGCGGCTGTGACCTGATAGGAGCCTTGCTCTTGCCACATGAGTGGTCTGTCCACCGCTTTTTCGGGTCAGAGAGAACAAAACGGATTCTACCTTTGAAGGAGGAAAAGGCTCATGTCAGAGAATGATCGGATCGTGTTCGGTGGGGTCGACACCCACCGTGATACCCATGTCGCCGCGGTGTTGGATGCCACCGGTCGAGTGTTGGGCTCCACACCGTTCCCAGCCGATATCACCGGTTATGAATTACTGGGCGACTGGCTGGGGTCACACGGCAGCGTTGCCCGGGTCGGGATAGAGGGCACCGGAAGCTACGGCGCCGGCCTCACCCGTTACCTGAACAGTGTCGGTGTCGAGGTGGTGGAAGTGAACCGTCCCAACCGTCAAGTGCGCCGTCTCAGAGGAAAGACGGACACTGTCGACGCCCAGGCCGCAGCGCGGGCTGCTCTGAACAGACAGGCCACCGGAGTGCCCAAAACAGGTGACGGACCAGTCGAAGCGATCAGGATGCTGTCGGTGGCTCGTCGTTCAGCGATCAAGGCACGTACCCAGGCCATCAACCAACTCCATGCCCTGGTGGTGACTGCTCCCAACCAGGTCAAACACCACCTTTCCCGTCTTTCCTCCAAAGCCCGTGTCAAGGTCTGCGCCGCATTCCGGCCCGGCACCGCCGACACCACCACCCGATACGCCAAACAGGCCCTCCGTGTGTTGGCCCGCCGATACCAGGCACTCACCGCCGAAATCCAACAACTCGACACCGAAATCAAACACCTCTGCGCCCAAGCCAATCCCGCACTGCTGGCCGCTCCCGGGATCGGCCCCGAAACCGCAGCTGCCCTCCTGGTCACAGCAGGAGACAACCCCCACCGCCTCACTTCCGAAGCGTCATTCGCAGCCCTATGCGGAGCCACTCCCATCCAAGCCTCGTCCGGAAAGACCATACGCCACCGCGTCAACCGCGGCGGCGACCGTCAAGCCAACCAGGCCCTCTGGCGAATAGCCACAGTACGACTACGCATCGATCCCCGCACCATCGAATACGCCCAAAGACGGCAAACGGAAGGCAAAACCCGCCGAGAGATCATCCGCTGCCTCAAAAGGTACATCGCCAGAGAGATCTACCACCTGTTGACCAACCCACCTCTAAC
Source organism: Acidimicrobiia bacterium (assembly GCA_012270885.1). Taxonomy (GTDB): domain Bacteria; phylum Actinomycetota; class Acidimicrobiia; order Spongiisociales; family ZC4RG35; genus Bin76. Next base: position 161 of record JAAXHN010000117.1, on the reverse strand, counting down.
ACCCTCAGGCGCCGACCTCCGCTGCCTACGCCAAAACACTCAAACCACCCTCGCTCAGGCAGCCACCGCCCTCCACTCCCACCCGACAAGCCTCTCACGACTCGAAAGAGGCCTCGACCACAACCACCACCTCGCCACCCGATACCAAACATGGCTCACCA
>JAAXHN010000116.1 GCA_012270885.1 Acidimicrobiia bacterium | reverse complement strand
AGACCCTCCACGATGGCGCTCTTGCCCACCCCGGGCTCTCCGATCAGGACCGGGTTGTTCTTCGTACGGCGCGCCAGGATCTGCATCATGCGGTCGATCTCCCTCGAGCGACCGATAACCGGGTCGAGTTCCTTGCTGCGGGCGGCCTGGGTCAGGTTGCGGCCGAACTGGTCGAGGATGCTCGACCCCGACCGGTGGCTCTCCCGGCCGGCGCCGGTCCGGGCGGCCTGCGGGGAGGGCTGACCCTTTGCCCTGCCTCCCTCTCCTCCCGAACCCGAGAGTTCCGTCAGCACGGTCTGGCGTATCTTCTGCAACCCGGCCTCTGCCTGACCGAGCACCTGGGCCGCCACGCCCTCGCCCTCCCGGATCAAGCCCAGGAGGATGTGCTCGGTTCCGATGTAGTTGTGCCCCAACTGGAGGGCCTCGCGAAGGGCGAGCTCCAGCACCTTCTTGGCCCGGGGGGTGAAGGGAATATGGCCGGTGGGGGCCTGCTGGCCCACTCCAACCGTCTCGATCACCGTCTCCCGGGTGCTGTTCAAGTCGATCCCGAGGCTCCCGAGGGACTTGGCCGCCACGCCCTCCCCCTCGGCGAGCAGACCCAACAGGAGGTGCTCCGTGCCGATGTATTTGTGGTTCATCTTGCGCGCTTCTTCCTGCGCCATGACGACCACCCGGCGGGCCCGGTCGGTGAATCGCTCGAACAGAATACTCTCCTGACTACGCCTGAGTCCCGGGTGCCTCCGGGGTTCCTAGTCTATAGCAACTACAGAACACCATTGTTGTCTTCCTTTCGGAGTATAAGACGGGTACGACCCCTTTTTCTTTCCTTTCTTCCCATGGACAACCTGCGACATCTGATCGATATTCCCCATATCTGGACCCGCCTCGAGGAGGTGGAGCGCCGTCTGCTGGAGCTCAGTTCCTCAGAGAACCAGTACACGACGGACATCTCCCAGCACCTGCTCCGGGCCGGTGGAAAGCGCCTTCGTCCCCTCCTGGCGCTCCTAGCTTCCAATCTGGGGCCTGCCGATGATCGGAGGGCGGTGGAGGCGGCTGCGGCCGTCGAGTTGATCCATGTGGGAAGCCTCTATCACGACGACGTCATCGACGAGTCGGACACCCGGAGGGGCGGGCCCTCGGTGAACGCCAACTGGAACAACACCCTGGCGGTGCTGGGTGGGGACTTTCTGATCTCCCGGGGTTCGGAGGTGGCCGCCACCTATCTCGACATCGAGTCGGTGCGAATGCTGGCTGTCACCTACACCGAGTTGGTGGAGGGACAGACACTGGAATTCCGGCTGATCGGCAGGCTCGACCACGATCTGTCCCTATACCGGAAGCTGATCGACCAGAAGACCGCCAGCCTCATTCGCACGTCGGCCTATGTGGGGGCAAGGGCCGGCGACGCCTCGGCGGACGTGGTCGAGACCCTTACACTCTGGGCCTTCGAACTGGGACGGGTCTTCCAGATCGCCGACGATGCTCTGGATCTAGTGGCGACCACCGACCTGTTGGGGAAGCCGACGGGCGCCGACATCCGGGAAGGGACCTTCACCCTACCAGTGTTGCTGGCTGCCCGCGGGAAGGAGGGTCCCCGGATCGTCGAGTTGCTGGGGCGCCCGCCCCCCTACCGGGAAGATGCGGTGGAAGAAGTGATAGGGCTGGTGAACGAAGGGGGCTATGTCGACCAAGCGCTCTCCGTGGCTCTCGAGCATGCGGCGGTGGCGAGCCAGGCTCTGGCCGGGTTGGCAGTCAGCGAAACCACCGGAGTCTTGGACAGGATGGGCGGGTACCTGATCGAGAGGGTGGAGGCGGCTCGGCAAGCCCTGTAGGGGTTCTCAGGTCCAGAGTTGGCGGAAGATCCGCGCCCAGTTGCGTCCCATGATCGCCGCTGTGTCCCCCGATGAGTATCCGCGTGCAGCCAGGCCTTCGCGGAGGCGGGGGAGGTGGCCCGGTCCGGCTATGTGGCGGGGCCAATCGACATACTGCGAGAGGTCGTCGGCGCTCCAGCGCCCGGTCCTGTTCCACTCCTGGAAGTCCACCTCGGGCCCGGACCAGAAGTCAAGCCCCAGACACACTTGGTGGGGACCGATCATCTCCACCAGATAGTCGATGTGGTCCAGAAGGTCCGAGAGATTGGCGCCCTTCCCATCGGTGCGGAGGAAGGACGCAACCGCGTTAACTCCCACAAGTCCACCCTGCTCGGCGACCGTCCGGATTTGTTGGTCGGTGATATTGCGGGGATGCTCGAATAGCCGCCTGACGTTGGAGTGGGAGAACACCGTGGGCTCGGATGAGGCTTCGATCGCTTCCAGAGTGGTGCGATCCCCGGTGTGGGACAGATCCACGACGATGCCCAGCCGGTTCATCTCCCCGATGAGCTCCCTCCCGAATGCGGAGAGGCCGGCGTCGTGGGGGTCCATGCATCCGCCTCCCACCGCGTTGCGGTCGTTGTAGGTGAGCTGGATCATTCGCACCCCAAGGTCCCGGTAGGCCTCCACAAGGCCCAGGTCCTCGCCCAGAGGAGTGGTGTTCTGGAAGTGAAACGCCACACCCAGCCGCCCGTCACCCAATCGGTCCAGTTCAGTGGGCGACACAACGTGGAAGACCCCGTCCTCCTCATCCAGCCACTTCCTCCACTGTCCGATCCGGCGCAGCGCTTCCCCAGGCGCTTCATGGGTGGCGACGGTCGGAACCGCCAGGTCCACCCCACCTACCAGCCATCCCTCCCAGGCGCCAGGCTTCGACAGCAACGGAGCGCATCCGTCCACCACTACCGATCGGGATTTAGCCGTGTCCTGTATCACATTCGGACACATTACCGCGGAGAGGCGATGTGTAGCATGAGCCGTGATGAGCCAGTCCCGCCAAGCCAGAAAGTGGCTGGCCCGTCATGCCCTTTCCCCGACAGACGGTGGGTGAGAACCGCATGATGCTGCCCGAGGGTCGGTCCTTCGAGTTGTCCTTGGAGCTTCTCCAAGGCGCGATCGACATCCACGTCCACGCCACGCCTCACCTGCCCAGCAGCCCGAGGCGGCTTGATCCCATTGAGGCTGCCATACAGGCAAGGGATGCCGGTATGCAGGCAATAGTGCTCATGGATGTGTTCCAGATGAGCAACGGTGTGGCATGGATCGTCAACAGGGCCGTTCCTGACTTCACGGTCTTTGGCGGCCTGATCCTCAACACTGCCTACGGCGGTCTGAATCCCCGGGCTGTTAAGACCGCTATCGGATACGGCGACGGTGCCAAGTTCGTCAGCTTCGGAGCTCACTCCACACACTTTCAGGCTTCGACGGAAGGCCGGATAGTCGACGGACGGTTCACGCCTCTGAAGGACCTGTATCCGGAGTTCAAGAGAGAGGAGGTGGATCGGGCGATCCGCATACCTTTAGAAGGGCCTGTCGGGGAAGATTTGGAGGAGATCCTGGAGCTCATGTCGGACAATCCTCACATCTTCCTTAACACCGGACACGTCTCGCCCGATGAAGCCGTTCGCTTGGTCGACCTTGCCTGTGGCTACGGGATCGAGAACGTGTTGGTTGCCACGGCAGTTACTTCGATTGCGTCGACCGAGCAACTCCGGTACATGGCCGGAAAGGGTGCGTTCATCGAATACACCCTGGGGGCCTACACCCACACCACATCGATCCCCAAGACCCACTATTACGTCGAGTTGGAATATGCAGCCGACGAGGACATGGCGGGTGGGACGAAGGGAAGCGTCAGGGGGGCTGCCGAACAAATCCAGGAGATCGGAGCAGACCACTGCATCCTGGCCACGGACTTCGGCGGTTACACCCTCCCGGATCCGGTTGAAGGTATGCGAGGCTTCATGGCGTCACTACTGGATCTGGGCATACCGGCCGAGGACGTCCGCAAGTTGGTAAAGATCAACCCCGAGAAGCTCCTCGGCCTCAACTAACAGGACTATCCCCCACAATCGGCGCCGTCCGGAGGAACCCTGACCACACCGGCACGGGAGAGATTAGGTTCGGGGATGGACGTAAAGTGTGTTCCCGCCGGTTCGGCTACACCGGTTGGTCGGCGGCTTCGGTGTCGGCGACCGTGATAGCCAGGGGGGTGTCGCCGAGAGGCAGTTCCACGATCATCGTGGTGGACTCTCCCGGCTCGGTCTCGACCCGGATGAGGCCGCCATGCTGGCGGGCGATGTCGCTCGAGAGCGCCAGGCCCAGTCCCGTGCCGTGGTCGGTCGGCTTGGTGGTGAAAAACGGGTTGAAGATCTTTTCGATGTTCTCCTGAGGGATCCCGCCTCCGTTGTCCCACACCCGCGCGTCAACCCGGTCTTCTCTCAGGTGGGTGCTCAGCCGCATTTCCGGGAAGAAGGTCTCCCCCGCGGCCTCCTTAGCCCGGCGTCGTTGGTCGGTCGCATAGCAGGCGTTGCTCACCAGGTTCAGGAACACCCGGCCAAGATCCTGGGGAATCACCTCCAACTCCGTGATGTTCTCGTGGTAGTCCTCCTCTATGGCGAGGTTGAAGTCAGGATCGTGGGCTCTGGCGCTGTGATAGGCCAGCAGCATGTGCTCGTGCATTATGTCGTTCACCTGTGCCAAGCGCTTCTCTCCCGAATCCCGGCCCATCATCAGCATGTCCTGGACGATCCGGTTTGCCCGATCCCCGTGGGAGCGGATTCGCTCCAGGTTGTCCTCGAGGTCGCCGACGATCTCCAATATGTAGGACATGTCGTCCTCGCTCACCTCCCCGTTGGTGCTCTCACCCAGGATCTCTCGACATTCCTCCAACAACTCCTCGGACGCTTCGGAGAAGTTCTTCACGAAGTTCAGTGGATTGCGGATCTCGTGGGCAACTCCCGCAGTCAGTTCGCCAAGCGCCGCCAGCTTCGCCTGTATGACGATCTGTTCCTGGGCTCGCTGCAGGTCGTCGAGAACCGCTTCCAGTTCGGTGTTCTTCTCGCCCAGTTCCGCGGCGAGATTTTCCACCAGGTTGAGGCGTTGCACTTCCAGAGCGTGGCGACGGAACACCTCCAGGGCGGCAGCCATGTCCGCCACCTCGTCTCGACCCTTGATCTCGACCTGTGTCTCGACATCTCCTTCCGCCATGCGCAGCATCCAGTCGGAAAGCTGGTTGACGCGGCGCAAGAGGACCCGGCCAACGAACAGCCAAGCCATGAGAATGGCTCCTGTGATGCTCACGATACTGATCGCCAGCAGCAGTGTCCGACCGGTGAGAATCGCGTTTTCCGAAGCAAGCGTTGCTTCAGCGGCCCGCTCGCGGGCCGCGTTTACCAAGCCGTCCACCTCATCCAGCAACTGGATCGCCAGCAAGCGATTGCTGAGCAGCAGTTCAGTCTGTCGAGCAATCAGGCGCAGTTCCCTATCCGCCAGGTTGAAACCTCCATCCTGCCCGAGGCCCAAATCGAAGAGTTGAGAGAATAACTGGCTGAGTTGGGCGTGGAAGGGGGACCCGATCAACACCAGGAGGCTCTCATCGATCTGTCCTGCGGCGGCTTCGAAACGTTCCCGGAGCGGTTCGACCCGGGAGGCGTCTGAGAGGCTGAAGGTAGTGGCCAGCAACTGGGTGGCGATGTTGGTGTTGGCTTGTATCTCCGACAAGTGGCGATAGATCATCAACTGGTCTTCCGACAGGTGCTCCTCCCTGGGCGCCGGGAAAAAGCCCAGGATCCGGTATCCCGTCATGCCGAAGAAGAACTGGTCGTCCAGGGCAGGCACCACGACGCCGTCCAACTGGGCGCGGAGAGTCGCCAGTTCCGCTTGGAGATTCTCCTTCTGGATGGCCACTTGGGAGAGATCGATCTTGTCGATGTATATGGAATCGATGTTGGCAATCAGGGATTCCGCATAGGAACGAATCTGTTGGACGGCCGCCGTGTCCGTTCCGGATTCCTCCAGGGTGGCCAGCTGATCCAGGAAGGCCGCGTTCGTCTCCGCGATGCTGGTCGAGATGTCGTCGAGTTCCGCCTGGGAGGTGGCCGTGGTGATGCGAGGGGCGGCGTCCACCAGGGCGCTGCTGTACTGAGCCACCCCGAATGCAGACGCCAACTCCGGTACGGTGTCCTCGTTGACCACGCTTTGGGCCTTCCCCACCTGGTTAAAGGAGAACCATCCGACCAGGCCCGCCGCTACGGTGAGTGCGACCGCGCCCCAGATCCCCGAATAGAGTTGGGTGGAGATCCGGAAGCGACCCTCCAATAAGCGTCTAAAGAAGCTTTTCATCGAGCTTCTCCCAGGTTATCGATGGGGTGATAGCGGCCGTCGGCGCGCAGCACCGTCCAGAACACCGAGTCCGAACCCTGGTTGTCGTTTTCCCCGTAACGCAGAGCGAAACCATTCAGATCTATCTCCGTCTCCTGGCTTTGCAAGCCCTCAGTGAAACACCGGCGGCTGACGTCCGGTCCGCATCGCTCCAGGACCGCAATGGCCAGGCGTCCGGCCAAATAACCCTCCAGGGAGACAAAACCTGGCACCGCCCGCGGCGCATAGGTGTCCAATGCCGCCAGGTACTCCGCAACCACCGGAATGCTGTCGTCGGTGGGGAACGGCACCACTTGGGTTACGAAGACGCCTACCCCGTAGGCGCCCAGCTTCTGGGCCAGGGCGTTGCTGCCGACAAAGGAAATATTGATGAAGACCGGATTGAAATTGATGAACTTCGACCACGAGATCATGGCGGCAGCCGGTTCATAGGCGCCGACGATGATCACCGCATCGGGGTCGTTCAACTCTATGTCGAGCATCGCCGTCTTGATAGCCGTGGTGTTGCGTGTGTAGGAGCCCACTGCGGTCAGTTCCATATCGCGGCGATCCAAAGCCGCTAGGACCCCGTTGTACCCGGCCCGGCCGAAGGAGTCATCCTGGAAGAGCACCGAAATCCGCGTGATGCCCAGATCCTCGACCAATCGCTTGACCATCTCCTCGGTTTCCTGGTTGTAGGAGGCGCGCAGGTTCACTACGTTGCCCAACTCAACAGCATCTCGTAGGAATCCCGCCCCTGTGAAGGGAGCGATGTAGGGCACCCCCGCTTCCTTGGCCACCGGGGTGGCAGACCGGGAGGTGGGCGTTCCGACCGCCCCGATCAGTGCGAACACGCCACTTTCGTGGATGAGGGTCTGGGAGTTGGTTATGGCTGCCTCCGGCTCATATGCGTCATCCAGGGTCACCAGGTCCAACAGCCTCCCGTGAACCCCTCCCTTCTCGTTCACCTCGGCAAAAGCAGCCCTTATCCCGTATCGCATGTTTGTGCCCAACTCCTGGGCGGGACCGCTGAAGGCGGCGGACTGGCCGAAGAGGATGCGATCGTCGGTGACGCCGGGAACCCCTTGCTCCCCCATCGTCGCCGCGGGGTCAGTACCGCCATCGGGAGTGGCGGTCTGGATCGTCGTCGAAGTGCCGAACAGCACCCCGACCTGGTCTTCTACGTCGGGTGGAAGTTCGACGCCATCCGAATCGGAAGGCGGCGGGGGATCGGCCACATCCGAAGACTGGCCGCAAGCGCCAAGCACGAGGGCGGCCAGCATGGTTAGAGCCCATCCAAGAACTGACAGTCGGTTTACAGGCAGATGGGGTCTCTGCCTCATGTAAGTCTGCGGGTTATCAGTGTGAGGTGGTTGTGCCCGTCATGCCACTCGTAGTGCATCTCGTCGACCATGGTGCGCACCAGGTACAGACCCAGGCCGCCTATCGGCCGGTCCTCGAGCGCCAGGGAGAGGTCGGGGGAAGGAGCATCCTTGATCGGATCGAAGGGTTGGCCGACGTCCTTGATCTCGATGGTGACAATGTCGTTCTCCGTCTTCAGCACGATGTCTATCGGTTCGGCACCTTCCACACCGCCGTAGTTGATGACATTGAGCGCCATCTCTTCCAGGATCAACTTCACCTGGAACACCAGATTCATGGGCCACGCCGCCCGTTCGGCGAATTCCTCCACCGCTGCGAAGACGTTCTCGAGATCCTCGACATCCGGTTGCATCGTGATCGAGGCTGTTTCGTTCAAAAGCGCCTCCCTAGTTGTCTCGATGCAGCGTCAGGCAGGTAATGTCGTCAAACTGCGAAGCCTCCCCCATAAATTCCCTCACTTTCTTGAAAACCAGGTCCGTGCCCTCTCGGGCCTTCCGATAGGCCGAGGAACCGGCGAATATCTGTTTAAGCCCGTCGACCTCGAATGCCGATCCGTCGGTGTTCTGCGCTTCCGTGACCCCGTCGGTGTAGAGAAGCACTGTGTCTCCTGGGCTTAGGGTGATCGTGTGCTGCTTGTAGTACAGTTCCGGCACCACCCCCAGAGCGATGCCGTCGGTCAGCGGCAAGAGAGAGACGCTCCCATCGGATCGAATCAGGAGAGGGGCGTCGTGTCCGCCGCTGGCGTAGGTGAATTCTCCCGTCGTGGGGTTATAGACGGCATAGAGGACGGTGACGAAAAGCATGGTCTCGTTGTCCTCGTGCAAGAGGTCGTTGACTTCACCCAGCACCGCACCGGGCTCGGTGAGACCGATGGCCACTCCCTTGAGCAGGGTGCGGCACGACATCATGAAGAGCGCGGCGGGCACTCCCTTGTCCGAGACGTCGGCGATCGCCAAGCCGATCTGGCCTTCATCAAAAAGCATGATGTCGAAGAAGTCACCACCCACGTCCCTGGCGGGTTCCATGTTGCCGTACACCTGGTAACGGAGGTCGTCGGGGAACTCCGATGGCAGGATCGACTGCTGGATCCTGCTGGCGACCTCCAACTCGTTCTGAATAGAGACCAGTTTGTCCCGGTAGGAGAGCGCTTCCCTCCACTCCATCATGTGTGCCAGTGTCCGCTCAATGGTTATCTGGAGGTCCTTGAAGTCAACCGGTTTGGTGACGAAGTCGAATGCCCCGCGATTCATAGCCGTGCGGATGTTCTTCATGTCTCCGTACGCGGAGATAATGACAGAGCGGATGTTCGGATCCACCTTGGGGATCTGCTCCAGCAACGTCAGCCCGTCCATCTGCGGCATGTTGATGTCGGAGAGCACCATGTCTATACCCCCGTCCTCGTTCAGCCGGTCAAGCGCCTCCAAACCGTTGCATGCGAAGACGAAGCTGTAGCGGCCGGCGCGAATGTGGCGCCGCATCCGCTGCAGCATGAGGGGTTCAAGATCCGGCTCGTCGTCCACCACCAGGATCTTGTAGGGTCTGTTCATGGATTGGTGCTGACCCCTTAGCCTCAGCTACCCATCGCGGCGACGGCATCTCCTTGCGAGGAATGGATCGTAACGATCTTGTCGAAGCCGACGATCCTGAAGACTTCACCGATGGCGTCCTGGAGAGAACAGACTGCAAACTGGGCTTTGCGTTTTTGGAGTCCCTTGGCAATGAGAAGGATGGACCGGAGACCAGCGCTGCTGATGTAACCCAAATTTTCCATGTCAAGGATCACGGCGCGATCGTCGTCAATGACGCCCTCAACCGCCTTTTGAAATTTGCGGGCATTGGCGCCGTCGACCCGGCCCTCGACCGAGACAATCAGTGCCCCGCCGGTGCGCTGACTGGTAACATCCATGAGACTTCCTTTCTATGGGTGAAGCTTGCTCTCCCGGCAAAGCCGAATGCATTGGCCACCCGTGATAATAACAGCTAACACGCTGGAGGGGTAGCGAAGCTGGTTGCGATTGTGATCGCGTTTCCCCTATGTTACATGACAGCGTTCAATTCCAAGTATCGGCAAGGATTCACCGCTGAGGTGCGAGAGCCCCGCGAAGATCGCCATCCCCAGGATGTCCCGAGGTACTCGGGGCCTTGGCCACCGCGGCCTGGCTCGACCGCAGGGCGGGCGCCAAAACGGACGCCGGACCCCCATGCGCTATAGTATCCCAAGAGTTCTGGAGGCCCAGTCTCCCCAGAGAGCCAGGAGGTTCATTCATGGATGGCCTTCTTGGAGACGCCAGAGGCGTAGCAAAGGACGGTAGGCCATGACCGGTTCGCACTCGGGCAAACGCGTTGGTGAGCATCGCCACCACGCCACCCATGACCATCACAGCCATGACCACGATGACCACTCGGGTCACGACCATCACGGCCACGGTCATCACGGCCACGACCACTCACATGATCTGCGGGGAGCCAGCAAGCGCAGCCTGACCATCGCCCTGATCCTGATCGCCGGCTTCATGCTCACAGAGGTCGTCGGGGGCATCTTGTCCGGCAGCTTGGCTCTCCTCTCGGACGCCGGGCACATGATCACCGATGCGGCCTCGATCGCCCTGGCGCTGTTCGCCATGAAGGTTGCGGAACGTCCTCCCTCCGCGGAGCGGACCTTCGGGTATCGCCGGGCCGAGGTGCTGGCTGCGATGATGAATGCCCTCAGCCTGTGGCTGATCGCGGCGTGGGTGATCTTCGAGGCATATCACCGCATCCAGGATGTCCCCGAGATCGAAGGTGGGCTGATGTTGGTGGTCGGCATCCTCGGCCTCCTGGTCAATGTGGCCGCCGCCTGGGTGCTGCACCGATCGTCGAAGCACAGCATGAACGTCGAAGGGGCCTTGCGGCATGTGATGGCGGACTTGATGGGGTCGGTCGGGGTGGTTATCTCCGGCATTCTCATAGTCACCCTGAACTGGACGATCATCGATCCGATCCTGAGCGTCCTGATCGCGGCGCTGGTCGCACACAGCTCTTGGAGTCTTACCGTCAAGGTGTTCAAGGTGCTGCTGGAGGGAGTGCCCGATCACATCGACGTATACCGTCTGTGCAGTGACATGGAGGACGTGGAAGGCGTCACCCTGATTCACGATGTGCACGTGTGGACCATCTCCTCGGGTCTCGAGGCGCTCACCGCCCACGTGTTGATCGACCCTTCCTTCGAAGCCGACACCGAGGCCCTGCTACGCCGGCTGCGAAGGATCGCCCACGAGGACTTCGAGATCGACCATGTCACCATCCAGGTCGAGGAAACCGTGACAGGCTGTACCGAAGACCATCACGTTGGCCACCTCCTGGCCCGGTCGCGGCCTCTCGGATAGAAACGCAAGCGCTTAAACACAAGGGCTCCGCTGCTGACGTAGCAGCGGAGCCTCGTTGCGTTTAGAGAGAGTTAGTGTCCGTGGTGCTCGTGATCGTCGCACTCGTGCGGATCGTGCACGTGCCCAGGCTCATCTCCATGATGCTCGTGAGTGTCACACTCGTGTGGATCGTGGACGCTCATCCAGTACTCCTTCCCACTTGGGGCTCTCTTCGTCGGTTCGGGGCATCGACACTTCGATCGCTCGATAGTGCCAACCTTCCGAACAGCTCTCATTGTACCTCTTCAGTCTCTAATGCAAACCGTCCCCATTTACGATGCAATCCATCCCTATTTGCCCTAACGGCATGGGGATGCCAGGCCGTTGCCGGCGAGCTAAGAAGATGATTGATGTCCTCCCGGCTGCAGTGGAAATCTCAGGACGCCAGGTTGGCCAGTCGCTCCTGGACCGCGCCATGGTCGGCGGGCTCAACCGGGTTGGGTAGCTTCTTGAGTTCCGGAACGACCAGATGCCGAAGGAACTCGGTCTCCCGGGAAGTGAGGTCCGAGCCCGCTATCACGTCGTCAGTTCCCCACATAACGGCCAGCCGGAACCCGTAGTCGGCGACTGCCCGGTCGATGATCTGGCGGATGGCTTGCTGAGACACCTATCTCTCTCCCTTCTCCGTCCTACACCTGGCCGCCGCCGTGGATCTGGATGGCGGCGCCGCTGATGAAGGATGACTCGTCGGAAGCCAGGAACAGCATGAGGTTGGCTATGTCCTCGGGAGTGCCCGCCCTTCCCAGTGCCACCCGTGAGGGGATCAGAGCGAACTCCTCGGCGCTCCCGGTGCTGCCCCGGGCCTGTGGGGTGTCGATGGGCCCCGGGACGATGACGTTGCACCGCACCCCCTCCGGGGCGTATTGGGAATTGGTGGTCAAGGTCAGCTGGATAACCCCGGCTTTGCTGACACCGTACGGCACGGCGTGGGCGGTGGGGTGAATGCCGGCGCCCGAAGATACATTCACGATCGATCCCCCTCTGCCCACCATGTGGGGGATGGCGTACTTGGTGCAGAGAAACACTCCGCGAATGTTGGTGTCGAGGGTCAAGTCCCAGACCAACTCGGAGACCTCCGCCAGTGGCGGTGTTCGGATGAGAATCCCCGCGTTGTTCACCAATACGTCCAACTTCCCGAAACGCTCCAGCGTCTGGTTCACCATGTTGCTCACCTGGTCGGCCTTGGATACGTCCGTCTCGACGAACAGGGCTTCGCCACCCATCTCCCCCACCATGGCCACCGTGTTCTGCCCCTCGGGTACGTTGCGATCCGCCACCGTCACCTTGGCTCCTTCCCCGCCGAAGAGGAGGGAGGCTGCTCGACCCATGCCGGTGGCGGCACCGGTGACAATGGCTACTTTGTCTTCGAGACGGCCCGGCATCGCTCCTCCGTGTAATCCCAGCCAAGGAGGTTTTAGAGAACCTCCGGGGGATCCGGAGTATACCCTTCTCCCCCTGTTCGAGCCGGGGTCACACCTCTCTTCTCCCCCGCGAGCGAGAGCCGCACGGGGAGGAGTCTCCGGGATCCTGTCCGGTACCCTGGGACCAATTTAGTATCGGCCGTGTTTGTCTCCGGGTATCCGATCCCGTCAGGGGGTTTGTGAGCAAAAAGGGCCTTTCGGGCGCCGACGTGGTGGTGGTCGGCGGAGGAATCATCGGGCTCTGTTCCGCGCTCCATCTACAGCGACGCGGATACAAGGTCACGATCATCGACCGCGGACCTCCGGGCAACGGGGCATCCGGGCACAACGCCGGGCTGTTCTCGATCGGGAATTGCCTTCCCACCGCCACGCCGGGGGTGATCAGATCGGTGCCGAAGATGCTTTTGGACCCGTTGTCACCCCTGGCGATCCGGTGGCGCTACTTACCGAGATTGACTCCATGGCTGACTCGTTTTCTGGCCGCAAGCCGCCCGAGCCGCGTGGAGCAGCTATCCGTGGCGATTGCCGGCTTGCAGAAACAGGCGGTGCGGGCGTACGCCGACCTCCTGCCCATGCCGGATCCGGATGTCGGGCTGTTCGAGGGCGCTCACCTTCTCGCCTACGGGTCGGATGCCGCCTTCCGAAAAGCGCAATGTGGCCTGGAAGTGCGCCGTGCGCGGGGCATCCAAGTGGAGGTCCTCGACCCATCCGGCATAGCTGACCTTTACCCATCTCTTTCAGGCAGTATCAGTCGCGGCGTGCTGGTGCCGGGCTCCTACTACTTCGACCCGCCGGCGTTCACCGCCGCGGTGGCCGCCCGGTTCAGAGAGGCCGGGGGTCGGTGGCTGGAGTACACGGTCCAGGACTTCCAGATCAAGGGAGACAGGGTTTCAGCCCTGAAGACGGACGATGGCCGGGTGAGGGCTTCTCTGGTGGTGATTGCCGCGGGCGCTTGGTCGCGTTCTCTGGTACGCGCCCTGGGCTTCGACACGCCTCTCGACACCGAACGCGGCTACGGGGTAAGGATTCCCGATCCCGGCATCGCGCTCGAGGGACCCTTGATCTACATGGACCGCCACGTGGGGATCACTCCCGTTCCGGGTTGGCTTCTTCTGGCGGGCACCGACGAGTTGGCGGGCTTGCACGCTCCCCCCGACTACGCCCGGGCGGAAGCGCTGATCCGCGCTGCCCGGGAACTGTTCCCCGGCATGAGCACCGACGGTGCGCAAATGTGGATGAGCTTCCGCCCCTCCCATCCGGACTCGCTCCCGGTGATCGGCCGGTCACCCCGCCAGGAAAACGTGTACCTCGCCTATGGCCACGGTCACCTCGGCTTCACCATGGGCGCCATCACCGGGGAGATGATCGGCCAACTGGTCGACGCAGAGGACACCACTGTCGACATCGAGCCTTTCCGCCCCACCCGCTTCCGGATGCTGGGACGCCGGTATCCAATGAACACTTCTTGAGGCCTCGTTACTGTATGATCGGTATTGTTAAACCGATGATCATTGTCGCGGGGACAATCCGGATGCATCCGGGATCCCGAGCCCGTTTCATCGAGGAGGTGGCGCCGATGGTGGCTGCAACCCTCAAGGAACGCGGTTGCCGCGTTTACGCATTCACACCCGATCCGGATGATGCCGATCTGATCCGGCTATACGAACTCTGGGACCACCAGGAGGCACTCGACAAGCACTTCGCGTCGGAACATATGGCCGCTTGGAAGGAGCGGGCAGCCTCGTTGCCGATCATGAGTCGCGACATCATGTGCTACACGGTCACCGACGCCCGCCCCCTCGGCTGACCTAATCCCGACAGTATCAAGACGCCGACGGCAAGAACGGTACCTCCGGGTCACTTCAGGACCGCCCGCTCCCACAGACCCCACACATGTTCGATCCTGGCGCCGCGGACTCCGTAGAGCGTGTCCACCGAGGCCAGGACCCCGTCGCAGGAATTCGGCACGATGGTGACAAGCTCCCCTATCCGGGGAAGGGAGGAAGACCCCGGTAGTTCGACGATTGCGTGCTCGGTGTAGAGCCGCACGACCCGGGCGTCGGGGTATTCGAGGATATGTCCGTAGGTGGGCCGGCCGGGAAGCTCGTTGTTTGAAAGTATCCGCCATCCGACGTCGAGGATCACCCGCGTCGGGTTCGGGCGACTGATCACCGTGCTGATTACCCGCAGTGCACAGTCCTCATAGCCCACCAATCCGTACTCGACCTTGGTGGCGTCGAAGAATGAGTAGTTGCCGGGCCGCGCCTCGGTGACCGTGCTCGGGGAACAGTCCGGCCATGCCCGCATCGCGAGCACCGTGCCCCCGACGCTCACCGCAGGGACGTCGACTCCCGCGCGGGCCAGTCGAGCGACCACTTCTGCGAGAGTCGCTTCGGCGGCGTCGATGTCGGGACACCTCGGATTGCCTCCCAGGTAAGCGGCCAGCCCTCCGAATTCGAGGAACTGGGACCGGACGATCTTCATGGCCAGGGCAGCGGCCGGGCCGGACTCGGCATACCCGGTGCGAACTCCCCCGATGTCGCACTCCACATACACCGAAGCCTTCCCACCCGATGCCCCCACCGCCCCGGACAGTTCATCAACGGCCTGATCAGAGTCTGCCGTGACCGCCACCTTGGCCTGAGACATGAGTGCCGCAAGGCGGCTCAGCTTCTTTCGGTCCACGATCGAGTTTGTCAGCAGGATGTCCCCGAACCCCGCAGTGACCATCATCTCCACTTCCTCCAGGGTCTGGCAGGCGATGCCGACCGCGCCCGGGGAGGTCTGCATACGGCCCAGTTCGGGGATGCGATGGACCTTGATGTGCGGCCGAAGGTCGATTTGGCTCTCCTCCAGTCGCCGCTGCATGGCGTTGATATTCGCCTCGACTGTCTCGACCAGCGCCACCAGGTACGGTGTCGGCGGCGTGTCCGGGATCAAGGCCGAGATGGGTTCCCCCTAACCGGCGCCGCGCGGATGAGGGTGGTCGTCCTGAGGGCCGCAGCCACCGCAAAACCCGAGAAACGCGAAGTGGTGGGGATAGATCTGAAACCCGTATTTCTCGCGGAGGACCTCGAAGAGGGGCGTGAACTCCGTGTGAGGTATCTCGGTGGTGCTGCCGCAGCGTTCGCACACGAGGTGCTCGTGGTCGTGGTTGAGCGTGACATGCCATCTTCCCGATTGACCATTTCGCAGCGGAATGTGATGTACGAGGCCGATACGAGCCAGATCGTCGAGAATGCGGTAGACCGTCGACGCCTCTATCCGCCCGGCGTGCTCCAAGACATGGTCGATGATCATCCGGGCGCTCAGGAAGGGCTCATCAATCTCGGCCAGGGCGCGAACCACTGCCGCCCGGGGAAGGGTCAACCGCAATCCGGCTGCCCGGATTCTCTCGATCATCAACTCTTCGGTGACAACTACTTCGGTAGACATGGGCTAATCACAATATAGCAAAAGCGTCGGGTTGCTTATTGCAAATCCGTGTTATCAGAGCAGATGACCATCTGTTAACTTGATCAGATCCACCTCCCCGGCGCGCCAAATGCTCCTTCCGGTCTCGACCGGTCCCTATCAGTCGCGATCCAAACCGTTACGGCGTCGGCTCATGCGCCTGATGCAATTGCCTTGGTGACAGCCAGGAACACGTCCACTTCGGAAGGCGTGGTGTAGTGGCAGGTGGAGACGCGTATAGCCGTACCACAACCGAGGGCTCCCAGCACCCGACCCGAGCACACATCCAGATTCCTAGCCCTGACTGCGATGCCGGCTCTTTGGTATAGCTCCACGGCGGTAGTTGTGTCGACCGCGTCAAAGCTGAGAAGCGACATGCAGAAACGGTCCCGTGCGCCATCGGAGGCTCCATGGGTGCGTACCCCTGGGATGTTCAACAGTCCCGGTGCGGCGTTCGAGCCGTGCATGAATCGGTCCAGGAGGAATGCGTCATGACGCGCGGTGGCCTCCATAGCGATCAGCACGGCTTGGCGGCGATGGGTCGGATCACCCAACTCACCGCCCAGCCACTCCAGGTAATCCACCACCTTCGTCCATGCCGCATACGTGGCGTCCTCCGCAGAGCCCAGTTTCCAGGCATCGGGTGGTGCGGCCTCCAGTCTCCAGTGCGGGAGGGCGGCGAGTCGCTCCGAGAGCACGCCGAAGCCGATGCCCTTGATGCCGAACACCTTGTAGGGTGCGAAAATGTAGGCGTGGACACCCAGTGAGGCGACGTCAACCGGGTGGTGGGCCACGTATTGGACTCCGTCCGCGACAGTGATTACGTCGGGGTTCAGGGTTCGGGCTCCGGCGACGATCTCAGCGACATCCACTATCGCGCCCGTGTCATTCGATGCGTGTGTGACAACCACCAAGTCGGTGCGGTGATCGACCAGAGCCAAGACACCGGAAGCCGACACTCGGCCCGTGTCGCGGTTCAACCGGGCGACGCTGACCTCCTTTCCGAACCGGGCGCCGAAGAACCGGGCCGCATCGAAGGAGGCCGGATGATCGAGGTCGCTGGTGACGATGTTGTCTCCTGCTCCCCCGCCGCCGCGCCGACCGCCCGAAAGATGGCGTGCACCGCGCTCATCGCCGGCATCACCACCCGGTCGCCCGCGCCCAGGAATTCACGGACCGATGCGATTCCCCGCGCTATTGAGTCGCCGGCCTGCCTTGACCCGGGACTGGGCCGCCCTATCGCGGCCGGCCAGCGGCTCAGGGTCTCCAGAGTGCTCACCGCCTGTCTCAGACGGAGCGATCCGGCGGCGGCGTCGAGGTAAAC
>JAAXHN010000115.1 GCA_012270885.1 Acidimicrobiia bacterium | reverse complement strand
GCCCAGCGGGGCGCCCGGGCGGTGGCACCCAACTCGTCCTGGTCGGCCAAGCTGTCCACTTTGACCACCACCCCGTCGGTCTGGTACGTGAGACGATGATGCTCGTCGAGCATCTTCTTCACATAGGCTTTCACCTCTCGGAGACCCGGGGCCGAGATAGACCCCGGATTGACCCGCAGTCCCAGAGACTGCAGGTAGTCCAGGACCTCCCAATGCCGCCGCAGAGACGGGCCTCCCTCCAGCACTCCCGCCTGATAAACCCAGATCTCCAAGGCCCGGGACGCAGTCACCCTGGGATCCTTCTGGCGGACCGACCCGGCGGCGGCGTTGCGGGCGTTGGCGAAGGTGGGCTGCTCGGCTTCCCTCCGGCTCCGGTTGAGTTCGTCGAATCCGTCCAGGGTCATGTACACCTCGCCCCGGACCTCGAGCAACGTCGGCGCGTCACCCAGGAGGCGGAGCGGAACCGAGGAGAGGGTTCGCAGGTTGGCGGTGACGTCCTCGCCCACCTCCCCGCTCCCTCGGGTTGCCGCTACTTCCAGGATGCCTTCCCGGTAGGTGAGCACCACCGCCAGCCCGTCGACTTTGGGTTCGCACACGTATCCCTCGGGTGCACGTCCCAGCATCCGCTCCATCCGTTGCTCCCATGCTTTGAGCTCATCGGAGGAGACGGCATTGTCCAGCGAGAAAAGGGGTCGAAGATGCTGCACGGGCGAGAAGAGCTCGGAGACCGGAGCCCCTACCCGCTGGGTTGGGGAGTCCACGGTGACCAACTCGGGATGCTCCGTCTCGAGCCGTTCCAATTCCCGCCACAGTTCGTCGTAGCCGGTATCGTCGATCAGGGGTTCGTCGAGTATGTAATAGTGGTGGTCGTATCGACGGATCTCCGCTCGAAGGTCTTCTAAGCGGCGGGAGACGTCACTCATCTAAGCAGCCTGGCGATGGTTCCCCCGCCCAGTACCTCATCGCCCCGGTAGAAGACCGCCGCCTGGCCGGGCGCCGCCGACCGTTGGGGTTCGTCGAAAGTGACCATGGATCGGTCCGGACGGGAAGCGGAAGGAGCCAACCAGGCTCTCACCGGTTCGCCGTGGACCCGGAGCTGCACTACGCACTCCGGTTGGGCTTCCGGTGGGGGAGCGCCGTCTACCCAGGACACACCTTCCAATTCGATGGCCTTCGTCAGGAGGTCCCTTGCCGATCCGATCACCACGGTGGATGTATGAGGGTCCAGTTGCACCACGTAGCGAGGTTCCCCCACCGCCACGCCCAGGCCTCGCCGCTGGCCCACGGTGAAGTTGACCACGCCCCGATGTTCCCCCAACTGATTTTGCGAGGTGTCGACGATCCGGCCCGGCCGGATGGCCTCGGGGGCGGTTTGGGCTATGAAGCGCCGGTAGTCGTCCTGGATGAAACAGATCTCATAGCTGTCCCGCTTCTGGGCGTTCCGGAGCCCCAGGTCCGCCGCCACCCGGCGGGTCTCGGTCTTGGTCATATCTCCGACCGGGAACCGGGTGCGGGCCAGTTCCCTCTGCCCCAGCATGTGGAGCACATAGGACTGGTCCTTCGACTCGTCCACCCCCCGCCGGAGACGCCACCGGCCCCCCTGCCGGCTGACCCGGGCGTAGTGGCCGGTGACCAGGAGGTCGCAGTCCAGGCGGGCGGCTTCCTCCAGGAGGATGGAGAACTTGATGGAGCGATTGCACTCCACGCAGGGGTTGGGCGTGCGCCCGTTGCGATAGGAGTCCACGAAGGGATCGACCACCGCCGAGGCGAAGTCGTCGGTGTAGTCGAAGACGTAATAGGGGATGTCCAGTCCGGCGGCGACCCGGCGGGCGTCCTCTGAGTCGGAGACCGTGCAGCACCCGTGGGTTGGCGCCTCGCCATCCGGACCCTGCCACAGCTTGAGGGTCACTCCGGTTACCTCATGGCCCTCCTCGTGCATCAGGGCGGCGGCCACCGAGGAGTCCACTCCTCCGCTCATGGCGGCCAGCACTCTCACAGGAGGCCCTCCAGGGCACGGAGGGTCAGTTTGGCGGCGAGATCTCCGTCGGAGGGTTGGGTGGTCCATCCGAAAGAGAACCGCACGCTGGAGCGGGCCTCGGAGTCTGGTATCCCCATGGCCGACAGCACGTGGGAGACCTGGGCTGCGCCCGATTGGCAGGATGATCCCGCCGAGGCGGCCAGCCCCAGTTGGTCAAGGCGGACCAGCAGGGTCTGGTTGGCTACTCCCGGAAACCGGAGGTGGGAGTGCTGGATGGTCCGGGCGGAGGGTGAGGTGATCGACAGGCCGGGCACTTGCTCCGAGAGAGCCTCTTCGAACCTCCGCCGAGCCTCGCCCACATCGCGTTGGTAGCGCTCCCGGTCCTCTGCAGCCAACTCCATTGCCCTCGCCATCCCCACCGCCCCCAACACGTGATGGGTTCCCGATCGGCGGCCCAGTTCCTGTCCCCCGCCATGTGCGACGGGTTCGATGGCCACCCCGTGGCGGACGTAGAGCAAGCCCACTCCGGTCGGTCCGCCGAACTTGTGAGCAGCCAATGACATCAGGTCCACTCCCAGGTCCTCCACTGCCAGTTCCTCGGAGACGAAAGACTGCACCGAGTCTGTGTGGACCAACGCCTTCGATCCGGCTCGGTCCTCCACCGCCTCTGCAATCTCTCGGACCGGCTGGCGGGCGCCGGTCTCGTTGTTCGCCGCCATTACTGAGACCACCGCCGTGTGTGGCGTGACCGCCGCCGCCACCTCGGAGGGATCCACCAGCCCGTCGCGGTCCACACCCACCCTCGTGACCGGGCACCCCCAGGCCTCGAGAAAGCGGACCGAACTGAGCACGGCCTCATGTTCGACTGCGGAGGTGACCACTCCTCCCCGCTCTCCCCCCGCCAGGGCGCCTCCCTTGACCGCCAGGTTGTCGGACTCGGTCCCGCCCCCGGTGAACACCACCTCCAGGGGACGGCATCCCAGCACGGCCGCCACCCTTTCCCGCGCCTCTTCCAAGGCGTTCTTGGCGGCGCGGGCCGAGGCGTGGAACCCGGTGGGATTACCCCATCCGCGGTCCGCCAAAGCATAGATCTCTTTCCATACCTGAGGACGGATCGGGGTGGTGGCGGCGTGGTCTAGATACAGCATTGAAACCTGTGTACCTCAAATTACCGGCCCTTCCGACCCAAGTCTGCAAGGTTGCCGGTCAGCGGCCTGGCCGATTGATAACGGAGGACCGTGGAACAAACCTCGCCTCCCTGTCCGTTAAGGGTGATACGGAACTTTCTTATAATCGGTTTTGTTGTGAAAACTTTCCAGACGAATGTATTCCGGGTTGATGGAATGACCTGCGGCTCCTGCGTGGGACACGTGGAGCGTGCTCTTCTTCAGAGGGGAGAGGTCAAGAAGGCCAAGGTCAATCTGAAGGCCGCCACCGTAAAGGTGACTTTTGCCCGGGGGACCGACGTCACCTCCCTGTTCGACGAGATACGGAACATCGGATACGAGATGGGGCCGCTGACGCCCGAAGTCACCTAGCACCGGATTCGTCTTGACGACTCTCCAGACCGACGACTTTGCTGTTGAGGGCATGACCTGCGGGTCGTGCGCGGGCCGGGTGGAGCGCGCCCTTCTCGACAGGGAGGATGTTGCCGAGGCCAAGGTCAACCTGATGGCCGCCAAGGTGAGGGTTACTTTCGCCCCGGAGACCGACGTCTCCTCCCTGTTCGAGGAGATACGGAACATCGGTTACGAGATGGGGCCGATCACGTCCGATAGGGCCACTTCGGCGTCGGAGGGCCTGTTTGGGGAAGAGACCAGGAGGCAAAGGCGGACTTTCGTGGCGTCGGCATTCTTCGCCGCCCCACTGATGGTCATCTCCATGCTGGCCCCGCACGAGCCTCTCTGGCTGGCGATCCAGTGGGTTCTCTCCGTTTTCCTGGTGTTCGTGTGGGGGAGGCAGTTCCACCTGATCGCCTTACAGCGGGTCCGGCTCGGCCAGGCCAACATGGACACCCTGGTGTCGATCAGCGTGTTGGCTGCTTTCTTCTACTCCACGTGGGCGGCATTTGATGGCCGTCCGGTCTACTTCGAGACGGCCGGCATGATCATCGCGCTGATCCTGATGGGGCGCTATCTTGAGACCCGAGCCAAGGACCGGGCCTCGCAGGCGGTGGCCAAGTTGATGGAGTTGGGCTTCAGTTCCGCAGTGCGGGTGGTCCGTGAAGGCCAGGAAGTGGAGGTCGCCCAGGAGGATTTGACAGTTGGCGACCTGGTGGTGGTGCTGGCGGGGGAGAAGTTTCCCGCTGACGGTGTGATCACCAACGGCCACTCCACGGTGGACGAGTCGATGCTCACGGGGGAGTCTTTGCCGGTGGAGCGTACGGTCGGCGACGCCGTTTACTGCGGCACCATCAATGGGACCGGGAGGGTGGTGTTCAGGGTGACGGAGACCGGCGCCGACACTGCGCTTTCCCGGATCGTGGCGATGGTGGAAGAGGTGCAGGCCTCGAAGCCGCCCATCCAGAGGTTGGCCGACCGGGTCTCCTCGGTGTTCGTGCCGATCTCGATCCTGATAGGGATCGTGACGTTCGTGGCGTGGTTGGTGTTCGGCGGGGATTTGTGGCTGGCGGTCCGCAACGGGATAGCGGTGTTGATCATCGCCTGTCCCTGCGCATTGGGCCTGGCTACGCCGGCAGCCATCATGGCGGGGAGCGGTCGGGGAGCCGAACTCGGGGTCCTGTTCAAGAACGCCGAGGTGTTCGAACGCACCCGGGTGATCGACACGGTTGTCTTCGACAAGACGGGAACTCTCACTAGGGGAGAGATGACCTTGACGGATGTCTCTGCCGAGGACCCGGATACCTTCCTGAGGCTGGTCGGATCCATAGAGGGAGCTACCTCACATCCCATCGGGCGAGCGGTGGCGGAGGGCGCCAGAGGTCGAGGGGTGACGATCGTGTCCCCCGAGGAGGTGGAGACCGCGGCCGGTAGGGGAGTGACGGGGGTTGTGGACGGAGTACGGGTGTGGGTGGGGAAATCCGACTTCCTGGCCGAGGCGGGGCTGGAGACCACCAACCAGCAACAAGAGGTGATGGGAACGCTCGAGGACCAGGCCAAAACCGTGTTCGTGGCCGGCTGGGAAGGGCAGGTCCGGGGGGTGTTGGCGGTCTCCGATTCCCTGCGTCCTACCTCTGGGGAGACGGTTTCCCGGCTCCGTTCCATGAAGATTGCCGTGGCCCTTATCACCGGTGACAATGCCCGGTCTGCTTCGGTGGTGGCCGGCCAGCTGGGGATCCACGATGTGAAGGCCGGCGTCCTGCCCGGCGAGAAGGCTCAGGAGTTGACCTTGATGAAAGACCAGGGCGCCGTGGTCGGGTTCGTGGGCGACGGCATCAACGACGCGGTGGCCCTGGCTGCGGCCGACCTGGGGATCGCTATCGGAACGGGGACCGATGTGGCGGTGGAGTCAGGTGACGTCGTGCTGATGAGCGGAGATCCCTTGGGGGTCCCCACTTCGCTGGCCCTTGCGCGGGGTACCTATCGGGTGATCGTCGGCAACCTGGTATGGGCGTTCATCTATAACGTCGCCGCCATTCCCCTCGCTGCAGCCGGGATCTTGAACCCGATGGTGGCCGCGTTCGCCATGGCCTTCTCCAGCGTCTCGGTGGTGACCAACTCTCTGCGGCTACGCCGGTTCAAGGCGCTTACTGCACCCTGAACGTCCAGGTGAACTGTCCGACGTCGGGCAGGCCGTAGATCTTCTCCCACTCCACCCGGATGGTGTGCTCGCCCACCGCCCACCGCTCCGCTATCAGGCTCCTGCTGCCGGGCCGCCAACGGTAGACCCCCACACCCTCCTGGAAGGACAGTTCCGACTCCGGTATCGGGTATCCGTCCACGTAGATGCGGGCCTCGTAGCCCACTTTCAGGTCGACTTCCAGGCCGCTTTGGGGGAGAACCGCGTCGTAGGGGTTGGGGCTGACCCTCTCCAGCGGGTCGGGCAGGGTAAGCGGATCCCCGCCTCGTCCGAAGACATAACAGATGGAAAGGGTCGCCACGGTCAGGAGTCCCAGCCCCAGATAGATCAGCCGGTAACGCACGACCGGCAATTGTACGGGCTCTCAGAGTCCCGTTTCTTGAGTTGGAGTCCGTCTGTTCATGCGTGTCACCTGATGATGCTCGTTGGACGGCGGGCCGGATCCGGTGGTAGGACTCGGTGATCTTCTGTTTCCAGGCATCCAGTACTCGCAGGGGGTGGAAGCGCTCGAAATGGCGGGTATCGCGGGTGACCATCTTCATTCTGTGCGTCAGTGCGGTTGGCGCGATCAGGGCGTCTTGCACCGGAGCGGGGTCTGGAATTTGCAGAGCCGCAGCCCGGCGGGCGACCTGGGAGTCAACCGGCAGGATGCGCTGGTCGAAGGCTTCGAATAGCTGACGGTCGTGCCAGTATCTAACACTGCGCCGGGTGAGAGGTCGCGCCTCTCGACCAGGAGCACACCGATCTCTAGTTCCTGAATGGTGATCGCCGAGACATACAGGGACTCCGACTCCACCGAAGCGGCCCAAGCCGCAAAGTTGGGATCGGCCCTGCCTCGCGTTACTTTGCGCAGTTCAGAGACGACATTCGTGTCGAGCAGATACATCAGACGAAGACAGCCGCTCCCCCCAGGTCGTCCCGTCTCGGAATCTCGAAGTCGAGGTCGGCGACACCCGGAGGCGCCCCCAGAATGTTGACGATGCTGGGCTGGTGACTGGTCATTTCCCGGTAATGCTCGTAGCTCAACAGGACATGGGACGGCCGACCGCGGTCGGTTATGTAGACCGGACCGTTTCGGGCGGCCTTCTTGGCGGCGCCGGTGCTCTGGTTGAACGACTGCTGATGGTTCGTGCAGGCCTTGCCATCGAATACCTCCCTATGAGTATCTGTTGCTACATTATTACGCCCGCCTTGTCCATGGAGAGAGATCGAATGTGACATTTGCGAGGCGACCTAACGGCTAGCGTGATGGGGATGCGGATCAATCCGGTGCTCCGAGAGATGGGCGCTTACCCGATCGCGGCTATCCAGAACCGGGCCAGGGAGATGCGGGACCGGGGGGAGAGGCTCATTGACTTCTCTATCGGCGACCCCAGGGAGCCGACCCCGTCATTCATCCCCGAGGCCCTGCGCCGCGCCGTCCCCGAGGTGTCGCAGTACCCGACCACCCGCGGACTCCGGGAACTGAGGGAGGCGATCGCCGGCTATGTGTGCCGCCGGTTCGGTCGGGAGGTCGATCCGGACACCCAGGTTCTTCCCGCCACCGGATCGAAAGAGGCGATCTTCTCCACGCCCTTTGCCTTTGTGGACTCCAGCCGGGCGGATGTGGTGATCTGGCCCACTCCCGGTTATCCCATATACGGCCGGGGAGCCCTCCTGGCGGGAGCGATCGGGCGTCCCATCCCTCTCGGAGGTGACTTCCTGTTCCGTGCATCCGATGTGCCTGCGAATGTGTGGTCTCGCGCCAGGATGGTGTGGACCAACTCGCCGCACAATCCGGCGGGCTCGGTCATGAGCCGCTCCGAGATCGAACAGTTCTACCGCCGTTGCCGGGAGTTTGGGGTGCTCCTGTGCGCCGACGACTGCTACGTGGACCTCTACGAGAACGAACCGCCGGCGTCGGTGCTGGAAGTGGCCGACCCTGACCTATCGGGGGTGATCAGTTACCTGAGTCTCTCCAAGCGCTCCGGGATGACCGGCTACCGGTCGGCGGCGATGGTGGGAGACGCCCGGGCGATCGGGGCGCTGACCTCGTTGCGAACATCCACCGGCACGGCTCCCCCCGAGTTCACCCAGATGGCCGCGGTGGCGGCTTGGTCGGACGACGCCCACGTAGGGGAGCGGCGACGGATCTTCTCGGAGAAGCGGGCGATTCTCCGAGAAGTCTTCCGGGGGATGGGATACCGGATCGCGGCGTCTGATGCCGGGTTGTACCTGTGGGTGGAAGTGGGCGATGATGTGGAGATGACCATGCGCTTGCTGGAACGCGGGGTGGTGGTCTCTCCCGGCCGAGTGTTCGGTCCCGGGGGAGAGGGCTATATAAGGTTGGCGCTGGTACCCAGTCCCGAGGAGTGCAAACAAGCTGTGGAGGTATTGGAAGAATGTCTGATGAGGACCTGATCAGGGCGGCGTTCGCCGGCGAGGTGGAGTTGGTCGAAGCCCGCCAAGCCGTTATGGAGACCATCGCCAGACTCGACCGGGGAGAGATCCGCGTGGCGGAGAAGGTCGCCGGGGAATGGCACGTGAACGAATGGGTGAAGGAGTCCATCCTGGTGTACTTCCAGCTCACCGGCATGGAGGAGATGGACGGGGGAGCGGTCATCTGGCACGACAAGATTCCCACCAAGCGCAACCTGGCCGAGGCTCAGGTGAGGGTGGTGCCGCCCGGGGTGGTGCGCTACGGCGCCTACTGCGAGCCGGGTGTGATAGTCATGCCCGGCTACGTCAACATTGGAGCCTACGTGGGGAGCGGGACCATGGTGGACACATGGGCCACGGTGGGATCATGCGCGCAGATCGGAAGGGGCGTCCACCTCTCGGGCGGTGTGGGGATCGGGGGAGTGTTGGAGCCGCCCGGTGCCCGTCCGGTGATTATTGAGGACGGGGCCTTCATCGGGAGCAGGTGCATCGTGGTGGAAGGGGTGGTGGTCCAGGAGGATGCGGTGCTGGGGGCGAACACCACCATCACCGCCTCTACTCGCATCATCGACGTGCGGGGAGAGACACCCACCGAGTACCGGGGTGTGGTGCCCGCCAACTCGGTGGTGATTCCGGGAATGCGCCCCCGGGACTTCCCGGCTGGAGAGTACGGGATTCCCTGCGCTCTGATCATCGGGGAGCGGACGGCTTCCACCGATCGGAAGACCTCACTCAACGAGGCGTTGCGAACTTTCGGGGTGCAGGTGTGAACGATCTCGTTACTACCCTGACCCGGTTGATCGACATCCCGTCGGTCACCGGAGATGAGGCCCGGATCTGTGATTCTGTCGCGGAGAGGCTGTCTTCCACCGCTCCCCGGCTCTCCCAGTACCGGGTCGGCAACTCGCTGGTAGCCGCCACCCCCGGGGAGGGGCCGCTGGTGTTGCTTGCGGGCCACCTGGATACCGTGCCCTCGCAGGGGCAGCCTCCTGCCTACATAGAGGGGGAGAGGATGTACGGTCTCGGGGCGTCCGACATGAAGGGCGGGGTGGCGGTGATGATCCACCTGCTGGAGGATGCGGATCCCACCTGGCCTTACCGTGTGGCCGGGGTCTTCTATGAAGCCGAGGAGGGACCGTTCGCCGACAACGGGCTGGAACCGGTGCTGAACGAATGCGAGTGGCTGACTTCGGCTTCCTTCGGCGTGCTGTTGGAACCGTCCGACGGGGAGATACAGGCGGGGTGCAATGGAACGATGAATGCCAAGGTGTCGTTTTCCGGCAAGTCGTCCCACTCGGCCCGACCGTGGTGGGGAGAGAACGCCATCTCCAAGGCGGGTAGATGGCTTTCGCAGATACATGATCGAGAACCGGCGCCCGTGGACATCGGGGGGCTGATCTACAAGGAGGTGATGTCGGTGACCCTTGCACGGGGCGGGCTGGCGGCCAACATCATCCCCCCGGCCTTCGAGGTCAATCTCAACTACCGCTTCGGACCCCACCGCACCATCGCCGAAGCGGAACAGGAGGTGCGTAAAGCCTGTCGGGAGGCTGACTCTGTGGAGATCGTTGACGCCGCTCCATCGGGTGAGGTCGTCACCGATCACCCCCTAGTGGCCGAGTTGGTCTCGTCCGCGGGGGTAGGGATCGGTCCCAAGCAGGGCTGGACCGATGTGGCCCGGATAGCCGCCCGGGGGATACCGGCGATCAACTTCGGGCCGGGGGACACCTCGGAGGCCCATACCGCCCGAGAGAGCATGCCCTTGGACCATCTCTCACTGGTGTACGACGGGTTGAAGAAGGTGCTGTCGGGATCGTCATGAGCGGGGCCTCTCCCTCCCGCGATCCGGATCCGGCCATCCTGGACCTCTTAACGGTGGGGAGGGTCAACCTCGACCTCTACTCCCAGCAGATCGGGACCCCTTTCGAGGAGGTGACCGGGTTCGAGGCCATGGTGGGCGGGAGCCCCACCAACATCGCCATCGGGACGTCCAGGCTGGGACTGCGGTCGGCGGCGTTCTCGGCGGTGGGCGAAGACCAAGTGGGGGACCTGGTGCTTCACAGACTGGGTGCCGACGGGGTGGACACGAGGTTTGTGCTTCGCAAACCCGGTCGTCTCTCCTCCCTCGCCCTCCTCGGAGTGGAGCCTCCCGACCACTTTCCCCTGATGTTCTATCGTTCCGACCCGGCCGACATCCACCTCACAATCGAGGACGCGGACTCCCTGCCGCTGACAAGCATCCGGGCCATCCAGCATTCGGGGAACGCCTTCAGCCGGGGGGACTGCGCGGAAACCGCCCGGTGGCTGGTTGAGGAGGGACAGCGGCTGGGTTTGTCTTCCTTCCTGGATCTTGACATGCGGCCCGCCGAGTGGCCCGATCCCCTCGACTACGGAAGGGCTATGCGGTTCGCCATGGCCCGCGTCGAGGTGGTGATCGGAACGTACGAGGAACTGTGGGGAGCGCTGGCCCCCGACCCGGGACCCGAACTATCTCATGGTACGCTCACTCCGGAGCAGCTCCTGGCGACCGAAGGGATGGTCTCTGATTTGGCCGGAGAGGAAGGTGGTCCATCCACGGTGGTCCTCAAGAGGGGAGCGGAACCCACCTGGCTGTTTCACTCCGACGGCGCCCGCCGGGAAATCGCGGGTTACCCGGCGGAGATCGTCAACACCGTGGGCGCCGGAGACTCCTTTGCATCCGGACTGATATACAGCCGCATGACCGGACAGGACTGGGTTGAATCGGTAAGTTTCGCCAACGCCTGCGGTGCCATAACCGTGGGTCGGCCGGGTTGCTCGACGGCTTTCCCCACCCTGGAGGAGGTGAACGAATTCCGGTCCAAGGTTGGTATGAGGGGAGAACCTGAGCCCGGGCGGGGCGACTAGGGCGACTAGTAGAAGGGAAGTCGGGGGTCGGTGGGTTCGGTTTCCCAAGCCTCCCACAACCACTCGTATGCCGGATCCGTGCATATCAACCATTCCCGTCCTGGCTGGGGTCCGGCCATCACATTCAGGTAATACATGTGATAACCAGGGGCGGCCACACATGGCCCGTGATATCCCCTCGGCACCAGGAAGAGGTCGCCGCTCCGGACGGTCACGGTCTCGTCAATCTGCCCGTCCAGGGTGTAGGTGCGGTGGAAACCGAATCCCCCGGGCCCGTCGATCTCGAAGTAGTAGATCTCTTCCAGCGGGGTCTCGCCCTCGGCCGGTTCGTCGTGTTTGTGGGGCGGATAGGACGACCAGTTCCCCGCCGGAGTGAGCACTTCCACTACCAGCAGCCTGTCCGGCCCCGCAACGTCGGCGGTCAGCAGGTTGTTGATCTGGCGGGTGGCCTGTCCGGCGCCCCGCAAATCCACCCTGACCCCGGAAGCCGGGTAGTAGCGGGGCTCGGTGGTCCTGGTGGCCCGGGACGTGGCTACACAGAACCGGCCGCCGCCAGCCGAGGAAATCGTCATCGTCGATCCTTGGGGGATGAAGCACAGGTCGGTCAGGCCGGAGAACACGTCGGTCCGCCCCTCCAACTCGAATGCTGCGTCGGCGGTTTCCACGCGGCATGACCCCCCGAGAGGAACGACGGCGGCCTCGGTTTCTCCCCACTCGATCCGGCGCGTCTGTCCAGCCGCCAGTTCCACCACCGTCAGGCCGCACCAGTCCCAACCGGCCTCTTCGGGAGTAAGCCGGATCTGATCGGCGCCGTTGGTCAGGGACCCTGCCGGCCTGAACAGGGAAGTTGTGTCGTCAGCCATCTTCGGGTTGCCTAGAGGTCGGGATGCACTATCCGCGCTGCTCTGTCAACCCAGCCCGCCACATCGTCGTCGGCGGGATAGATCAGGCTCCGCCCTGCTACCAGTCCCCGTACAGTGGGGGCTTGCATGGCTTCTGCCCAAGAAGTAAGCAACTCCTCGCCCCGATCAGCGGGATCACCGCCCAACAGCAACACCGGCAAGGTAGAGGCAGCGAAGACCCTCATCGGGTCAGAACTGGGAGGAGGGAGCTTCAACCAGGTATAGGCGCTGGTGGGCCCCAGCCCGGAGGCAATGGTGATCACTCCGATCAGTGCTTCAGGGCTGGTGTCGATCTTGAGCACTCCGTCCTCGTCCCGATAGGCGGGTAGGGGTTCAACCATCACCGCAAGGGGAGACTTCTGGCTGGTGATCACCCGGATCGCCCGGGCGCATTGGTAAATGGTCTTCAGGCTGTTGGGATCATCGCGATCGATCCGGAGAAGAAGTTTTCCCCCGTCAAGATTCATCTTGAAGAGACCGCCCGTGTGGTAAGCGGTGATGGGATCGTCCAATTCCCAGGCGGACTCGCTCAGGCCGCCCCGGTTCATCGAGCCGAACACCACCTTGTCGTCCAGGACCGACGTTCCGGTCAGCGATCCTAGCAGCAGCAGGTCCTCGACGATGTCGGGAGTGGCCAACAGCCCGTCCGTTCCCGGATTGGAGAGAGCGACGCAAAGCCGGGAGAGAAGGTCCCGGCGGTCGGCCATGCGCATGGGATCCCCACCGACGCCGATAGCACCGCGGGCAGTGTGGTCGGCCGCCACCAGGAACAGCCGGGTACCACTGGAGGACCCGCTTCCCAACTGGTCGTAAGGAGTAAGAAGAGGCCGACGTCGCCGACTCCGGGCAAGCTCCAAGGCCTTGTGGGGCGCATGGGCGCGGAGGTCGATCAAACGCTTGTACAGATCTCTGGTAATCATGCTGTCTCTAACATTGATCTCATTGCCGGTTCGGTCTTTCCTTGTGTTTCTTTAGGAATACGATCCAGTCTTTGGCCGGAATGCCCGCCAAGGGTTCGCCAACGATTTGTTTGATCCATCTGTCCATGATCCCGATCCGCGCAATACGGCCGAAGTTGCCGCCGGAATCGGTAACCGGCTTATCGGATGTGTTTTCTCGACCCGTGTACGGAGTAACGGACTCGGGTGACCTTATGGAACGGTCTTTGTTTGTCCTGCGAACCTGTTGCCACCAGTAATTTCGATACTCTGCCGCGTATCTTGCGGACCAACAACCAGGAGTGGACACTCGGGGCGTACCGGAGAGCACATTGGACAGGTGCCATGGCACTACTACCAGCAAATCCCAATCCGTACAGGCGTCCGGTGTGACCCGGTAGCGAAAGCTGGGCTCCCCCTCCTTGGCCAGTATGTACCAGCCTTTCAATTCAACTCCCAGTGCTATGTGCTCTACTGAGCTGGCGTCCTTACGTAGTATGACATCGGGGAAGCTCTGAGCCTGCCTCTCAAAACGGTACAGAGACCATTCGTTCTCCGGATCCCATACATCCCGTATGCGGTTGAGGGTATTGACTACTTCAACCTCGATGGTGGCGCTCAGCAACGTGTTGAGAGCGAACAGATCAGTGGCGGCAAGTCCCTCGATGTTGGTAATGGAGGTGAAATAACCGGGGAGGGCTAGCAAAGCGATCTGCACGCGGTTCATGAGTTTGGAGCGCCGATCGTCAGGGTCAAGATCAGGTGGGCTCGGCGGAGAAGCCCCGCCTACCGGTTGATTCATACTGGCAGTCGCGCCACTGGGCTAACGGTTTCGATTCTTCGGATAGCCAAATCAGCGAAGTGCTCCACCCTCTCCGCGGCGAACCCCCGGCGGCCAGATTCCACCGCCGCCACCACTGCGGTGCAAAGCCCACCAAATGGTTCCCACACCACATCTCCAGGATCAGTGACGGCTGTGATGATGCGTCGCATGAACTCAAGGGGTTTCTGGTTCAGATGGACAGCCGCGTTACGACCTGCACGGTGGACCCGTGGCGCGGAACGAACTCCGTTTCCCTTGTAACGCTCCTGCCCATTGAGAGGAGGAGAAGACCAAACGTTGGTGAGCCCATGCACATGATGCCATCTATCACGCAGGTTTGCCCACTCTTGACCTGTGACGGGACTAACGCCATCAAGAGAGTAATATGGCGCACCCTCGGGGCTGCCGTACTGGTTGGCATATCTCACAAGCCGATGCATCTTCTCCGGGGGAGGGAGATACCAGAGCCAATCCTGGGTGAGATACTTGCGGGTAGCTGCATTTGCGACTCCACACGCCTTATTGGCAAGGTACAAAGGGAGACCGGCTCGCAGCCACTCATGACGCAGCCACTGTTTAGCGGCCATTGTCCGCCCATCGAAGGCTGGAAACTCCAGGCGTCTCCTATAAAAGGCGCAGATTTCCGATACGACAGGAAACTGGCGAATCGTGTCACCGTTAACGTTCCCCGCGATATGGCCGATGCCTTTGTCCCACACAATCGTCTGCACGTAATCCCATCCGTGCTCGGCCAACATGGGGTGTACATTCGCCCATCCCAGTTCGGTGTTCCAAAACCAGAGGGTGGAGGA
This sequence comes from Acidimicrobiia bacterium, assembly GCA_012270885.1. Classification (GTDB taxonomy): domain Bacteria; phylum Actinomycetota; class Acidimicrobiia; order Spongiisociales; family ZC4RG35; genus Bin76. The sequence continues at coordinate 5,447 of JAAXHN010000115.1, read as the reverse complement.
TGGCACCGCGCGGCGGGACCATGACTCTATATGCGGGGCGTACCACTTTGCGAGACCATCGGTAGTACGCAGGTCGCCTGGGAAGCCTCCCACACCATAAGCTCCATCTGAGATGATGACGGACGGGGCAGGCCAGCCGGTGTACGCGTCCAACGCATCCCCTCGGAATACCGACCACGTCTCTTTCGCTGTTTCGTTGGTCATACGTCTCTCCCCTCTCGTAGGCGCGGCAAGGCCGGACGATCATATGGTTCAAAGCTGCTGGCGGGCCGGTACCTCCTTTTTATAAGCCAGGGGTAGTCCTGTCCCTTGTTTCCTTCTCTGAACATTCCACCACTGTGTAGTTCCGGTGTGACACTTTGATTGGGAGCTGTCGGATGTCTCTAAGGTTTGGATCGACTTGAAGCAATCCGCAGTACTCAGGTTAACTACTGGCAGGCTGGGTGAGTGGTATCTCCTGGCCGTTGGCTGGTTGGCTGCAGCAATCCTGGTGGGATGTGGAACTTCTTCTCCTTTGCTGATGTTCGCCGAGGGTACCCCCTCCGACCTGCAGACTTTGAGCCAGGATGTCTGGGAGGAGTTCCTGGCAGTCTTTCCCGACCGGTCGGACTGCATGGGCGAGGTGACCCTGGAGGGAGACTGGAACCTGGAAGGATCGCGGGGTTTTCTACCTCCCGGATGAGACCAGGGTGGTGCTGAAGATCCCCGGTACCGCCGGGCATCTCCGCCACTCCCTGGTCCATGAGTTGGCTCACCACCTGGAGCATGCCTGCTCCGACCACGCCGAGCTTCGAGTTGCATTCCTCGAAGCCCAGAACCTGCCTGAGGACACTCCCTGGTTCGAGGGACATTCATGGGAGGAGACTCCGTCCGAGCAGTATGCCGAGACGGTGGTGAGGCTGGTGCTCGACCGGCCGGTCTGGAACTACCGGCTCCCTCTGACTCCCGAGGCCGTGGCGACGGTGAGGGATTGGGGTGGAGGCCCATGACGCGACCTCAACCCCCGGGGAGCGATTAACTCCCTCGGCCGGTTGCTTCCGCCAACTCGTGCTGCAGTTGTTCAAGGTCCGCGCCGCCGGCCATCATCTGGATCAGATGGTCGATCGGCACCTCTTCCTTGGCGTAGTCGCCGAAGATCTGGCCTCGCTTGAGGATCACGAAGTGGTCTCCCACCGGATAGGCGTGGTGGGGGTTGTGAGTGATGAAGATCACCCCGATGCCCCGGTTCCGGGCTTCCACGATGTAGCGGAGCACCACGCCCGCCTGCTTCACTCCCAGGGCGGCGGTGGGCTCGTCCAGGATCAGCACCTTGGCGCCGAAGTAGACCGCCCGGGCAATGGCCACCGACTGCCGCTCGCCACCCGAGAGGGTGCCGACCGGCTGGTCGGGGTCGCGGATGTCGATCCCCATCTTCGCCATCTCCTCGCGGGTGATGCGCTTGGCGTTCTCGATATCGAAGATGGGTCCCGCCTTGAGAGGCTCCGAGCCCAGGAAAAAGTTTCGCCAGATGGACATCAGAGGGATCATCGCCAGGTCCTGATAGACGGTGGCGATGCCGGCGTTTAAGGCTTCTCGGGGCGACTCGAAGAGGGTCTCCTTGCCTTCGAAGAAGTACTTGCCCTCACTGGGTTTGTGGACACCGGCCAGGGTTTTGATCAGGGTCGACTTTCCCGCTCCGTTGTCACCCAGGAGGCAGGTGACCTCGCCCGGGCGAACGAACATGGAGATGTTCTGGAGCGCGATGACGCTGCCGAAAAACTTGGATACACCTTGGATTTCCAGGATCTTGTCGCTCATCGTTTGCTCGCTCTCTGTCGTATGAAGTTGTTGAAGATCACGGCAAGTACGAGGATGCCGCCCACGAACACGCGGAACCAGTCCCCGTCAACGCCGGTGATGATGATGCCCTGCTGCACCATGGCGAAGATCAGTGCGCCGAACACCGGCCCGAGCACCGACCCGTAGCCACCGGTCAGGAGGGTTCCGCCTACCACCACTGCGATGATGGCCTCGAACTCCTTGAGGGTGCCACGCAGGGGAGTCGGCGCTGTTGAGCTGGGTTGCCTGGATCAGGGCCACTGTGAAGGCGGCGAGCGCGGTCACCATGAAGAGCGCGATCTTCAGCTTTGCAACAGGGACACCGACATTGCGTGCGGCGTTGGCATCGCCTCCCGTTCCGAATGTCCAGTTGCCGATGTGGGTCTTCAACAGGACTACGGTTGCGATGGCCGCAATAACAATCCACCAGATGATGGCGATGTCGAACCTGGCGCCTCCCAACTCTATCTTGGTGGCGAAGGCGGCGGCCCAGCCGCCCGAGTCGTAGTCCTCAAATCCACCCAACTGGGTCCGGTTGGTCATCAGTCGCGGGATGGCCACCGCCAAGCCCCGGAAGATGAACAACGACCCCAGGGTGATGATGAAGGACGGCAATCTGGTGGCCATCACCAGCACTCCGTTGAAGAAGCCGGTGAGCAGGGTGATTATCAGGGCGATCAGCACCGCGATCCAAACGGGAAGCCCGAGCCAGCACCAATACCTCCGCTCCGCAGGCCGCCAGCGTCTTGATAGCCCGGTCGGCATAGGCCGACTGTTCCCCACCGCGGAAGGACCTATGCAGGAGAAGCGGGACAAACCCTCCCACCACCGAGAGTCCGGCCGAAGCCGCGGTGCGCCGAGCCTCCACCGGAGATTTGCCGAGGAAGCCGTCAGGTCCCAACTCGGTGGCCGAGAGGCCGATGGACGCCATCTCTCCAAGCACCCGGTCGCTGGCAAGGAGGTAACCCCATCCGGGGGATCCATCCACACCCCAGCTGATTGGGGCTCCTGCGATGCGGTCGGAGAGAGAGATCATTTGCGGTTTCCTCCGGTGGGCGGGGGTTGAGACGCAGGTCCAGCCCCGGGCACGCTCTGGTCGTAGTCCATCACTGTCCCGGTCATCAACCCGGAAGCGTCGGAAGCAAGAAAGGCAATTGCCTCCGCTATCTCGCCGGGCTTCAAGAGCCTTCCGAAGGGAGACCGGGACTCGGCGTCAGCCAGCCAACCCTCCCCGGCTCCTTCGTTTACCTGGGTCAGATGTTCGGCAGGCGTGTCGGACCACCCGGGCTGGATACAGTTCACCCTTATCCCGTCCCGCATCACGGCATAGGCGACGTTGCGGGTCAATGCGGCGAGGGCAGCCTTGGAAGCGGAATACGGGGCGATGTGGGGCGGCCCACCGTGAGCGGCGACGGAACCCACATTGATTATGGTTCCGCCCGCTCCCTCCCGTCTCATGATCCGAACTGCTTCTTGCATGAGGAAGAAAGGAGACCGGAGGTTAATGGCCATGATCTCGTCCCACTGATCGAGAGTGGTGGATTCGATCGATCCCCGGGCGGTGCTTCCTGCGCTGTTGACCAGGATGTCGATCCGGCCGAAGTGTCGGTCAGCGGTCTCGATTATCTCTCGGTATGCGTCGGGTAACGCCAGGTCGGCGGCGACGAACACGGCCTTCGGGCCGCTCTGGCTGCTGATAGACCGGGCCACTGCCTCGCCCCGTTTGCGGCTTCGCCCGGTGACGAGAATGGCTTCAGCTCCCCGCGCCGCCATCAATCGGGCGGTGGCTTCCCCCATGCCGGAGGTGCTACCGGTAATAACGGCTGTCTTACCCACGAAAGGTTGCTTCGTTTTCAGGAAGGCCCTACACCCCTTCGGTCCGCTTCCTCGGCGCACCGGTAGGCAGCGGTTAACTGATTGACACTCCCGAAGAAGTCAACCAGGCTCGTTATCTGGTGGCGGGAGAGCGGCACCGTCTCACCTTGGATCACGGTCTTTTGGGCAATCAGCCAATTCACCACGGCTTGCGCCATGGTAAGCCGGATCGCCTCCATTGCTCAGTCTCTCCTTGGTTGTGTTCCCTGGGCGTCTCCCCGATCGCGCTGTCCGGGTCAGGAGCGGAACATGCAATCGCTTCCAGGGTTCCCGATCCAAGCGGCCGGGTCAAGCGGGATGTTACTCCGTTCACTTCGCTCATTGTCCAATTCCGAGACCGCTTCGTGCGTGGCAGGGCGGCCGGTTCCACCGTGGCGGGATCGTGTTGGTGGGTGTTCCGTTCCCTCCGCGTTCCATTCTGCGGGATGATATAGGGGGTGGACGGCCCTTGCCCGCCTGTTCGGGGATGAGTCAACCTCGAGGAGGCCTACCGAGAGTGGTTCGGGGAGTTCGCCGGCTCTCTGAGGTCAGAGAGTCCCGACGCTTTCCCATCCGCCCGATTCCCAGGAGCGGGCCATTGCGGCTTGGACTTCGGCCACCCGCGCCGCCGCTTCGAAGTCGGGTGAGAACATCGACTTCGATCCGACCGCCCGCAGGAACTCGTACAGCTCGATGAGTATCAGAGCTTCGTAGCCGAGTGAATTCCCGTGGCCGGGGACGATGTTGCCCTGGTGTGGGAGCCAGTCTCCCGCCAGGACCTGGATGAACCCGTCCGCGGGTTGCTCCTCGGGCAGGTACAGCTCCAGTGCGTTGAGCTTCTCGTGCGTCCAGGAGGCAGCCCCCTTGGTCCCGTTCAGTTGAAAGGCCATGTCGCTCTGCGGACCGACAATGGTCCGGTCGGACTCCAGGGTCCCCCGCGCGCCGTTCTCGAACTCCACCAGGGCGCCCACGTAGTCTTCGTTGGTCACCGGTCCGGTGCGATCGGTGACCGAGCCCACGTCATAGTGGGTTCCCTTTCCGGGCACGGGAATGGGACGATGGGTTATGAAAGTTTCCTTGGTGGCCACCACCCGTCTGATGGGTCCGCACAAAAACAGGGCCATATCTATGGCGTGCGACATGATGTCTGTCAGTGTCCCGTAGGGTGACTTCTCGGTGAATCGCCAGGTGAGAAGGGACAGCGGGTCCCGTCCGTACATCGAGAAGAACCTTCCTCGGTAGTGGGTGAGTCTTCCGAATCGGCCCTCCTGGATGAGGGTGCGTACATGCTGGACAAGGGGCGCCCACCGGTAGTTGTAGCCGCATCCTGAAAGCACCCCGGCCGCTCGGATGGCGCGCGCGATGACCATGGTGTCCTCGGGATGCTCTCCCACGGGTTTCTCGCAGAACACGGTCTTGCCGGCGGCGGCGGCCTCCTCGGCGATGACCCGGTGCAAGGCGTTCGGAGCGGTTATGTCGACGATGTCCACCTCGGGGTAGTGGACCACTTCCCACCAGTCCGCGGCCCCCCTTTCACATCCGAAGTCCTCGACCGCGGTCGCAACCCGGGTTGGGACCGGGTCCGCCATCGCCACCAGTCTCGGGTGGATGTCGCTCTCGGGAAAGTAGACCTTGATGTTCCGGTAGGCGCGGCTGTGGGACTGGCCCATCCATCCGAATCCGATCAGCCCGATCCCTGGGACTATCCTGCTCATCTCATCGCGGCCGATGTGTGCGACAACGCCCAATCCTAGGGGCTGAGACCCGCCCGTTCC
>JAAXHN010000114.1 GCA_012270885.1 Acidimicrobiia bacterium | reverse complement strand
CCACCTCTGTGGGAAGGACACCTAGGGGCTGAGACCCGCCCGTTCCATTACTTCGGGGTTGATCAGATAGCTGGGACGGCGGCCCGCCATAACCGAAAGGACCTGGTCGATGGCCTCCGACAGCATCCGCCCCTTGGCCTCCTTTGTCCAAGCCGCCACGTGAGGAGAGACCAATACATTCTCGAAGGCGAGCAACGGATGGCCGACCGGGAGCGGCTCGGGGTCGGTGACATCCAGGCCTACCGCCCGCAGATGGCCCGACGAGACGGCTTCTACCAGTGCGTCGGTGTTGACCACCGGGCCGCGGGCGGTGTTGATCAGGATGGCGTCCGGTTTCATCAAACTGAGCATCTTCCGGTCGAACAGATCCCGAGAATCGGGAGTGAGGGGCACATGGATGGAGACGACATCGGCCGAGGCGACCATCCCCGCCAGATCCGCTGCCCGGGTTACGGACCCGAATTGCTCGTCTGTCAAATAGGGGTCGAAGGCGGTTATCTCCATTCCGATCGCTCGGGCGATGGTCGCCACCCGGCGAGCTATCCGGCCGAATCCCACCAAAGCCAGCAGTTTTCCATTCAGCTCCACCGCGGTGTGGGTTTTGATGCTCGCCAGGTCGCCCTCCCGCAGCTCGCGCTGGAGAATGGGAAGACGTTTGGCAACCGCCAGCATCAGTGCCATCGTCTGCTCGGCGGCGGGGATGGTGGGACCCTCAGGAAAGTTGCAGACACAGATTCCCCGCTCTGTGGCGTCCTCAACCACTATGGCGTCGTAGCCGATCCCGGTGCGGGCGATGATCGCCAGATTCGGTATCCTGTCCATCACCTCTCCGTCGTATCGGTTGTGTCCCGCCAATACGGCGGTGGCCTCTTCGATGCCGCGGTAGGGGTCCTCGGGATCGCCCGGGCCCAAGACTTTTATTCCTGATTGGCCCACCTTGTCCATCCCCGGCCAGTTGACCCGCTCGAACCAGACCGGATACGGGGGTGCGGTGATCTTTGCTGTGGTGTTCGCCATGTTGGGCTAGGTTAGAGGGTCCGCGCGGCGATCCTGTGGAACAGGTGGCGGATCTCCACGTTCATGAAAGTGTCCCGGGGGTTCGGGTAAGTACGGGCGGGTGAGACTAGGGCACTCCCCTTCTCCTGATTCTTCCCCACAGAAGCGCGAGAGCCAGGACGACGAAGACCAACCCTGCCATCAGACGCCATCTGGTCAGAAGCAGCAACCCGCCTCCCGCCACCGCCAGAACCACTCCCCACCTCATGGAACTGAGAGCCGGGTAGGCCAGCCACACGGCCGCCAGCAGGATGTCGGCCCGGAGCAGCACGGAAGCGGTCTCCGGATGGCCCTGCCACCACGTCAGAGCCGAAGCGACCGTCAGGCAGAGAACAGCCACTCCTAGAAGCAGACGGCGGTAATCGGGGGAGTCGGCGCGGTTATCGCTCATCTCTATCAACCTAG
>JAAXHN010000113.1 GCA_012270885.1 Acidimicrobiia bacterium | reverse complement strand
CCCTGGCCGACCAGGTAGTCGGCCCACTGTTTCGTATCGTCGGCCCACAGCACCACCTCGGCGGTTCCCGCAGAGGGCGGCTCGCCCTCCCTTCTCTTTCGGAGGATCAGGTAGGCGCCCCCGCCGATCGCCATCCACACATAGCCGCGGGTCGCCACCGCGGGGGAGACCACCTCGCTGAGACCGAGGACCTTGGAGTAGAAGGCAGCCATCCTCTCGAGGTCCTCAACCCGGAGGACCATGCTCATCCCTCCCCGGGGGCTGAGCGCGGGAGCCTCCTCCCCGGCCGCCACGGTCTGCTTGGCCTGCTGGAGGCTGAACCGGCCGTGGGTGACCTCCCTCCCGACGATCACACCGCCGACCCTGCGGCCCGAGACGGACAGGCGAGCCAGGGTGCGGAGGTCGTCCACCGAGCCCACCCCGCCCGCCACTATCACCGGCTCGGGCACCAGTTCCAGGCACTCGGCGTAGATGTCCAGGTCCAACGGCTCGGTGAGGGGGTCGCGTCCGGCCTCGGCCACCAGGAAGGCGGCCACTCCCGCCGACGACATCTCCAACAGCACTTCCTCGAGGTAGCGGCCGCTTCTCTCCGAGAACCCCTGGGTAACTATCTCCTGGTCGGGACGGACGTCCAGGGAGACCGCGATCTTGCCCGGATACTCCCGGCACAGGTCCCAGATCATGATCTGCTCCTCGATGGCGGCGGTGCCCATCACCACCCTCCAGGCGCCGTTGCGGATCAGCCGCGCCGCCTCGATGGGAGATCGGACCCCTCCCGCCACCTGCACCGGCGTGTCCAGTTCCCGAACGATCCTGTCGATCAGTTCCCGGTTCTGGTAGTCGCCCAGCGCGGCGGCGTTCAGGTCCACCACGTGCAGGAGGTCGGCGCCCTGGCTGGCCCACATCTTGGCGCGGCTCAGGGGGTCGTTGTCCAGGATGATGGCCTCGGTCACGTCGAGGGCGGGGAGACGGACCGAACGGCCCCCCAGGATGTTGATGCGTCCGTAGACATCCATGCGAGAGAGGATACCCCCCGGCCGGGCCCCCGCGCCTGTCCCAGGGCGTTCAGGAGGTTATCTCCAGAGCCTCCTCGGCGGAGTCGAGGGTCTGGTCCCCGGCCAGCACTCCCAGGAACAGGTCACCGTAGCGGGACAGGCGGTCCCAGAGGTTCCCGATGTGGATGTCGCCGTTGCGGTAGCGGCCCACCTCCTCCCACAGGAGGGGTGCGGAGACGGGCGCCCGAGGGAGGGGACGGACCGAATACACAGAGGAGACGGTCTGGCCGAGGGCGTTGCGGTTGTGGTCGATGAACACCTTCCCGGCTCGGCGGGGCTTCTCCCAGGCCAGGGTCAGATCCTCGGGGTTGGCCGCTTCCAGCAAGCGGGCCACCGCTCCCACGAACCTACGCACCCTCCCGTAGCTGTGCACCGGGCGGAGCGGCACGTACACGTGCATGCCGCGGCTTCCCGACAGCTTGGGATAGGACCGCAGGCTGAGCCGCTCCAGCGCCATCCCGCACAGCCGGACGCCCGCCACCACCTGCGACCACGACGCCCCGGGGGCCGGGTCGAAGTCGAACACCGCCCAGTCGGGATGGTCGAGGCCGGGATGGCGGGAGTGGAAGGGGTGGGTCTCCACACAGCCCATGTTGGCGAACCACATCAGCGACTCGGGATGGTCGGCGCAGAGAAAGTCGATCTCTCCGCCCATCGAGTGGGAATCCACCGGGAGCTTTCTCATCCACTGCGGCTGATGCCCCGGCGCCCGTTTCTCATAGAAGGACGGTCCTTCGATCCCGTCGGGATAGCGGGACATGGACAGGGGCCGATCCCGGAGGTGGGGGAGGAGCGTCCCGGCCACCGAGGCGTAGTAGCTGATCAGGTCCCCCTTGGTGTAGCCCTCGGGAAAGAAGGGCTTTGCCAGGTTGGAGAGGCGAAGCGGGAGGGATGCCTCCCGGGGCCGGTGGCGGTCCTCTGTCAGGATCACCGGCACCGGATCGGGAAAGGACACCTTTCCCGACGCGGCGCTCGGACCGCCCCCCTCCCGGATCCGTTCCAAGCGGCGGACCGTGACGGCCACCTCCCGGCCGATGGCCGCATGGCTCTCCCACTCCCGGGCCTCGGAGATCACCACCATCGAGATGCCCGACTCGTACGCCGCTTCCACCAACGGTCCTACGCGAAGGGTTCCCTCGCCGTAGGGAACGTGGCTGATCTCCCCGGCGGGTCCGAACCGGTTGTCGGTGAACTGGGTGTGGAGCGGAGACAGCATCCAGGCGGGAAAGGAGTCTCGCAGAAAGGACAGCACCGCCTTGAAACGCTCGATGTCCACCAGCCCTCCTCCCGAGAGAGCGTGCAGATGCGCCCAATCCACCACCGGCCTGACGAAGGGGAACTCCGCGGCCAGGAGAGCGATGTCGCCCAGCGTCCCGAAGGCGCCCTGGCGTCCGGCGGTCTCGAGCCCGAGGCCGACGCCCAGGTCGGCCACCTTGGGAGCCAGTGTCTCCAGGCGGCTCCGGATCAGGTCCATCACCTGCCCGGGAGGCCGTCCCTTGAGATGCCCGGAGTGGGCGACCACCACCGGAGCTTCCAGTTCCTGGCCCAGCTTCATGGTGTGCTCCAGGGCGGAGAGGCACATCCGGGACTTCTCGGGTTCCTCTGCGGTCAGCACCGCGAAGTAGGGAGCGTGGGCCGAGAGCCGCAAACCCCTCTCCGCGGCCCGAGCGCCGAACTGCGCGCAGCGGGTCTCCTTCCAGGGAAAGCCCTTCACGAAGGAGAGTTCATAGGACCGGATCCCCCGGGAGGCCAGGTCGTCCAGGAAAGCCCCGTCCTCCGCCTGGCCGGGCGGAGGAGGGCCGGAGACGCCGAACAGGATCGGGGTCGGGGGTGGGCGCCCGGCGGTCGGGGGTTGATCTCCCATGGTCCTTAATAATGGTCTCCCGAATGATGGTCTCCCGCCCCGGGTCCCCGGGCGACGACCGGTTGCGCAGTGCCACCGCGGCGCCGACGTGGTTGACAAGACGACGTTCTCGCCGCGGGACTAGCTTGGTCTATGGGCCGGACGGCTCATAGAAAGCAGAGGAAGGAGTTAGGAATGGAGGGTCTGGCGATTGTGGTGGCGGCGATCGGCGCCATCAACTGGGGATTGGTCGGTTTGTTCGGTCTCGACCTGGTGGCGGCCATCACCGCCGCCGGGAAGTTCGGCGACGCCAACCTGGTCTCGCGGGCGGTGTATGTCATCTTCGGCGTCGCCGGGGTGATAGCCCTGATGGTGCTTTCGGCCAACATCTGACCGCGATTCCCGCCGGTGGCGGGCGGCCGACTCCGGCAGGAGCGGGCCCCGGCGGGACAGGCCGGGGGCCGGTAAGCTCTGCGGGGATGGCGCTGTCGGTGACGTAATGGCAGAGGGGAGAATCCTCTATGGGATCTGCACCGACCAGGCCGAGCCGTACCCGGTCCTGGCGGAGCGGTGGCGGTACTTCGAGGAACTGGGCTTCGACAGCATCTGGGACTGCGACCACTTCCTCCGGCCCTCCAATCCCTCGGATCCCTACTTCGAGGGGTGGACCCTCCTGGCCGCCCTGGCGACGGTGACCTCCCGGATCAGGGTGGGGGTACTGGTGGGAAGCAACACCTTCCGCCATCCCGCTCTACTGGCTCAGGAGGCCATCACCATCGACCACATCTCGGAAGGCCGGCTGGAACTCGGTTTCGGCGCCGGATGGTTCGTGGAGGAGCACGACCGGTTCGGGATCCCCTTCGGCGACCCGCCGACACTCGTCGGGAGCTTCTCTGAAGCGGTGGAGATCATCGATTCCCTCCTTCGGGGACAGGAGGTCACCTTCGAGGGTGAGTATTACCAGCTCCGGGGCGCCCGGCTCCGTCCCCGCCCGGTCCAGTCTCCCCGACCGCCGCTCACCCTGGGCGCTCACCGCCCCCGCATGCTGGCCATCTGCGCCCGGTATGCCGACCGGTGGAACTCCTTCGGGACGGTGGAGGAGATGGCCGAGCGCAACCGGCTCCTCGACGAAGCCTGCGAGCGGATCGGGAGGGACCCGACCGAGATAATCCGCTCCTTCTACGGATGGGCGTCCAACATGGCCGCCCAGGGCCTGCCCGACGCCTGGTCCAGCCCGGACGCGTTCTGTGAAGTGGTGGGGCGGTACGCCGAGGCGGGCGTGAACGAGTTCATCATGGACCAGCCTCGCCCCGAACAGTTCAAGACGGCCGAGCGGATCGTCTCGGAGGTGATCGAGCCGGGTCGTTGAGCACCGGCGTTAATGGCGACCGCCCTTGGGGTCACCGGGCGCTCACCCGTGTTATGTTTGGCGTCGGACTAGTCGGTTGCTGATGAGAGTCGAGGTTATGGCGTTGTGAAGGGATTCAGGTTCGGCGTTTACACCCCCCAGTGGAAGCCGTATCAGGTGCTTTTGGACAATTGGCGGTTTTTCGAGGAACTGGGCTTCGACAGCGTGTGGCCCTGTGACCATTTTCACAATCCCGGCCATCCCGACAAGCCTTTCTTCGAGGGATGGACCGTGCTGGCCGCCCTGGCCGCGGAGACCTCCCGGATCAAGGTGGGGGTACTGGTGAGCAGCAACACGTTCCGTCATCCCGCACTCCTCGCCCAGCAGGCCATCACCCTCGATCACATCTCCGAAGGGAGGTTTTACTTCGGGGTGGGTGCGGGGTGGTACGTGCTGGAGCACGAGTGGTTCAGAATCCCCCTCTACGAACCCCGGGTGCGGGTGGACCGCTTCTCCGAGGCGATGGAGATCATCGACCCCCTGATGAGGGGGGAGACCGTCTCCTACGAGGGCTGCCACTACCAGCTTTCGGAGGCCCGGCTCCGTCCGCTTCCCGTCCAGCGGCCCCGCCCGCCCTTCATGCTGGCCGGCCACAAGCCCCGGATGCTCGGGATCTGCGCGCGGTTCGCGGACTCCTGGAATTCCACCGGGACGGTGGAGGAGCTTACCAAACGCAACCTCCAGGTCGACGAGGCCTGCCGGAGGATCGGGAGGGACCCGTCCGAGATAGTCCGTTCCTACCTGGGAGGGAACTCCACCCTGGGTCCCCAGGGGCTGCCCGACATGTGGTCGAGCCCCGACGCCTTCACAGAAGTTGTGGGGCGCTACGCCGAGGCGGGCGTGAACGAGTTCCTGTTTGTCGAGCCGCGGCCTGAGCAGTACAAGATCGTCGAGCGGATCGCCTCTCAGGTCATCGAGCCGAGCCGTTGATGCGCGACCGTCCGGAGGGCCCGCACGCGACGAGAATGAGGGTGCTCCGGTGAACGCGGTTACGTTGGGGCTCACCGTGACTCCGTCCGACCCCTATGAGGTGCTGGTGAAGAAATGGCGGTACTTCGA
>JAAXHN010000112.1 GCA_012270885.1 Acidimicrobiia bacterium | reverse complement strand
TTTCGTGAGACTCGCTGGGATAGCCCATGGAGATGCGCATGAGAAACCGGTCCAACTGGGACTCGGGCAGGGGATAGGTTCCGTGGTGTTCGATGGGGTTCTGGGTGGCGATCACCATGAAAGGCTGAGGCAGCAGGTGGGTGTGGTTGTCCACCGTGATCTTCGCCTCGCTCATGGCCTCGAGCAGGGCGCTCTGGGTCCTGGGGGTGGTGCGGTTGACTTCATCGGCCAGCACCACGTTGGCAAACAGGGGACCGGGCCGGAACTCGAAGTCCCGGTGCACCTGGTTGAAGACCGAGATCCCGGTGAGGTCGGACGGAAGCAGGTCGCTGGTGAACTGGATGCGCTGGAAGCGGCAGTCGACGGAGCGCGCCAGAGCATGGGCCAAGGTGGTCTTGCCGACGCCGGGGACGTCCTCCACCAGCATGTGCCCCCGTGCCAGCAGGGTCACCACGGCCAACTCCACCACGTCGGACTTGCCCTTGATGACCCGTTCCACCGAGAACTGGAGGGCCTTGAATCTCTCCGTCAGACTGGCGATTCCGGCACCGTTCGACACGGGCGTATGATATCAGCCCGCCGCGAAAGTCGCTGAATCCCGCGGTGTCAGCGGAACAGGCTTTTCTGGGATGCCGCCGCTTCGAGGCCCAGGTGGGAATAGGCGAGGGGAGTGGCCACGCGGCCCCGGGGGGTGCGGGCGATGAAGCCGATCTGAATCAGGTAGGGCTCGTAGATATCCTCGATGGCGCCCTTCTCCTCGCTGATGGCGGCGGAGAGGGTGCTCAGGCCGACGGGGCCGCCGTCGAACCGGCTGATGATGGTGTCCATGAGCTTGCGGTCGATCTCGTCGAATCCGAACCGGTCCACGTTCATGAGTTCCAGACCCCGGCAGGCGATGTCCCGGGAAATCTTTCCGTTGGCCCGCACCTGGGCGTAGTCGCGGACCCGCTTGAGGAGGCGGTTGGCGATCCGCGGTGTGCCCCGGCTCCTACGCGCCACCTCGGCCGCTCCCTTCAGGTCGATCTCCACGCCCAGAATTCCCGCGGACCGGCGGATGATGGAGACCAGGCTCTCGACGTCGTAGAAATCGAGACGCTGTATGATTCCGAACCTTCCCCGGAGCGGGGAAGTGATCAGTCCGGTGCGGGTCGTGGCCCCCACCAGCGTGAACTGGGGGATGTCGATCTTGATGGAGCGGGCGCC
>JAAXHN010000111.1 GCA_012270885.1 Acidimicrobiia bacterium | reverse complement strand
ATGGAGTTGGCGATGAAGGCCGGCGCCCCCATCATCGGCCTCAACGACTCGGGGGGCGCCAGAATCCAGGAGGGCGTGGTCTCGCTGGCCGGCTACGCCGACATCTTCCTGCGCAATACCCTGGCCTCGGGGGTCGTTCCCCAGATCTCGGCCATCATGGGTCCCTGCGCTGGGGGAGCCGTCTACTCACCAGCCATCACCGATTTCGTGGTCATGGTCAAGCAGAGCAGCTACATGTTCATCACCGGCCCCGAGGTGATCAAGGTGGTGACCCACGAAGAGGTCTCGAAGGAAGAGCTTGGGGGGGCCATGACCCACAACTCACAGAGCGGCGTGGCCCATTTCGCCGTCGAGGACGATCGGGAATGTTGTCGTTTCATCAGGGATCTGATCTCCTATCTCCCCTCCAACAACATGGAGAGCCCTCCGCGCAAGGAGACCCGGGATCCCGTGGACCGCTCCGAGGAGAGGCTCGACAGCCTGATTCCGGCCGAGTCCGATCAGCCATACGACGTCAAGGAGATCATCGGCGCGGTGGCGGATGACGGGCGCTTCCTGGAAGTCCAGGCGCTCTTCGCCCGCAATATCGTGGTGGGATTTGCCCGGTTGGGAGGTCGTCCGGTGGGAATCGTGGCCAACCAGCCGGCGGTCCTGGCCGGATGCCTGGACATCGACGCATCCATCAAGGCCGCCCGGTTCGTCCGGTTTTGCGACGCCTTCAACATCCCGCTCATCTGCTTTGAGGATGTCCCCGGGTTTCTTCCCGGGACCTCGCAGGAATTCGGGGGGATTATCAAGCATGGGGCCAAGTTGATCTATGCCTTTGCCGAGGCGACCGTCCCCAAGATCACGGTGATCACCCGGAAGGCCTACGGGGGGGCCTACTGCGTGATGGCCTCCAAGCATCTGCGTACCGACGTCAATCTCGCCTATCCCACTGCCGAGATTGCAGTGATGGGCCCCGAGGGCGCCGTCAAGATCGTCTACCGCAAGGAGTTGGCGGCGGCCGCCGATCTGGAGGCGGAAACGGCTCGGCGGGTCGAGGAATTCCGAGAGAAGTTCGCCAATCCCTACGTTGCGGCGGGGCGGGGTTTTGTCGACGAGGTGATTCCCCCGCGAGAGACCCGTCGGAAGTTGATCCGCGCCCTGGCCATGCTGGAGAACAAACGTGACACGACACCTCCCAAGAAACACGGGAATATACCTCTTTAGTGAAGTTTGAAGTTTGAAGTTTGAAGTTTGAAGGGTGGAGAGTGGAGAGTGGTCAGCTTTTCCCCCGTCCCGCGGTGCGGATCATACGAGGGTGAGACAGGGGACCCTTACGAACCTCGGAGACTGGGCTCCCCAGCGGCTCGACTGCGGGCTGGATCTTCTATGCGGCGATCTCGCCGATACCGTCCCCCCCACCGGTTCGACTGCG
>JAAXHN010000110.1 GCA_012270885.1 Acidimicrobiia bacterium | reverse complement strand
GAGACCGACATGGTGATCAATCTCCACCCCCACATGAGCTTCAGCGATCCAGCTGAGGCCCTGGCGGTTTCGGGCATCTCGCTCTCCGACAACATACGGGTGACTCCCAACGGTGGTGAGCGGCTCACCGACTGGACAGACGAACTGGTAGACCTGGATGCCTAACAGAGCGGCGCTGGTGGTGTCGCCCGGTCAGATCGAGACCACCGAGATCGAGATCGGGCCTCCCCGGGAGGGGGAGGTGATCCTCCGGATGGAGGCGGCCGGGGTCTGCGCCACCGACTACAAGGTGGCGACGGGCCGCCATGGCCCGCGGATGTCTCGCTTTCCCATGCTGCTGGGCCACGAAGGGGCCGGCGTGGTCGAGGAGGTGGGTCCGGGAGTGACCCACCTGAAGGTGGGCGACCGGGTGGCGACCGGGTGCCGGGTGCAGTGCGGCGCATGCTCGATGTGCCGGCGGAACGACCCCAGACGGTGCAGGGACTCCTCACCCCGGGCCCCCCAGGTCACCCTGGCCTCTGACGGTTCGGCGGTGGAGGTGCCCATGGGTCTCGGGATGTACGCCGAGCGGATCGGTGTAGATGCCATGGCCACATTCCCGGTCTCCGACGGCATGCCCCTGACTTCGGCCTCGCTTCTCGGATGCGCGGTGATGACTGGAGCGGGCGCCGTCTTCAACATTGCCAAGGTGTGGCCGGGTGCCACCACAGCGGTGATCGGGTGCGGCGGCATCGGACTATCGGCTGTGCAGGGCGCCCGGATCGCTGGCGCTTCCAAGGTGATCGCGGTGGACCTCTCCGATCAGAAACTCGAGTGGGCCCGGGCCCTGGGTGCATCACAGGTGGTGAATGCGGCCTCCGAAGATCCCGTGGAAGCGGTGCGGCGGATTA
Source organism: Acidimicrobiia bacterium (assembly GCA_012270885.1). Taxonomy (GTDB): domain Bacteria; phylum Actinomycetota; class Acidimicrobiia; order Spongiisociales; family ZC4RG35; genus Bin76. The sequence continues at coordinate 2,216 of JAAXHN010000110.1, read as the reverse complement.
CCGGCGGCGCCGGAGTGGACTTCTCCTTCGAGGCGGTGGGTGCCAAGGTCTGCGTGGAACAGTGCATCGAGATGCTGGCTCATGGGGGTACTGCCACCCTGATCGGGGGCAACCAACCAGGAGTGATGGCATCCTTCGATCCGGCGGCCTTTTCCCGCAGCGCCCTGACGCTGCAGAACACTCACGGCGGCGGGGGAATACCGGCCCATGACTTTCCGGTGTTGGACTCCCTCTATCAGCAGGGAAGTCTCGATCTGGATTACATGGTCACCCACACCGTTCCGCTGACCCAGGCCGCCCAGGGCTTCCGCAACCTGGAAGCGGGGTCGGCGATCCGCACCGTGGTCGTCCCTGACTGAGCATCCGGGATGGTCGCTCGCAGGGCTGGTTCACCAATCCGATCAGGGACCATCGGCGGGTAGTCGACGACTCGGGAGTACCGTGCATACATCGACGCCGACGCTCCAGGAGCAGCTGGTTGCCATTCTGATCGAGAAGGGTCTTCACAGTCTTCCGGAGCCCATCCAGTTGGCGTCGGGCGCCTGGTCCTCTCATTTCATCGACGGCAAAGAGGCCCTGGCTGCATGGAAAGACCTCCGCCTGGCCTGCCAGGCGATTGTCGAGAAGGTCACGGACGCCGGCCATCGGTTCGATGCGGTCGGCGGGCTCACGTTGGGCGCCGACGCCCTTGCCGTTGGCATTGCCGCCGTGAGTGACACCAAGTGGTTCGTTGTGCGTAAGGAAGCCAAGGGACGCGGCACGAGGCGCTCTATCGAAGGAGCGCGGATCGGGCCCGATGACAGAGTGCTCTTGGTGGATGATGTGGTGACAACGGGCGGGTCGATGTTCAAGGCTTTGGATGCCATTCAGCAAACCGGCGCGGAGGTGGCGGCGGCCGTCACGCTCGTCGACCGCGGGGATTCGGCCCGGCTGCGATTCGACCGATTGGGTCTCGCCTACCTTCCGATGGCGACCTATGAGACCCTGGGAATCGAGCCGGTTCGCCCTGGATGAGTCGTCACTGAGCCGTTTGGCGTGAGAGGGATTGGAGACTTCGTCCGGCCAAGCCGTTGCCGGGGCGCTGATGGAGGGGTGAGTGGCGTCTTGTCCTCGTAACATATAACGACACACACCCCTGTTTTACCGAGGAGCCTCCCAGAGAGAGCATTTAGATGATGGGCATCGGTTCCGACGTCCGGCAATAGACCCCGGGCACCAAAGGAGTTGAATAAACATGGCAAAAGGACCTATAAGCCATATTTCCTCTCCCGCTGAGCGGGCGAGACGTTACAGAGTGCTGCGCGAGGCCATGGCCGGGGCGGGCATTGACGCCCTGGTCGTCTATTGTCGCGGCGACGACTTCATGCGAGGCCGCGTCCAGTACGTGAGCGACATCTGGCAGGCGGCCGGATGGGGGATCGTGGTGCTTCCCGCCAAGGGTGAGCCTTCCTACATAGGCGATCCTCTATGGGGAGGCAAACGCATGGCGATGATGGTGAACTGGATCCAGGACGCCCGGCACACCCAAACCCCCGAGGTGGAGATCGCCGGGATTCTCTCCGACCACGGCTACTCGAACGGGACGATCGGGATGGCGGGGCTGGCCGACATCACCACCTACGCGCTTATGAGCGGTCTGGGAAAGTTGGCGCCTGGCGCCACCCTGGTGGACGCCACTGATCTCTTCGACGACGTCCGCATCAAAAAGAGCCCCGAGGAGATGGAGAACCACCGGGAGACTTCGAGGATTCTCGAGCAGGTGTTCCGCAGCCTTGAGGCCCACATACGCCCCGGGGCACTCGAGATCGACGTCATGGCCGAGGCTCACCGGCTGGTCCGCCAGTATGGCTGTCTGACCGGGATCGCCCAGACCGGCCGTACCTCCCCCAGGGCCCTGGCCGACGGGAGGCACGCCCCGTTCGAACGGGGCGAGTACCTCTCCATAGACCTGGAGTGGCAAGGCCCTTCCGGGTACTGGTTGGAGTTGAGACGCAATTACTGCTTCGGGAAGCCCTCCGATGAGGCCAAGCGCTTCTGGGACATTCGATGTGAGGTTTTCCAGGCTTGCATAGACGCGATGAAGAGCGGCCACTCCTCCGATGAGGTCCTGGCGGCCCGCGACCGGGTCAACGACAAGTACGGCTTAGGCGGCCGGGAGTTGGTGTCTTACAGCGCCCACGGTCTCGGCACGGACTCCCTGGAGCCCCCGTGGTCGC
>JAAXHN010000109.1 GCA_012270885.1 Acidimicrobiia bacterium | reverse complement strand
TGGGAGCCGGCGTTGGGCTGCAGCGACACTGCGGCGTAGCCGGTGATCTCGGTCAGCCAGTCCTCCAGGTCGGAGAAGAGTTGGAGATAGCCCCCGGCTTGATCGATGGGGACGAAGGGATGGATGTCGGAGAACTCCGGCCAGGTGACCGGGATCATGGACGACGCAGGGTTGAGTTTCATGGTGCATGATCCCAGGGGGATCATGGTGCGATCCAAGGCGAGGTCCCGGTCGGAGAGGCGTCGGATGTATCGAAGCATCTCGTGCTCGGAGTGGTAGGTGTTGAAGACCGGATGGGTCATGAAATCGCTCTTCCGGGCGAGTCGCTGCGGAAAGGCAGGCTCGATGCCATCGGTGGGAAGGACTGCCGCGAAGGCCGAGAGCGCCCGGGATGCGATCTCCTCGTCGGTGGTCTCGTCGAGGGAGATTCCCACCCTTTCAGGGTCGATGCGCCTCAGGTTGATGCCGGCCGCCAAGGCTCTGTCCATCACCAGGTCGGCAGCTCTTCCTGCTCTGACCGACAAGGTGTCGAACCATCCGGCGTTCTCGACTCCCCATCCGGCTAAACGAAGCCCGGCCGCCATCCTGGAGGTGAGCCGGTTAACCCGCCGAGCGATCCCCTTCAGTCCTTCGGGCCCGTGCCAGCAACCGTAGAAAGAAGCTATAACCGCCAGGAGCACCTGAGCGGTACAGATGTTGGAGGTGGCGCGTTGGCGCCGGATGTGTTGTTCCCGGGTCTGGAGCGCCAGTCGCAGAGCTGGATCTCCGTTCGAGTCCTTCGACATTCCCGCCAGCCGTCCGGGCAGGGAGCGGACATGTCGTTCCAGGGTGGCGATAAAGCCGGCGTGGGGACCGCCGAACATCATGGGCACTCCGAACCGCTGGGAGGATCCCACTACGATGTCCGCCCCCCACTCCCCCGGCGGGGACAGCAGGGTGAGCGCCAATAGATCGGTGGCGACCACCACTACCATTCCCGCGGCTCGAACCCCTTCCACGGTGGGGATCAGGTCCCGCACCTCGCCGCTGGCGCCCGGATACTGCAACATCACCCCGAAGGACTCTCCGTCGAGGAAGTCCATGTGGTCGGGGTGGGCCACCGCGACGTCGATGTCCATCCAGCGGGCCCGGGCCTGGATCACCTCGATGGTCTGGGGGAAGGCGTCGACATCCACCCAGAAACGCAGGGCGCGGCGGCGCCGGGAGATCCGGCGGGCCATGGTCATGGCTTCGGCGGCGGCGGTCCCCTCGTCGAGTAGGGAGGCGTTGGAGATCTCCATGCCGGTCAGGTCAGAGACCATGGTCTGGAAGTTGAGGAGGGCCTCCAGGCGACCCTGGGAGATTTCCGGCTGGTAGGGCGTGTAGGCGGTGTACCAGGCGGGGTTTTCCAACACCGTCCGGAGTATCACCGAGGGGACATGGACGTTGTAGTAGCCCATTCCGATAAGGGAGGTCATAGACTGATTGCGGGAGGCCACCTCCTGCAGGCTGCGAAGGGCATCCGGCTCGTTGAGGGCGGCCGGCAGGTCCAGGGAATCACACATGCGGATGGCGGAGGGAACCGTCTCGGTCATCAACTGCTCGATGGATTCGGCGCCCACTCTCTCGAGCATCACCGCGATGTCATCGGGGCGGGGGCCGATGTGCCGGGACGAGAAGTCGGGATTCTGGCGGGAGGTCATGGGATCTCCATTGGGACGAGGTCAGATTCCTCCTCCCCGCTGTCCCGTTTGCCTGAGAGTTTCGCCCCGCTCGGCGGAGGTTGCTCCTTCGGCGGCGGCCTTGGTCCGCCCTCTTCAGCTCTGCCTATTCGTCGCGGTCCCTTTTGCCTGAGAGATTCTTGGGAGGTCCTTGCCCCTTCGGCGTCTCGACCAGCGAGACTCTCCCGCGTCGCTTCACTGGCTTAACACATTGTAAGACGCTCCGTGTCCCGGGTGGGGCCGTAAGGCGGGTGGGAATGGCGACCGGGCCCCATTTCTTCGGTTAACCTCACCGATGGTGGGTGCGGCAGCGGTAGTTCTCATTGGGTTGCTGGGAGGGGCGGTGGCTGCCGTCCAGAGCCAGATGATGGGCGCGCTGGAGCAGAGAGTGGGAATGGTGGCCGGGACCGCCGCCAATTTCGTGGTCGGGGCCGTGGCGATGGGACTGGTGTTGTTGGCCGCCAGGGGCCCGTCGCTCGGCGAGTGGCAGAGAGTGCCCCCCTATTTGTTCCTTGCCGGGATCGCGGGGATCCTCATCATCGGCAGCATCGCCTTCACGGTGTCCCGGGTGGGGGTCCTGGCCGGTTCCATGCTCCTGGTCACCGCACAGTTGACCGGCGGAACGATTATCGATCACTTCGGGTGGATGGGAGCGTCGGTCCGGGAGCTCTCTTTGAGCAAGCTTCTGGGGATTATGTTCCTGGTGCTGGGCGCCCGCCTGGTGCTGCGTTGAGGGCGGCTCTGGTCAGAGAACTATCAGGGTGAGCGCCACGACCGAAAGCGCCAGTCCCATCAATCGGTGGGGGGAGATTCTCTGTTTGTCGACGATCCGGGCTAAGATAGCCACCACCACCGGATAGAACGAGGAGGCAACCGCCACCAGTCCGAACGGGCCGATCTGGACAGCCAGCAGGTAGGTCAGGTTGGCCAGGACGGCGCCTCCTGCAAACAGCGCCAGCGCGCGAGCCTTGGGTGAAAGGGAGAGCGGCGTCCGCCGCAGCCGCATGAGCACCGCAACTGACCCAAGCCCTCCCAGTTTGATACTGACCAGGGGCCACAATCCGGCCTCGGACGAGATCTGGGCCACTCCGATGAAGAACACCGAAAAGGTCAAGCCGGCGGCGAGTCCGAAGAGGGCCTTTGCGGGGTGCCCCCCCCGACTCCTTTCCTGGACGGTGAGCCACAGGGCGGGCATGGCGACCAGGACCCCCAGCCAGGACACCAGGGAATGACGCTCTCCCAGGACGACCCCGAAGAGGAAGGGGACCAGCGCCAGGGTGACCGCCGAGACGGGCGCCACTACTGCCATCCTGCCTCTCGCCAGCCCCAGGAAATAGAAGACTACGCCGGCTACTCCCGCCACCCCGCTGGCCAATCCCCAGGAGAAATCGGCAAGAGTCACGGTGGCGCCTACCACCACATGGTGGACTGCTGCAATACAGAAGGCCAGCCCCAGGCCCGCCATGTTGGCCCATGCCGCAACCGCCAGCACCGGCCCCCGGCGGGTCGCTATGCCCCCTGCGAAGTCGAACACCCCGTAGAAGATGGAGGTCAGGACTGCCAGCAAGAAAGCCATCTATTTCCCGTTCCAGATCATGATCACCGGGTTATCAGCACCAATGAGAGCACGGTGAGCGCCAGTCCCAGGAGCCGATGTCGCGAGATGCGTTCCTTCTCCACCACCCGGGCCAGTAGGGCTATCACCACCGGATAAAAGGTGGAAACCACGGTGACGAGCCCGAACGGCCCGATTCTCACCGCCAATAGGTATGCGAGGTTGGCGAGGATGTCCCCGCCCGCGATGAGCGTCGGCAAACGCGCTTCGTGGGGAAGGCCGGGTCGGGTACCCGGGGTGAACAGGACCCGGGTAAACACCAGGACGGTCAAAAGGGTCAATCCTCCTACTCGCATGGCTACCAGGGGCCACAGCCCCGACTCGGGAGAGGTCTGGGCGATGGCGACTAGGAACACCGAGAAGGTCACCCCGGCGGCGACGCCGTAGAAGG
>JAAXHN010000108.1 GCA_012270885.1 Acidimicrobiia bacterium | reverse complement strand
GAGGTGGCGGTGGCCGACGAGATCGCCGCGGCGGCCGATCTGGCCAAGGGCAAGGTCGGCGGCATCCCGGTAGCGATCGTGCGGGGGCTTTCGCTCCCGGCCGAGGACGGCTCGGCCACCGAACTGATACGGCCCGCCCCCGAGGACCTGTTCCGGTAGGAAGAATCCCCGGACCTAGCCGCCGGTCACCCACTCCCAGGTGAGGCGAATACCTTCCTCCAACCCGGTCCGGGCCTGCCAGCCGAGCCGATCCCTCCCGGGACGGGGATCGACCACCGACCGCCTGAGATCTTCCGGCCGCGCCGAGCGCCGAGAGGGACGGCCCCGCCATCCCGTCGTCCCGCTCATCGTCCCCAGAAGCGACACCAGGGAGGTCTCCTCTCCCATGCCCAACTCCAGGGTGTGCCCGTCGGCCCGGTCGGCGGCCAGCGCCATCGCCGCCACGGCGTCGCCCACGTAGAGGAAGTCCCTGGTCTGGTGGCCGTCGCCGTCCAGGAACAACGGCTCTCCCCGCGCCATGGCCCTCAGCCAAGTGGCCACCACCGCCGACTCGCCGTCCCCGTGCTGGCGGGGTCCGTAGACATTGGCGGGACGCAGGGTGGTGAGGTCCATCTCCGCCGAAGACGCCTGCCGGGCCAGGAACGTCTCGGCGGCCCGCTTGCTCCTCCCATAGGGGTCGTCCGAGGCCCCGTGGACAGCCAGGGAAGAGACGTTCACCATCTTTTCCGCCCCACACCGAATCGCGGCCTCCCACACCCGGGCGGTCCCGTCAACGTTCACCGCCTCACATCGCTCCGGTTCCCGCCCGCAGAGAGCCACCGACGACATCGCCGCCAGGTGGAACACCACCTGCGGACGGGCTTCGGCCATGGCCGCGGCCAGTTCCGGGCCGGTTATGTCCACCTCCAGCGCTTCGACCCCGAGCGAGCGCGCTCGCCCCAGATTGGCCGGAGAACCGGTGGAGCAGTCGTCGAGTGAGACCACCCGCCAACCGGCGCGCACCAGGGTCTCGCAGAGGTGGGAGCCGATGAAACCCGCTCCGCCGGTGACAAACGCCCGCCGGGTCACGGCCCGCTCCATTCCGAACTTCTCAGACACTCGATGATCCTGTGAAAATAGCCGACCCTGGTACCGCTACCCTCTTGCGAAGGCAATACCAACCCAGGAGGGTCAGCTTTGGCGGTGCTCCCCCACGAGGGAACCTACTCGGTGATGTACGGTAACTACTCCACCCCGGCCGGGAGTTCCTACCGGTCGGACTACCTGGCTCGGCCCGACGCGGTGGGCCGGTTCCCGGTGGTGCTGATCACCAGCGGCCCAGGAGAAATCTCCTCACACGTCAAGAGCGTGGCCCGATTCCTGGCGCGACAGGGATTCGTGACCCTCGCCCTGCACCTCGGGCCCGCGTCATCCAACGGCGCCCACCACGGGATGGGTGACACCGATCTGCTGGCCCAGATCGACGAGACCCGCCGTTTTCTCAACGACGAAGACCTCAACTGGGCCCTGGCCGACCGGCTGGGAGTGCTTGGAATCGGGTCGGGAGGAAGGTTGGCCCTCATAGCAGCCACCCTGCGAAGCTGGGTCGGCCCGGTGGCCGTGCTGTACGGGCCATTGATCGGCGACGAGCAACGGCGCTACCCGACTGGCGAACAGTTGGAGCGGCTGGGAGGAGCGGTGTTGGGCATCTACGCCGCAGACGACGAGTTGATCGATCCCCGGACGGTGGACAACGCCCAAGACCGGAACTCCGCCGGGGCGTGGCTGCTCTATGAGGGAGTCGGGCACGGTTTCGTCGACGAGAACCACCCCAATTACAACGAGGGCGCGGCGATGGATGCCTTGGTACGCCTTGCCGGGTTTTTCACCTCCCACCTTCCCCCGCCCCAGACCCTGGATTTGGGCTAGACCTCCCCGAGCGCCCTTCGGATGTGGGCGACCTCTTCTGAGCGCAGGCTCCTCCGTCCGCCGGCGTTCTCGACCACCAACTCCCCATCGGAGTTGATGCCGACCGCCCGTCCCACGCCCCCTGGTCCCCAACTCACCCATTGGCCTAGTGTCACGCATCTACGGCGGTAGTCGTCGAGTGAGAACGCTCCGCCCCCCGGATCGAGAGCGGCTTCCAGAAACCCTCCCGCCCAGGCGTGGGCAATCTCCTCCCGACGGGAAGAGGAAGGGGGATGGTCGTCCAAGCCGGTCATCCCCCCGGGAGAATCAGGCCACCACAGGTTGATCCCGCATCCCGCCACCGCCACCCCACCGCTCCCTTCCACCAGCACGCCACCCACCTTTTCATCCCCGACCAGCAGGTCATTGGGCCACTTCAGGGAGACCTCTCCACCCAGGGCCTCCACCGCCTGCAAGCCCGCCAGGAGGGACAGCAATCCCCAGCGACTCACAGGCCACCGGGGTTCGCAGGCGACCGAGACCGCAACTGCCCCGGGAGCGCTGATCCAGGTCCGGTCCCTCCTTCCCCTACCATATTCCTGACGGTCCGATACCACGACCACGGGTCTTCCCCGATAAGCTCGGCGGGCGTCGTCCTGTGTGGAACCCGTGACAGACAGTCGGATCAAAGAATATGGTGTAGCCAAAGAGCTTTTCCCCAAGTCCAAGTATCACAGAGCCTATCGAAGAGGTGCAGCCAGGGTGGGAACCGAACAACGAATCGAACATCTGCGCAAGATGCGAAGTCAGGCTAGAGCCCTCGACCAGCGAGCCGTCGACCGCCAGCACGAACGCGGCAAGCTCACCGCTCGCGAGCGGATCGCCCACCTACTAGATCAGGACACATTCTGCGAGGTCGATTCCTTCGTGCGGCACTCGGCGCGGGGCTTCGGGGTGGAGAACCGCCGTCCGCTCGGCGACGCAGTGGTGACCGGATGGGGGAAGATCGACGGGCGGACCGTGTTCGTTTTCGCAGAGGACTTCACGACGTTCGGGGGGAGCCTCGGCCGGGCAGTGGCGGACAAGATATGCAAGATAATGGACATGGCGATGCGAGCCGGAGCGCCCCTGATCGGGCTCAAGGACTCGGGAGGCGCCCGTATCCAGGAGGGGGTGGGGTCCCTGGATGGCTACGGGAGAATCTTCGAGCGCAACGTGCGCGCCTCGGGGGTGATCCCCCAAATCTCGGTGATCATGGGGCCGTGCGCGGGTGGCGCCGTTTACTCGCCTGCCCTCACCGACTTCGTGATCCAGGTAACCGAGACCAGCCACCTGTTCATCACCGGGCCCGACGTGATCAAGGCAGTCACCGGGGAAGAGGTCACCTTCGAGGAACTGGGAGGAGCGATGGTGCACGCTTCCACCTCGGGTGTGGTGCACTTCGTCTTCTCAGAGGATGTGGCAGCCCTCGACGGCGTGCGGTACCTGCTCTCTTTCCTGCCCCAGAACAACCTGGAACTCCCCACCTACTTCACCCCCACCGACTCGCCCACCCGCACCGACGACCTGTTGGACCAGATCATCCCCGACTCCTCCAACCAGCCCTACGACATGACCACCCTGATCGAGACGGTCCTCGACGACGGTGACTACTTCCAGGTGCACGAGCACTGGGCGCGCAACATTCTCGTGGGACTGGGCCGTTTGGACGGACACACCGTGGGAGTGGTGGCCAACCAGCCCTCCGTGCTGGCCGGCACCCTCGACATCGACGCCGCCGAGAAGGGGGCCCGGTTCGTCCGCTTCTGCGACGCCTTCAACATCCCCCTGGTCACCTTCGTGGACGTTCCCGGCTTTCTCCCGGGGGTCGACCAGGAGCACGGGGGGATCATCCGCCACGGCGCCAAGCTGCTCTACGCCTACTGCGAGGCCACCGTTCCCAGGGTTACGGTGATCACCCGCAAAGCCTACGGGGGGGCCTACCTGGTGATGAACGCCCGCGGGATCCGGGCTGACACCGTCTTTGCCTGGCCTTCCGCCGAGATCGCGGTGATGGGCGCCTCGGGGGCCGTGAACGTGATCTTCCGGCGGGAGATCGCCGCTGCAGAGGACCCCGAGCAGCGCAGGGATGAGTTGGTTCGGGAGTACGAGGCGGAGTTCAACAACCCCTACAAGGCGGCCGAACTCGGCCTGGTGGACGCGGTGACCGAGCCGCGTGATACACGCTCCCATCTCATCGCGGCCCTGGAGATGCTCCGTACCAAACGGGAGAGCCTGCCCGGCAAGAAGCACGGGAACATACCGCTGTGAAGTCGGTTCTGGTCGCCAACCGCGGCGAGATTGCGGTCAGGATCATTCGCACCGCCCGCGAAGCGGGGTTGCGCACCGTCGCCGTCTACTCCGAGCCCGACCGGGACGCCTATCACGCCCATTTGGCCGACCAGGCATGGAACATCGGACCCGCTCCGGCCGGAGAGTCATACCTGAACATGGAGCGGATCCTGGGGGTGGCCGCCGAAACGGGAGCGGAAGCCGTCCATCCGGGTTACGGGTTTCTCTCCGAGAACGCCGCCTTCGCCCAAGCGGTCACCGACGCCGGCCTGATCTGGGTCGGTCCCCCTCCTGGGGCCATAGCCGACATGGGAGACAAGGTGACATCCCGGCGGATAGCCACCGAGGCGGGAGTGCCGGTGGTGCCGGGGACCGGGTCTCCCCTGGAAGACCCCGCCGAGATCATGGCGGTCGCCGACCGGCTGGGGTACCCGGTGTTGATCAAGGCCTCCCGGGCAGGCGGAGGACGCGGCATGCGCACGGTGAGCCACTCCTCCGAGATAGAAGAGGCATTGGCGTCCGCCCAGCGAGAAGCGGACGCCTTTTTCGGCAGTCCCGAGGTCTATGTGGAGAAGAGGCTGACCAATGTCCACCACATCGAGGCACAGATCCTGGTGGACAACCATCACAACTATGTCTATCTGGGTGAACGGGACTGCTCGGTCCAGCGCAGGCACCAAAAGTTGGTGGAGGAGGCCCCTTCGGCGATCTTGAACCTCTCCCAGAGCCGGGAGCTGGGCGAGGCCGCTTTGAGGATTGCCCGGGCTTGTGAGTACCGCAGCGCCGGCACCGTGGAGTTCCTGGTCGACTCGGATGGATCCTTTTACTTCCTGGAGATGAACACGCGACTGCAGGTGGAGCACACGGTCACCGAGATGGTCACTGGAGTCGACCTGGTGCGGGAACAACTGCGAATCGCAGCCGGAAGCCCGACCTCGGCCATAGGCCTGCGGGCGGATGGCCACGCCATCGAGATGCGGATCAACGCCGAGGACCCCTACCGCAACTACGTTCCCACCCCCGGACGGATCGTCAGCTACCGGGAGCCCGCCGGCCCGGGGGTGAGGGTGGACGGTTGGGTGAGAGCCGGCGTCACCATCCCGCGCTTCTACGACAACCTCCTGGCCAAGCTGGTGGTGTGGGCGCCCACCCGCACCCAGGCCATCAGCCGGGCCAGACGGGCTTTGGACGAGTTCGAGATCACCGGCTTGCCTACCACCATTCCGGTCCACAAGGCGGTACTGGACCACCCCGACTTCATCTCCGCACGCCATCACACCAGCTGGCTGGAGAGCGAGATCGATCTCTCCCGCACCGAGCCTGAGGTTGCCGAGTCCCTTCCCGAGGAGGAAGGCGTGGTCCGCCAGGACATGACCGTGGAGATCAGCGGCCGCCGGTTCGTGGTCTCATACTGGGAGCCGGACGTCGGCCAGGAGGACCGGGCAGCCAAGGTGCGGCGCCGTCCTCCCAAACCCGCCAAGGGACCGGCCGCGGCCTCCGACGGGGCGGTCACCGCTCCCATGCAGGGCACCATCGTGAAGGTGGACGTCAAAGTCGGAGACCGGGTGGACGCGGACGACACCATCTGCGTGCTGGAGGCCATGAAGATGGAGAACGCGGTTGCGGCCGGCCGGGAGGGCAACGTGGTGGAACTCCGCATAGAACCCGGAGATTCCGTGGCCACCGGAGCGGTAGTGGCGGTAATCCGTTAGCCGAGCAGAGGGGAAAATACTCCTCTCTCGCAAAATATCTACGCCAACTTTCTAAGATGGGTATCGCCAGAAGGACATCTGGCCGGCCCCATAGACCTGGGTGTCGATCTAGTTTATCCAAGAACACTTCCGTCTAACGAAGGAAAGGCTCAGCATGGACAAGACCAAGCGTTATCTCAAGCTGGTCGCCATCATTGCCGTGATTACCCTGGTGGTGACCGCCTGCGGGGATGACGAGGATGAGGAGGCTGCGGTCACGACTACCCAGGCACCCGCCACCACTGCTGCTCCCACAGAGGAAGTCGCGGTTGTGGACGAAGGCCAGTTGGTGATTGGTACGTTGTTGCCGGTCACCGGCGATTTGGCTTTCTTGGGTCCGCCAGAAGTCGCAGGCGCACGGCTGGCTGTGGCCGACATCAACGCGGCCGGTGGTGTGTTGGGTAATAACGTGGTGTTGCACGAGGGCGACTCGGGTGACACCAACCAGGACATCGCCAATCCCGAGGTTGACAGGCTGCTGGCGTTGGACGTGGCCGCGATCATCGGTGCGGCCAGTTCGGCTGTGTCCAAGCTGGTGATCGACAAGATCACCGGCAACAACGTGATCCATTTCTCCCCGGCCAACACCTCTCCGGATTTCACGACCTATGACGACAACGGTCTGTACTTCCGTACCGCTCCCTCTGACCTGTTGCAGGGCAAGGTCCTGGCGGACCTTGTGGCCTCGGAAGGCAACGAGGTCGCCGGTGTGATCTACCGGCAGGAGTCCTACGGGCAGGGTCTGGCCGACTCGTTCCGAGAGAACTTCGAGAGCCTGGGCGGAGCGGTTGATCCGTTCATCGCCTACGCGCCCGGCACCGACAACTTCGACGCGGAGGTGGACCAGTTGGCGGGAGTCAATCCCGACGCGATCGTCGTGATCGGCTTCCAGGAGTCGGCAACCATCCTGGTCACCATGCACGAGCGGGGCATCGGTCCCACTTCCGCCACCAACGTGTACGGAGTCGATGGGAACATTGGCGGCATCGGCGCCGAGCTCTCCGACCCCTCGATCATCACCGGCATGCGCGGTACCGAGCCTTCCGTGGACCTGAGCTCCATCGCAGACTTCACAGCCCGGTTGGACGGCGCGTATGAGGGCGGACTCCAGGAGATCTACGCCTACGGCGCGGAGACCTATGACGCGATCATCATCGTGGCGTTGGCCGCGCTGGTTGCGCAGTCCGACGACCCGGTGCAGATCGCTTCTGAGATCAACGATGTGACGCGTGGCGGCACCAAGTGCACCAGCTTCGCCGACTGCAGGGACGTCATCGAAGGCGGTGGTGATCCCGACTACGACGGAGCAGGCGGCCCATACGAATTCGTGGAGGCCGGCGAACCCGCCGCAGCCAGCTTCCGCATCGCCACCTACAGCGGAGGCGGCAAACCCGACTCAGCGCTCGACGAATACGTATTCGCAGGCGGGTAAGCCGAAACCCCTGCGATCAGGGTGGGGCCGGTAACCCACCGGTCCCACCCTGGTTGAACAGCTGGCTCAGTCTCCGCGGGCCAAAGTGCCCAGATAGAGTTCGATCACCTTCGGATCTCCCAGCAGGCTCTTTCCGGTTCCGGTGTAGGCATTACGGCCGTGATCCAGGACGTACCCGCGGTGACAGATCTGAAGACAGCGCCGAGCGTTCTGCTCGACCATGATCACCGCCACTCCGGAGCGGTTGATGTCCCTGGCTCGGGCAAAGACCTGGTCCTGCAACACCGGGGAGAGCCCAGCCGAGGGCTCGTCCAGCAGCAGCACTTCCGGGTTCATTATCAGGGCCCTTCCCATGGCCAGCATCTGGCGCTCACCGCCCGACAGGAGCCCGGCTCGCTGGCCGAGACGCTCCCCCAACCTCGGGAACAACTCGACCACCCTCTCCATGCGTTCGGGGGCTTCATCCGGCTCCAGGTACACCCCCATCTCCAGGTTCTCCATCACCGTCAGCGAAGAGAAGACGTTGTTGAGCTGAGGTACATAGCCCACGCCCCTGGCCACCAACTCATGGGCCCCCACGCCGGTAATGGGCTCCCCCTTGTAGATCACGTCTCCCGAGCGCACCTCGAGCAAGCCGAATAGGGCTTTCAACAGGGTTGACTTGCCCGCACCGTTGGGACCGATGATCCCGATCATCTCCCCCGGGTGGAGAACCATGTCGACCTCTCTGAGGATGTCCACACCCGGCAGGTAGCCGGCCACCACCTTGCGCAATTCGACCAGGGCCTGTCGGGAACCCTTCTGCTCGATCATGGCGCTTCCCCGTCGTTGTCATCGCCGGAACCGAGATAGGCATCAATCACGGCCTGGTTCTTTCCAATGTCCTCCGCCAAGCCCTCGGCAATCACCTTTCCCTCCGCCATTACCACAACCCAGTCGGAGATATCCCAGACCACGTCCATGTCATGCTCCACGAAGATCACGGTCATTCCCTCGATGGGCAACTCTCTCACATGCTCCAGCAGGGATTGGGTGAGAGCCGGATTGACCCCCGCAACCGGCTCGTCCAGCATCACCACCGCTGGGCGGGACATCAGGGCCCGGGCCATCTCCAGGAGTTTGCGCTGGCCGCCCGAGAGGGTGCCCGCGTACTCCGACGCCATGTGGGCCAGGGAGAACCTCTCCAGGAGTTCCATGGCCCGCTCTTCGATGGCCTTCTCCTGGGACCGCCACAGTGGGGGAAACAGCGAACGGGCGAACCCTTCACCGACCTGGTCCCTGGCCCCCAACTTCATGTTCTCCAAGACAGAGAGCTTGGTGAGCGCCTTGGTGAGTTGGAAGGTGCGGACCATACCCTTCCTGGCTCGCACGTGTGGGCGCATCCTTTCGATGTCCTTTCCGTCGAGGAGCACGGACCCCGAATCGGGGCGGTCGAAACCGGTTAGCAGGTTGAAGAGAGTCGTCTTGCCGGCTCCGTTGGGACCTATCAGCGCGGTTATGACTCCCCGTTGGATTTCCAGATGATCCACATCCACCGCGGTGAGGCCGCCGAAGGCCCGGCGCAGGTTCTTGATCACAAGGGCGGGATCCGGCTTGGTCACCCCCGAAGTGTGCTCCACCATCCACTTGCGGCGGGACTCGTCCAGAACCCATCCCAAGTCGGGCTCGAACTCGTCGCGGCGCCGGATCCTTCCCCACAGACGCGAGGGCACATTGCTACCTGACATCCAGGATCATCTCCTCTCGCGATCCGAAGATGCCCTGCGGTCGGAAGACCATCAACAGCGCCAGCCCCACCCCCACCAGCATGAATCTGATCTGGCTCACCTGGCTGGTGTCCATCAGGGCGGTGGGAATCAACCCCTCGTTCACCATGGCGGTGAGGGTTCCCTGGAAGAAGGTGAGCATCGCCCAAAAGATCATGGCGCCCACTACCGGAGACCAGATCCGCCCCACCCCGCCCAGGATCAGCACCGTCCAGAAGAAGAAGGTGTAGGCCGGAACGAAGGAGTCGGGCTGGATAGTGGCCTTCCCGAGGGCTTGCACCATGCCTGCCAGTCCCCCGATCACCCCGCCCAGGATCAGGGCCTGCAACTTGTACCAGTAGGCGTTCTTGCCGAGCGCCCGGGCGGCGTCCTCGTCCTCGCGGATGGCCTTGACCACCCGCCCCCAGGGACTGCGCATCAACTGCCAGATGACCGCCAGAGCCACCGCGGTCAATGCCCAGCCCACCACGATGGCAAAGAACTGATTCCCGGCGAACTGGATGGGACCGATCCCGTACTCGGAACCCGGGTCGAAGGGGTTCAGTTCCCGGAAGGGCCCGATGAAGGCGTGGAGCCCCTCGGCCCCGCGGGTGATCTCCCCCAGGGTGGTGGAACGGGCCAGGAGGCGGACGATCTCCGCCGCGGCGATGGTGACTATCGCCAGATAATCGCCCCGGAGGCGCAGGGTCGGAACCCCGAGAATGAGCGCGAACACGGTCGCGAACCCCATTCCCACCAGCAGGGCCAGGAAGGGGTTCAGACTCCAAAGGGTCACCGAAAGCCCCATCCCGTAGGCACCCATGGCGACGAATCCGACCTGTCCGAAGTTGAGCAACCCCGCGTAGCCGAAGTGGACATTGAGCCCTACCGCAGCCAGCGCGTACACGGCCGCCTCCAGCCCCAGCGATGTCTCCACCGTCTGGATCAGGATGAATCCCCAGTCGACCGCCGCCAATGTCATAGCTATCCGAACCGCTCCCTCCTGCCGAGAATGCCCTGGGGGCGCACGACCAACACGAGGGCCAACACCACCAGGGCGCCGATGTTCTTCAGTTCAACCGGGATGAACAGGGTGGATAGCTGGATGCCGATGCCCACCAGCAGGCATCCCAGAAGGGCGCCGTATGCGGTGCCCAGTCCCCCCAGAACCACCCCGGCGAAGATCAGGAGCAACATCCGGAAGCCGATGAGCCAACTCAACTGCTCGGCCAGCCCGATGAACACCCCTCCCAGCCCGGCCAGCGCTCCCGCTCCTATCCACACGATTCTGATCACCCGCTGGACGTTGATTCCCGATGACTCGGCCAACTCCCGGTTGTCCGCCACGGCCCGCATGGCTTTTCCGGTTTGGGTCCGCTGAAGGAAGAACCCCACCCCGATCAGGATCAGGACCGACAGGATCACGGTGATCAGGTCCTTGGGGGTGATCTCGATGATCCAGATCTGCAGGGCGCTCTGGGCGGAGTAGTCCCTGAAGAATCTGAGGTTCCCCCCGAAGATGAAGAGGAAGACGTATCGAGCCAGGATGGAGAGCCCGATGGTGACCACCATCTGCGCGATGAGGCTGACGCCCCGGGTCCGGAGTGGACGGAAGACCCATCGGTCCATGAGAAAACCGGTGGCCCCGCCGACTATCACGGCCAGAATCGCCGCGAAGATGAGGTTGACCCCTTCTCCGAGCGGCGGCCACCAGCCGGCCATGAACCCGAAGATCCCCGCCAACCCGAAGTAGTTGAAGAAGTATGCGGAGAGCATTCCCCATGTGACCATCTCGCCATGGGCGAAGTTGACCAGCCCGGTGGTGCCGAAGACAAGGGAGAGGCCGATGGCGGCCATACCCAGGAACAGACCCAGCTTTATCCCTTCGGTGGTGAGTTGTGCCACCCTCCGCGCCGAGACCCCGCCGCTCTCTTCGGTGGGTTCCGCATCCCCGCTGATCAGGGAGAAAATCGCCCTTCCGTCCCGGGACTCCAACACCTCCACCTCGACCGTGGTCCGGTCCGGCTCCCGCAGCCGGATCCCTTCCGGGAGCGTATTGACGTCGATCGTCACCAGATACACATCGGGTCCGGGCACCGGTACCGAGAAAACCCCCTCGGAGTCGGTGGCGCCGATTCCGACCTCGGATCTGTCTATGGTGGTCACCGAGATGATCACTCCCTCCACCGGCACCCGCTCCCCCTCCTCGTTCTGATGGCGCAACCTGGTGCCGACCGTCTCCGAGGACTGGCCGATCACCGGAACGGCCATCAAGAGCATAAGTCCCGCTATCAGGAGAATTCCGGTCGCGAACCGAAGTCGGGAACCCTCTCCTAACAAAGCCGCATCACATCCAACCTCAATGGCCCATCACAAGCTAAAGACAAATGGTCGTTTGCCTCTCCCCTACCTTAGAAGATGGTCCCGCGCCTCCCGGGGATTCCCTAGATGAGGTCCTGCTGGCGAATCCCGTAGGAGGGATGCCGCAACCGGCACAGCGCCAGCTTCTCCAACTGGCGGATCCGCTCCCTGGTCAGTTGGAAGTGGCTGCCGATCTCATCCAGTCCCTTGGGGATCCCGTCCTCCAAGCCGTACCGCAGTTCCATGATCTTTCGCTCCCGCTCGGGAAGCTTCTTGATGGAATTGCGCATGGCGATCGCCACGCTGGTGGCCTCGGCGATCGCCTCGGGATCATCGGCGTCGCCGTCCTCGATGAAATCACCCCGCTGTGCTCCGTCCTCTCCTACCGGTTCCTCGAGGGAAACGGTGTCAGACAGCACCAGGGCCTGCTCCACATGGTCTATGCGGATGCCGGTCTCCCGGGATATCTCTTCGGAATTGGGCAGACGGCCGAGCTTTCCCTTCAAGATTCCCTGGGCCAGGCGGACCTTGGCCAAGGTATCGTGAAGATGGGCGGGGATCCTCACGGTACGGGACTTGTCGGCTATGGCGCGGGTAATGGCCTGCTTTATCCACCAAGTTGCGTAGGTGGAAAACTTGAATCCCTTGCGCCAGTCGAATTTCTCCACCGCCCGGATCAGACCCAGGTTTCCTTCCTGCACCAGGTCCAGGAAGTCAATGCCCCTCACTCCCTGGTAGCGGCGGGCGTTGTGCACCACCAGCCGCAGATTGGCCTGCACGAACTGGTTCTTCGCCGCCGCCCCGCGCCGCTTCTGCCTCTCCAGGCGCCTCTTGTCCGAAGAGGTCTCATACTCGCCCACTTCCAGCTTCGTCTCCGCCTGACGACCTGCTTCCATCAACTGGGCCAACTCCACCTCCTGCTGGGCGTCCAACAGGTCGGTTTCACTGATAGCCGACAGGTACTGGGCAACCAGATCGGAAGTGAGCCGACCGCGCTCGTCGGTTATCTGGTCGGTTATGCGCACCCGCCGTTCCGTTCTGCCGTCCGTGCCGGACTTCTTCAAGGTTGATCGTGATACCAAAAGCCGAGTCTCTATCTAATCGCTAATCCGGTTCGTGTCTCACTGAAGAAACACACATCTTTCTTTAACTATGCCACCAAAACCATAAATCGGTAACCCCCAATTTCATAATTTTCGCGGCTCGATGTTCAAGGTAATCATCAATTCCCACACTTGCCGCTCGATTTCATCCCGCGCTCTTCTCATTTCCTCGAGTCCCTTCCCCTCCGGTGACTCCACCCGCCACTGCAGTAGACGCTTACCCACTATGACGGGAGGGTTCTCCTCCCCGAGGTCCACCACCACCTCCGCCGCTTCGATCATGGCCGCGCTCAACCGGACGGGATGGACTTCGGCGATGTCTATTCCTCGTTCAGCCAAGACCGCCACTGTCTTCGGGTCCACCCGCGAAGCCGGAGCCGACCCTCCATTGAACACGCTTATCGGGCCGGCTGCCATCGTGCGCAGCAGGGCGGCGGCCATCTGGGAGCAGTCGGAGTCGTTGGCGGCCATGAACAATACAGCCGGAGCCTGATAGGACTCCTGGGAGTGAGACCTCTGCTGCTCCTCCTGCAAGAATTGCTCGAACCGGCGACGAGCCCGGTGCGTCGCCACCCTCACCGACCCCTCCCGCTTGAATATCCTGCCTCCGATCTCCGCATGGGAGAGACCTTCCACCTCGCGCAGCCAGAGTAGCTCCCGATCCCGTGGACCCAGCCGCGCGAATGCGAGCCGCACCCTATGGAAGTCCTCTTGGTCCAGAGCGTGCTCCTCGGGAAGCACCTGGCTGGTCTCCAGGTCGGGGGCCGGGAGGGGCCGGTGGCGGCGGCGCAGGTGATCATGGAACTTGGAGCGCGCAATTCTCCAGAACCACGCTTCGAAGGCCTGGGGAGATCGCAGGCGGCGGATGGAGCGGACCAGGGATTCGCAGACGTCGCTCGCCACATCCTCGGCGTCGGCCAATGCCAGACCCTGGCCGCGGAAGAAGGCAACCAGCCGGGGGAGTCCCTTGGTCAGGATGGAGGCAAGGGCGGTCTGGTCGCCGTCGCGCGCGGCAGTCGCCTCGGATAGTGAGGGGGGCCACTGGGAGGAGTCCGCAGACACCATTTCAGCCCACGGTATAGGTTTGGGTCTTCAGGATCGGGTAATTGGGAAGGGGGGACGTCTGTTCAGATACCGATCTGGTTCCCGCCGGTCAGCCGGGATCCGTGTCATTCTTCCTCGTCATCACCGCCGGTGGGGACAAGAATCGTCGGTTCGTCCTGGGAGTGATATTCGAGGATCGGCGCCACGGCCTTCTCCACTTCCTCAACCGCTTCGTTGATCGCCTGCGGATCCGAATCGGAGAAATCGAGCACACCCAACAACTCCTCCACCTCGATCCTCAGCATCTGGCCGAGCTCTCCGATGGCCGCGGGATCCGCCGTCACATTCAGGGGAGTGCCGGCCTCAGGCATCTCTTCCCCGGGGTGGGACTCAGGCGTCTCGTACACCGGGCCGCCCGAAGGCTCCTCCTGTCCCGATGGCTGAGGACCGTAAGCGTAGATGTCCTCCTCAGGCGAGGGAGTCCCCGAAACCGAGGCAGAAGTGGTGGGGGTCTGTGCCCCTTCATGGGGTGGATCGGGTGGAGCCAAGGCCTCGATGATGGCGTCCGTCGGAGCAACCTCGGCGCTCGCAATCGACTCCGCAATGTAGGAGAGCGCCGTGACCACCATCTCTGCGGCCTCCAGTTCCCTCTGCTGGTCGATCAGATCGAGGGCCTCCATCAGCCCTTCCCTGGTCAGGGTCGGAACGTTCACCCCATCACTGACTACCGAACCGGACGCCACCTGGGTGGACTCAGAATCCAGTGGAGCCAGCGAATCCGAACCGCCGGTCAGCACCGCCACACTCGCCACAACCAGGAAAGCGGCCAAGACCGCACCCGACGCCAGCACTCCTATCCGCTGATGCCTTTGGGAGCGTTCCCCCGCCCGGGCTATCGCTCGAGAAGCCAACTGCTCGGCACGGGCGGGACCCATCTCGTCCCGATATGCTTCGGCTATAGCTCTGAGAACTCTTCCGGAAAAGTCCGGTCTGTCCATGTTCCTTCCAACCCGCTCTATGTTGCAAGACGCAGAGCCCCCCGGGGCGTTACCGCACCGCAGCTACTAGCTGTACTTCCCGGGGGCAGTGCTGACAGATTGGGAAACCAAACCATAACCCACCTTCCTCTGCCGCCACCCTGCCCTTGTGTATCGTATCGTCGCTCTATGCGATGGCGCGATAGCCGGTTGCGGCTATACGCTTGAACGATCAGTGTTCTCTTACCCGCAATACGCAAAATGCCTGCCCTCCGCTCCCACCACAGTATCCCTGCCAATTGGCCGTTGGTACGCGTCAGGGGACGCAGACAGACCGAACAGTTCCTTGCGGAGTACCCGCAGGGGCACCTCTAAGTGACCTGATGGATTCGCCAGTGTGCGAGGCACCGAGGTCATAGAAGTCCGTGAAGTGCATGTCCCGGTTCCACTCGATGCGAAATGGCTTCTTCGGTTCTTCCAGTCGGGCCCTTCTTGTCGTTCAACGCCGAGACCCGGCCAGTCTGTGATGATGCCTGCTGCCTCCGGGACTCCTAGGGTCCGTTGGCATCGGGACAGAGAAGCGACGCCGTGCGCGATATATCGCGCACGGGGGAACGGACCTCAGGAAAGCGGCCCCTCGCCATCTGAACACCCGCCGGTACTTGCGTTCCCTCTTCTGCGCATGGCCGTCAAGGGGTTCCGGTCCCCTTCGACCGAGATGCCCTTTGCCTCCCTTGGAGGAACTCACTGCCTAAGGGTCTCATCCCGCAACGTTCGCTTTGGCTGCTTCGTGCAACGCCCGGTCAGGGACGGTGCATTCGGAAGCAGGTGTCTTGTGCCCAAAATGCCCCGCCTCGCTTTTGTCCCCGTCTGGCGGTCATCGGTTCCCGGCAGCCGAAACACCGAAAGGCCAAAACCGCTTCGCCGTGCTTGATGTGAACCGCGCGGCCGCTGCCGTCGTCAGCGAATGGGTACTGGACACCGATCATCTGCCCCGTGGCACCTCCTTGCCCATTCTGAAATCCCCTCACCCTGTCACTGCAGTTTCTCCCGAGCGCACCTTACGGCCGAGTGGCCTTTGCGTGCTCGCACACCTGAAAGTTGCTGTGGCGGTCAAGTACACACGCGGGGTCAAACAGGTCCCGGTTCCCAAGTGGACTATCCAACGTCACCTCCACCGGGAAGCTCCATCCAACCCCCAAGCATCCCGGCCAGAAACCATCTCTCTCGGGGGGGCCTAGCCACGTTTCGATGGTCACCGTTTCAGCGGTTTCGTGCAACTCGACCCGGTCGAAGGTTTCGGTCACGTATTCCCCCGTCTCGTTGCTGATGAGGCACGCACCGGCCAGTGCGTCCAATTTCAGCACCGTGGTGTCCTTGTATTCCGTGGTCGAACGAAGGTCCCATGGGACCAAACGCGGGTAGGTATCCAATTCCACTCCGGGAGGGACACGCCCCACATAGTCACCGGGATATATGCGGCCGGGGCTTCGGTCCATCGCCCAGAAGGCGACCAGTCCGCCCACCAGCAGACCAACAGCGACCGAAGCCCACAGTTTTCTCCGTGTCAGTCGCCTGGATTCGCTCAATCGGTTAGAACCGTCACAGATATCGAATCGTCAAGGAAGGCGACAGAACTCCACACGTCCCTCAACGTGCCGTCTTCTTCCTCGATCCATCCCACATGAACCCCGTAGGCCTCGTTGACAAGAAACCAGGGACCACCGCTGTCGCCGAAGTCGGACTCCTTGTTCAACATGATCACCATATTGTCAATCACGTCGGACCGGCTTAGGACAACATCGCATTCGTAACCGGTGACACGCCCATATCGACACACATAACGACCCGCGTTCAAACTCTCATAATCATCCTCATAGCTCGTGATCGAACGAAGCGCCGGAGCGTAGATGCGGTTGTCCTCCACTTCCCCAGTAGTGAACCACGCGAAATCCCCCAAGTCGTCGTCTCGCCCGTATCTGTACGTCATCGCGTATTCCGTGCCATCAGGTGCGTAATAGTCCAAATCAGTGTTGCCGTTGGGACTGCAGTGTTCCGAGGTCACCAGCCCGGTGGTCCCACCGGACGTTTCCACCGCAAACCCTGTGGTGCACCAGAACGTGTTGGTGTTTCGCTTCTGGGTTTTGGCGCCACCGTACACGGCGGCGTTGTGGAAAATGGGCCTGTCGGTCCATCCCAAAGACGCTGCCTTGTCGGTTATGGAGGAAGGCAACAGAGCGGCGAGTTGCTGCGGAGTGGCATCCGACATGCCATCTGGGATCCGCAACGACAATGCAATGCCCTTCGGCTCC
>JAAXHN010000107.1 GCA_012270885.1 Acidimicrobiia bacterium | reverse complement strand
GCCTGCAATCCTCCCCTGATGTTCTCGGCGACGTAGGCCGAATTGAAGATGGTGATGGCCGCGACTATCCGGACGATCTCGTCGAACTCCACTCCGGCGGGAAGGAAGGCGGTCAGCATGGCCGAGCCGAAGAACAGCCAGGTGATCATCGGCACGCTACGGACCAGTTCGATGTATCCGGTGGCCAGCAGGCGGAAGATGGGCATCGAGGAGGTACGTGCCAGGGCGAGGACCAGACCGACGGGCAGGGAGAGCGCGATGCCGCTGACGGCCAGGAGGATGGTCAGGTTGAAACCGCCCAGGAATGTGGTTCCCTGGAACTCGAGGGAGGTGCTGGTAGCGCCCAGCCGGAATGCCACAACTATCAGCACCGAAACGACTGTCCAGGCTCGGACCAGGTTGGTCCTTCCCCGCTGCGTTCCTCCGAAGGTGGGTGTCACGAGCAGGAACAGGGTGAAGGCGACGATCAGTGTCCGGTAGAGGAACGGCATCGGGATGAACCAGATCAGCAGGCACACCACGGCAAGGCCTGCAGCCGATGCGCGAACCATCTCCACCGGTTCCTTTATCGTGCGGGCGGCGGTCAGTATCGCCAGGCCGATCAGCACCAATCCCACCGTGAGCCAGAGCGGCTCCTCGCCGGAGGCGAATGGCAGGGCTGCCGTCACCAGCCCGATAGCCGCCACTACCGCGGTGGAGGCATGCCCCCTGGGGGGGAGGCCCAGGACCCAGAGCGCGCCGCCACCCAGTGCAACCGCCAGGAGGATGGAGACGACATCCGAGCGCAGGAAGACGGTCAGGCCCGAGTCGTCAATGAACGTGGCTCCCAGCCGGAACGCCACCACCGTCAGCGCCGTAGCCGCTACCCAGACCCGGACCAGGTTGGTCCTTCCCCGCTGCGTTCGTCCGACGGCGGGTGTTACGAGCAGGAACAGGGTGAAGGCAA
Source organism: Acidimicrobiia bacterium (assembly GCA_012270885.1). Taxonomy (GTDB): domain Bacteria; phylum Actinomycetota; class Acidimicrobiia; order Spongiisociales; family ZC4RG35; genus Bin76. Next base: position 3,074 of record JAAXHN010000107.1, on the reverse strand, counting down.
TGGCCACGATCCGGTAGAGGAACGGCATCGGAACGAGCCAGATCAACAGGCAAGCCAAGACCAGGCCCGCAACCGACGCCCTGACCATCACCACCGGCTCCCGCACCGTCAGAGCGGTGATCAGTATCGCCAACCCGATCAGCACTAACCCCACCGCGACCCAGAACGGCTCCTCTCCGGAGGCGAATGGCAGGGCGGCTATCACCAGCCCGATAGCTGCCACCACCGCGGCGCCGGTCGGGCCTCTGGGGAGAGCGACCAGCACCCGGAGGGCGCCGGCGCCCAGCACTACGGCCAGCAGCAAGATCATGTCGGACCAATCGAGGACCGGGTTGCGCTGGATGATGAAGATGATCACCGGATAGGAGAGGACCCAGGCCGAGATCAGGAACCGCCGGAAGGCGCGGGGCCAAATGCCTTCGAACAGGCTCCCGAGTGGGTAGGCGGCCACCGCCAGCGCAAACAGAATCGTCCACGGGCGGGCCGTGGTGGCGGCTATCGGTGCGATGGTCTGGTCGAACTGGCCCAACGGAACCGGGAGTTCCACTGTCCAAAGGAGCGCGGCCACCGCCGCCATGATCATCACCGGCACGGCCAGCAGAGGGATCGTCGGTGGCTGAGCGGCGGCGCGGCTCCACCGGACGGCGAAGTGGGCCAGGACGGCCGCTAGGACGGCGGCGACGAGTATCCAGGCACGTACGTTGCTCCAGGCGGCGGGCGAGTCGAACTGCAGGATGGGAATGCCGAAGGTGCGCGCCTCGGCTGCGTGGTGCATGATCGCTGTCACCGCCACCAGGACAGCGCCGCTCCTCACACCTCCCGCGAAGGTGGTGATCTCGAGCCGTCCTCCTACCTTCCAGGACGCCAGGGACCAGACCATCAGGACCATGAATATGCCCAGGGATGTCCAGATCCGGATCAGGTCGTCCTGCGGGAAGGCCTGGACCATCAGCAGCTTCGCATTGTGGGTGACCGCCGCCCACTTGCGTTCCGGAGCGAAGAGGTAAGAGGTGATGAACCGCAGGATGTTCAGGAGAACCAGGGCGAAGACCACGGTGAGGAAGGAGTTGAAGGCGATCTGCCCCCACGTGTGGCCCGAGAAGAGGTTATCCCTCATCCAGCGCCAAGGCCCGGTGGGCGGGGGTTCGGGGGCCCGCTCGGTCATGTCGGCCACAACGCCGGCGGATGCGGGTTCAGTCATGTCAGCGCTCCACCAGGGCCATCTTGCGGTTGTAGTAGTTCACGATCCCCGACAGGATCAGGCTCACTAGCGAGTAGAAGCCCATCCAGAAGATGAACACCGCCAGCGCCTGGCCTTCCTGATTGAAGATGGTCTGGCCGACTTGGACGATGTCGGCGAAGGCCACAGCGATACCCAAGGAGGTGTTCTTGGCCAGGTTCAGATACTGGGAACCGAGCGGGGGAAGGATTATCCGGAAGGCCTGGGGCAGCACGACCAGGCGGAGCACCTGGCCCCGGCGCAGACCGACCGCCGCCGCGGCCTCACCCTGGCCACGGGGCACGGCCATGATCCCGGCCCGCACGATCTCGCCGATGAAGGCCGCGGTGTAGAGCGTGACTCCCATCCAGACCGCCAGGAAGCCCGGTGTGAGGGCCTTGCCGACCTCGTGCGAGTACTGGGGAAACCTGGTGGGCACAACCACCTCGGGAAGTGTGAAACGCAAGGGGGCGCCTCCGGAGAAGTCGAACCTTGACGCCAGGAAGTCGAAGAGCGGCTCGAACCCCCAGTTCATCTGGTACCAGAGCGTCCGTCCCAGAACGCCGGAGAGGGTTGCCTGCCCGGCCCCCGACATGAAGAAGAGCATCACCCCGATTCCCACCACGGCCGCCACCGCCAGGCGGAAGTAGTCGTCATCGGAGAGTTTGGCCATCCCGGCGGGCGACCGAAGCCGCCGCAGATAGCGCACGATGTAGCGGGCCGCCAGCCAGACGGCAAGGGCGGCCAGCACCAGCTGAAGACCGATCACCGGAACAACCCCGGCCACCCAAGCGAGGGCGGTGAACAGCCATCCGAATACTCCGGCAGCGGGATGGGCGAACCAGCCTCCCACCAGGAAGACGGCGAAGGTGCCGATCGACCATGCGAAGGCGTGGGTGTCGTGTCCCTCTCTCTCCTGGAGCGTGATCCGGCGGCGGTACACCCAGCGGGCCGCCACCACGCCGAGAATCAACACCACGGTGTACTGCCAGCGGCCGGCTAGGGGGGTAAACCAGGGGATGGCAATGCCCTTGGGGCTGGCGAACAGCCACCGGGACCCCTCCATCTCGGGGGTCAGATCCGGCAGGAGCCCGACGATCAGTGCCTGCCAGAAGAGGATCTGGACGAGTAGCGGGATGTTGCGGAAGAACTCGATGTAGGCGTTGGCGATCCTCGAGACGATCCAGTTGGACGACAGCCTCGAAATCCCGATCACCGTGCCGAGGATGGTGGCGGCGATGACACCCCCCCAGGTGACCCTCAACATGTTGACCATTCCCACCGCCAGCGCCTCCAGGCCCGACTCGGGATCGGTGTTGAACCCCTCACCGAGTTTGACGCCTAGTGGTTCGCCGAGGAAGTCCCATGAGAACGGGATGCCGGTAGCCCGGAGATTGGTGGTGGCCTGGGTTATAACCACATAGCCCAGCCAGAGGAGGCCGACGAGGATGCAGAGTTGGGTGGCCCATTTGATGACGACCACGTTGCGCCATATGGGTACGCGGGTCTGGGAGGATCGGTCGGCGGGCGTGACCAAGTGACCTTCCGTTCTAGCCGGCACTCAGACAATACCAACTAGGACGTGGTCTGTCTGTGGACCGGCCGTGTGGTCGAGACGCCGATGGCAGCCAGAGCACGCCTGGTTGTTCGCAGACGGACCACTACGCGAGGAGGGGGCGCCGGGTAGGCGCCCCCTCCTTCTCTACGGATTGATTAGCTTCTACCGGGCCGGTGGTGCGTAGACCAGACCGCCCTCGGTCCAGCGGGCGTTGGCGGACCCGGCTCTGGAGAACCCGAGCGGGTGCAGGTTGTTGACGTAGATCTCGTCATAGTTGCCGACCTGCCGGATGGCCTG
>JAAXHN010000106.1 GCA_012270885.1 Acidimicrobiia bacterium | reverse complement strand
ACTCCGTCGGCGGGGAGGCCGTTGCGGTACTGCCAGGCCTTGGTCGCCGACAGGGTGGCTGATCCGAAATACCCATCCGCCTGTATGCCCAGGGCGCGTTGCCAGATGATGACACTTGAGCCGCTGTCCCCCAGTTCGAGGGGCCGGCCCGGATAGGGCGGGACACCAGATGCGCCACCCGTGCTACCCGATCCCTGGCTGTTGTCACCCTCCTTGTCGGGTGGAGGCTCCGGCGCCTCCACCCCCGCGCCGGGGAACATGGTCTGCCAACTTTGCATGCCCACCACTCCATCGGCCGCCAGGCCATTGGCCCGCTGCCACTCCCGCGTTGCCTGGGTGGTGGCCGAGCCGAAGTACCCGTCCACCGGGACTCCCAATGCGGACTGCCAGGTCCCCACCCACTTTCCCCGGCTGCCCAGCCGCAGGACGAACCCGGGGTAGCTGGGCGCCTGTGGGTCGGTTGTCTCCGGTTCAGGCTCCACTTCAGGATCGGGCTCCGTCTCGGTCCCCGTCTCCGGATCAGGCTCGGGTTGGGGAGGTGCGGGCTGGAGGAACATCTTGTTCCACGATTGCTCCCCGACTATTCCGTCGGGAGTGAGGCCATTGGCCTGCTGCCATTGCCGGGTGGCGGCGGCGGTGCCAGGTCCGAAATCCCCATCCGCGGTAACGCCCAACGCCTCCTGCCAGAGTCGCACATCACTCCCCCGGCTCCCTTCGCGCAGAGGCTGGCCGGGATAGGGATGCTCGACAATCAGCGCCGCGGGAGGGGTGGGCGCGGAGGGAGGGCTCGAACCTATCTGGTTGCCGGCCGTGACGGTGAAGCTGTAAACCACACCCGCTTGGAGGCTGCTGACGACCGCGGTGGTCTGGGACGCCGCCACCGTGACCGGGTCTGCATGGGCCGGATCGACGCTGACCGTGTAACGCTCAGGCGCAAATCGGGAAGAGACCGGGTCCCAGCTCACGGTGGCCACGCGGCCCCCGCTGACCGTCACGTTGGCGGGAGCGGGCGGGGGTGCCCACCAGTCCGCCAGATAGTCGATCGTGAAGTACCGAGACCTGAGGCGAAGCGCTGACTTCAGGGTCGGAGCCGAGACTCTCTCGGTGACTCTCTCGCCTCCCCGAATCCCGACGATATTTAAAAACTGGGCGCTGCCCCACGGATAGGACACGGTGTCCACCGAGATGACGTCATCGAATCGATTGGACAACTCATAGATGTCGAGCAGTTGGGACAGTGAGATGGTCTTAGCCCAGAAGGCGTTGGGATTGACGGCGGGATCGATCGACCACGGATCCTGGACCGACACCAGGTAAGGCCGTCCCGCCGTCCCCCAGATCGTCGAGGAGTCCTCGGTTGCCCCACCGCTGGAGGACGAATAGAAGGCCTGCACCACCCCTACGGCCTCTTCGGGATGGGTCAGCACCTTCCCCGCGGTGGCGCGTGCTCCCACCAGTTCCCAGCGGCCACCGCTCTGTATTTCCCTGTTCCATCCACCGTAAACCTGGTCTCGGGAGTCACTGACCACATGGCACCAGCATGCCGACTTCCGGGAATTGCTGAGGGATGGCTCCGATCCTCTCCGGAGCATGGCATATACGGCATACGACCGGGCGGCGATGGCCTGCGCCTCCAACGCGGCGTCGGGCCAAGGGGGCGGTATTTCGGCGATACCCGCCACATAGTCCTCTATGTCCATTTGCATGGAGAAGTGAATCCTTCCTCCGCTTGGGCGGACCCGCACAATGCCGTGGATGAACTGGGTCATCTCTCCCCCAAAGTTGAGGCCCCTCAGGCCCACCCGGTTGGAGTGTGATAGATCCTGGATGCTCAACCGGCATCCCGTGACCACCCCCAGCGGGGCGGCGGTGCAGGACCCGTCCCCGGCAGCCGTCACCACCAGGTCCTCCCCCGCATCCAGGTAGTAGGCCCCCGCGCAGTCGGGCAGGCCGCTTCCCTCCACAAGCGCCTCCCAGGTTTGGCTCCCCACCTCGCCGTCAGATCCCAGGCCCTGGGACGCCTGAAAGGAGACCACTGCATCCCGAACCGCCTGGTTGAAGGAACCGGGAGTCTCCTGCAGATACCCCAGTTCCACCAGCCTGCTGATCAGCAGATCGGTGAAAGTGTTGTCACGGCTAGGAACCGTCCCCTCGGACAGTACCGGATAAGAGGCGTATTCTCCGTCGAAGCAGACCCTCACCCGACCGGTCACCACCGCGAATGTCAACTCGGACCGGTTCTGCCTTATCCCCACCCAGATGGGCATTGGTTCGGTGAGCACCCAGGAACCCGGGATGGCATCGGCAAGATTCTCGACGGACGAACCCTGGTAGAAGTGCTGCAGAATCTCGGGGGCGGTGTAACCCTCCTCCGCCATGCCCTTGGCGCCGTACTGGGTGAGACCCACTCCATGTCCGTGGCCGGATCCCTCGATGATCAACTGCACGTTAGCCGGGGTGGTGGTCACCGTGCCCGACCCGGGAAACATCGCCCGCCAGGATGCTAGGCCTACTATCCCATCCGCCTCCAGACCTCGCTCCGTCTGCCAGGCGATGGTGGCTGCTTCGGTTTGTCGGCCGAACACCCCGTCAGCAGGTGTCCCCAGGGCCTCCTGCCAGACCCTCACCGATTCGCCCCGGCTGCCCAGCCGCAAGGGCTCGCCCGGATAATCGGCCGCCGCAACCGGAACGACCGTTCCCACCAACAGGATCACCGTGGCCAGAAACGCTGCCAACCGCCTGGACGAGTGCCGTCCCATCGAATTCATGCTTCCCAAGGTCAAGCCCTCAGTCCTGAACAGATACCCAATGACCCCACCCGCGCCGCTTCGCCAAGTTTAGGCTCGGACGGAGGCTAAGAATACGACTCGGCAACCGGCCGTCGGCCGATCGCCACGGGAGTCCTTCCCGATGACGGAGGGGTGGCTGCCTGCTTGGAGCTCTTGGCGTGATAACTGGAGCGCACCAGAGGACCTGATTCGACATGTGGGATGCCCAGAGCCTCGCCGTAGGAACGGTAATGGTCGAACTCGTCGGGATGAACGTAGCGATGCACCGGTCGGTGGCGGGGGCTGGGGCGCAGGTACTGGCCGATCGTGACTATGTCCACTCCCACCGCCCGCAGGTCGGCCAGCGCCCCCAGCACCTCCTCTCGGGTCTCGCCCATCCCCACGATCAGCCCCGACTTGACGAGCCCCTCGGCATAGAGCCGCTTGGCTCGGGCCAGAAGCGCCAGGGAGCGCCCGTAGTTGGCTGAGGTGCGGATCTCCCGCTGCAGCCTGACGACGGTCTCGGTATTGTGATTGAGCACGTCGGGACACTCGGCCATCACCGTCTCCAGTGCTCCCGGGTCCCCCTTGAAGTCGGGGATCAGCACCTCGATGTCGGTGTGGGGTGACCGGGCGCGGGTCTCCCTGATGGTGGAGGCGAATACTGCCGAGCCGCCATCTGGCAGGTCGTCACGGTTCACGGAGGTGATAACCGCGTGGTTCAGGCCCATCCGACGGATCGCCTCGGCCGCTCGATAGGGCTCTTCGAGGTCGAGCCCCACTGGCCGGGCGGTCGTCACGTTGCAGAACCCACAGGCGCGGGTGCAACGGTCGCCCAGAATCATCAGGGTCGCCGTCCCCATCCCCCAGCACTCATAGATATTGGGGCATCCCGCTTCTTCACAAACCGTATTGAGGTCGAGGGATCGCATCAGTTTCTTCAGTTCCAGGTACTCGGCATCCATCCGGGCCGTCACGCGCATCCAGGGGGGGCGCTCCGGCTCACCCGGCAGCCTTCTCGATCTCCCCGAGAGGCTCACCGCCACACGGTCGGGAGAAAAGGTTCCCTCCCTGAGCAGCCGGTCCACCTCGAAGTCGGTGTCCCGCCCCTGACCCCGGACAAAGGCTGCCATCTGTGTCTCCACCGAGGTCTTTCCGAATGTCTCGGCGAAGCGAGGCACGAAGGCTTCCACCGCTTCCTCGAGCGATACCCGCCGACCCACCAGTTCGCTCACCGACGTAACCGGGCGATTGGTGATTCCACAGGGGTTTATGTACCCGAAATACTCCATACTGGGATGCAGGTTCAACCCGAAGCCGTGCATTGACACCCGCCGGGAGACCCGTACTCCGATGGCTGCCACCTTGCCTAGCCGGGTCCACACCCCGGTGAGTCCCGGTTCGGACCAGGCTTCAACTCCCAAGTCCGAGAGGGTGGCCACCAACGCGTCTTCCAGGGAGCGAACGTAGTCGGTTATCCGAGCTGGTTTGACGGCGATCAGAGGATAGCCGACCAGTTGGCCGGGGCCGTGATAGGTTATGTCCCCTCCCCGGTCGACCCGGAAGAACTCCGCTCCCACCTCCGACAGCCGTTCGGGACCGATCAGCAGATGAGAACCGTCCCCTCTACGTCCCACCGTGTAAACGTGGGGATGCTCCAGCAGCAACAGGTAGTCATCTGCTATCGCACCTCCGCTCCGGCGTCCCCAGATGGCTCGTTGGAGGTCCCAAGCCTCTGCGTAGGGAAGCCGGCCCAGCCACCGCACGCGGAGGGCGGGACTACGGCCGGGAGGGGTCACTTCAGTTCCTGCTCCCAGTTCCATGTCTCCAGATTGCTCTTGATACGTTGCAGGAAGAGCACCGCGGTCGACCCGTCGAAGGCGCGATGATCCCAGGAAAAGCCCAGATAACCGATGTGACGGATGGCCAGGGCGTCCCGGCCGTCGGCCGCGGTCACCACCACCGGCCGCTTGGCGACCGTGTCGGTGGAGAGAATGGCGACGTTGGGGACGTTGATGATCGGCGCCGACAGGAAAGAATCGAAGGGTCCGGGATTCGTGATGGTGAAGGTCGAACCGGTCATCTGGTCAGGGCCAAGCTGGCGGTTGCGAGCCGAGGTGGACAGATGCCGGATACGGCGCGCCAACCCGACCAGACGGAGGTTGTCGGCATCCCGGATGGTGACCACCACCAAGCCCTGCTGGTCGAGATCCACCGCGATTCCCAGGTCGATCCGGCTGTGGTAGACAGCCTTGCGATCCTCGAGATAGAAGGAACTGTTCACCACCCGGTGCGCCCGGAGAGCGTCGATCACGGCTCGGCACACGAAGGGCAGATAGGTGAGAGAGAAGCCCTCTTCCCTCTTGAAGCGGGCCTTGTGGGCGGTGCGCACCTCTGCTATCCGCTCAAAGTCCACCTCCACCGAGGTCCACACGTGAGCGGCGGTCTGCCGGGATCGGACCATGTTCTCCCCGATCCGGACGCGGAGGCGGCTCAAGTCCACCTGTTCCTCTCCGTCCGGGGGAGCGGCCGGCGCAGGAGCGTCCGGGGGAGGCTCCGGGGCCGGAACCGCAGCGACGGGCTGGACGCCGCCCTCCAGGTAGGCTTCCACATCCCGACGGGTCACCCTCCCTCCTTCTCCGGTGCCCGCTATCAGGCTTATGTCGATCCCGTGCTGGCGGACCAGTCGGCGCACCACCGGGGACAGACGACGGGACCGCCCGGGCCGGCCGGCTGCTGCCGGCGTCGGCGGGAAACGAGGTTGCGCCTCCCGGGGAGCCGGGGGTTCGTATTCGGTGTCGGGAGGCGGGACTTCGGGAGGAGGCTCCGCCGCCTGGGTCTCGGACTTCTCCTCCTGCAGGGAGCCGCCACGGTCTCCCACCACGCAGAGGTCCCTTCCGACTTCCACCGTCTCGCCCTCAGACACCAGTATCTCCAGCATCACGCCCGACACCGGTGAGGGGATTTCGGTGTCTACCTTGTCGGTGGAGATCTCCAGCACCACCTCGCCCTCGGTAATAGTGTCACCCACCTGCTTCGACCACCGCAGGATGGTCCCCTCGGTGACCGTCTCACCCAGTTGCGGCATGGAGATGGTGGTTGTCATAAGGGTTCCCGAATAATTCCTTGCTTCTCTCAGTGCAGACTACGGCCCGTTGCCGACAAGAGCGTCTCCCCGACCGCCTCCGACAGGGTGGGGTGAGCATGGATGAAAGCTGCCGCTTCCTCAGGCAGAGCCTCCCAGCCCACCGCGAACATCAGTTCGTGGATCATTTCACCTGCCTGCGGCCCCACCACGGCCGCGCCCACCAGAGGGCCGTCCTTCTCTGCTACCACCTTCACCATCCCCTGGCTCTGCCCGATGATCAGCGCCCTTCCGACACCGCCGAAGGGATGCTTGGTGACCTCCACTTCCATTCCCGTGGCCTGAGCATCGGCCGCGCTGATCCCCACCTCCGCCACCTCCGGGTGGGTGTAGGTAACCCTGGGAATGGCACGGTAGTCCACCGGAGCAGGTTCACCGGTAGCGATGTAGGTGGCCGCCGCGATCCCCTCGCCGAAAGCCGCATGGGCCAGTTGGGGAGCGCCGGCCACTATGTCCCCCACGGCGTACACCCCGGGCTCGGCGGTCTCCATTGTCACCGGATCCACCTTGATGTAGCCTCCCTCCACGTCGGCCCGCAGAGTCTCCAAACCTATTCGGTCAGTGTTGGGTCCCCTGCCCACCGCCACAAGGGCGACATCCACCTCCAGGACCTTGTCCCGGAATGAGACCTTCACGCCGTTGCCGGTGACCTCAGCCGGACCCACCCCCGTTTTCAGATAGAACTTAACACCCCTGCGGCCGAGCTGTCGCTGCAACTGACGGGACGCGTCGGCGTCTCCACCGGGGATCAACTGCTTCTCCAGTTCGAAGACCGAGACCTCGGCTCCAAGATCCACCAGGAGGGAGGCGAACTCACAGCCGATGACTCCACCGCCTATGATCGCCACCCGGTCGGGGCGGGACGACCAGTCCACGGCGTGATCCGAGGTGATGATCCGCTCCCCGTCGATCTCCCAGCCGGGAATGGTCCTGGCGTGGGATCCGGTGGCAATCACCACCGCTCTCCCTTCCAGCGTTTCTCCTCCCTCCATCACGATCCTGCCCGGCCCGGAAAGACGGCCCCGGCCGGTTACCACCTCCACCCCTCGCTTCCGGAGCAGACCGGAGAGACCGGTCACCAGCTGGTTGACCACCCGGTCCTTCCGGGCCAGGGCCGCCGACCAGTCCAGTACCGGCTCGGATGTCAGGACTCCGAAATCTTTCGCATGCCTCACGGTTGAAAACACCTCGGCCACCTGCAACCACTGCTTGGCGGGGATGCAACCCCGCAGCAGACAGGTCCCACCGGGCCGTTCCTCCTCCACCAGGGCCACCGAGAGCCCGAAGTTTCGGGCGTACAAAGCCGTGGCGTATCCTCCCGGCCCTCCCCCCAGGATCACGATGTCGAACGGGGGCTCACTCATAGACAAAACGGGTGTTGGTCATAGAGGAGATGTTAACTCTCCTGGGAATATCATCAGGCGGATGCCCACCCGGTACCTGATCATCGCTTCGGCCGCCGTGGGTCTGCTGATCCTGGTGGCAGGAGCGATCTGGTTCCTACGGCTGTACCTCTAAAGTCGGCGCCATCACTTCCACCGCCGGCCCGAGACCATTATTGCCCACCGGCACGGGTCGAACGACCAACTCGTCCAGTCCCACCGAACGGTAGGCATCCAGCTGAGCCCGGCATTCATCCGCGGTTCCCGCAATCCCCAGGTGCGCAGCCGTCCCCCGAAGATCTTCGGGATCCAGTCCCTGCTTCTCCACATGTCGACGGTAGAAGTCGAGCCGAAGGTAGTGGCCCAGTTCTTCGGCCAGCGCACTGCGAGCCTCATCCGGGTCCGAGGAGACCGCCACCCGCACGTAGGCCGCTATGTGGAAGAAGGCCGCCGCCCTGTCAAGACCGCGAAGCCACTCCGTGGTGGAACGGAGGTGAGCCGCGCTACACCAGTTGAGCAGAACTCCGTCCGCCTCCCGCACAGCCAACTCCAGCATGCGAGGCCCCATGGCGCCCACCACCGTCCATACCGGACCGGAGGGAAGCAGTCCCAGTCGGGCCCCTTCCACCGAGAAGAACCTGCCCTGGTGGGTCACCCTTCTCCCGTGTCGAAGTTCGCCGACGATCTTCAGGTAGTCGGAGACCGCGTCGAGGGGGGAGGAGAGATCGAAGTCGAAGAACCGCCGCGCCGCCACCCGATGCCCGGAGCCGATTCCCAGCACCATACGGCCGGGGCCGGCCATGGCCGAGATAGTGGCGGCGCCCATCGCGGCAGCCACGGGCGAGCGAACATAGACCGGCAGGACTCCGGTGGCCAGGCGGATCCTGGAAGTGGCGGTCGCCCACCCCGCCAGGGTGGAGAAGGCTTCCCGCGCGGTGGACTCGTTGGTCCACGCCGCGTTGTAACCGAGCTGTTCCGCCCGGGCCGCTATCTCGGTAAGCCGCCCGGCGGAGAGGCCCGGATCCACCAGCGACACCCCTAACTCCATTCAGGCCCCCAAGCCGGGAAGGGAGACCTCCGCCCGGCAGTTGGGACAGATGGCTGTCTGGATCGGTCCCACGATGAAACTAAAAGAGCACTCCGGGCAGGAGACCCGCGGGGACGGTGGATCCGGAACAGGAGGCGGCGGTACGGGAGCAGCGGACGGAGGCCCTCCCGGGTATCCGGCCGGCCCGGGTCCGGGGGCTTGTTGGGAGGGATCGGGGCCGGATGAGGGGACGCCTCCCGGACCGGGACCGGGTCCCTTGACCTGGTTGACAGCTCCACACCTCGGACAGGAGAAGCGGCCGGGGCGGGAAATGTTGACATTGGAGCGACAGGCGCCGCATCTGACTCTCATGGGTTTGCTACTCCTCTCCGGACAACTCCGCCACCGACTCGGCCCGCTCCCCAACCGCGCCGATGGACTGCAGGTAGTGGGCCTCCAGCGCCAGCACCGCCCGGATGTCATCAGAGGTTATCCCTGCGGGGTGGCGCTGGGAAATCTGTTGGTATATGTAACTCACGGCGGAATCGGAGCCACCCGCCACCGTCTCAACCGGCTGGCGGCGGTCCTTTTGAGCCAGTCCCTGCAAGTAGAAGATCTCCCACTCGATGACACGCTGGATCCCGGCGTCCCCTAAACGCTCATACACATCCGGCGCCAGGTTCTCCCGGATGTGGCCCACGGCATCGGAGACTACGTAGGTAACCCCCTTGCCTGCTCCTCTCCGTCTTGCCTCCTGCCAAAACAGGATCGCCACCAAAGCGAGGAAGAGCGCGGCCAGCAAACCGCCGAGGGCAACCGAAGTGAAGCCTGACACTGCTTGAACCGCAATGGCTAGAGCCCGAGCTGGCCAGCGATCATTTCCCGGTGAAAAGAGGGGTCGCCGAACAGCAACTCGGAGCTCTTGGCCCGCTTGAAGTAGAGGTGGGCGTTGTGTTCCCAGGTGAAGCCGATGCCGCCATGGATCTGGATGTTCTCCGCTGCGGAGAAGAAGTATGCCTCGGAGCAGTACGACTTGGCGAGACTGGCCATTAGCGGACGCTCTTCGTTGTCCTCGCTCACCGCCCATCCAGCGTAGTAGGCGGCGGAGCGAGCCGACTCGACCTGGGCCAGGATGTCGGCGCACTTGTGCTTGATGGCCTGGAAGGAACCGATCGGCCGTCCGAACTGCTTTCTGACCTTGGCGTAGGAGACCGCCATCTCCAAGCAGGCCTGAGCACCCCCTACCTGCTCGGCGGAGAGCGCCACCACGGCTCTCTCCATCATCCTCTCGAGGATCGGCCACCCTTCTCCCTCGGACCCCAGTAGTGCGTCGGCATCCAACTCCACGTTGTCCAGGGTTATCTCGGCCTGCTTGCGGGTCTGGTCCATGGTCTCCAATCTGGTGGCGCGCACACCATCGGCCCCGGCGGGAACCAGAAACAGTGACACTCCCCGGTCGGTGCGAGCCGCCACCACCAGCAAGTCCGCGATATGCCCGTCCAGTACGAAACTCTTGGTCCCCCTCAATATCCATCCTCCCCCAGGGCGGGGCCGGGCCTCGGTGGTGATACCTTCGGCTTCCCACCGCCCGTCCGGCTCGGCAAAAGCCACCGAGGCAATCAAATCCCCGGCTGCAATGGAGGACAGCAACTCCTGTTTCTGCCGGTCCTCTCCCGCCTCCTCGATCACCCCCGCCGCCATCACCACCGTCGAGAGGAACGGCCCGCAGAAGAGGGACCTCCCCTGTTCCTCCAGCACCACGAACAACTCTAGGAAGGTGAATCCCGCCCCTCCCCACTCCACCGGAATGGCCATCCCCAACCATCCCATCTCGGCTAACGCCGCCCAATGGCGAGGGTCGTATCCCCGGTCGGTGTCCATGAGCAGACGCACGGTCTCCATTGGACAGTTCTCATCCAGCCACTGTCGCGTGTAGCGGCGCAGCTCCTCCTGCTCGGTGGTGAAAGAAAAGTTCATTGCTCTTCTATTATCCCCAAATTGCCTTCCCGCAGGTAACTCACCGCTTCGGAGATGGATTCGACCGCCACGATCTCAACCTCCACGGGAGCGGTGCTGGCCTCATCGTAGTTGTCCCGCGGCACCAGGACCACATCCGCGCCGGCCGCCTCAGCCGCCACCAGCTTTTGGCGGATCCCTCCGATTGCCCCGACCGATCCGTCCATGCTGATGGTCCCCGTTCCCGCCACCACTCTCCCGTCTGTCAACTCTCCCTGTTCCAGCAGGTCGATTATCGCCAGGGTATAGATCATCCCCGCCGACGGCCCCCCGTAGTTGGCCGAGTCGATCTGGATCGGGTAGGCGGTGGAGGCTGTGATCCCCACCATCGCTCGTTCAGGTGTTTCGGGATTCTCATGCAGCGCAAAGCTGAGCTCTGTGGGTTTAGCATCCCGAATCACGGTCACCTGTATCTCATCCCCTGGCCGGCGGTTCTCCAGTATGCGCCGGATGTCCTCCACGGTCCGGACCGGTTGCGACTCCATCTCCACCACCAGGTCGCCATCGGCGAGCGCATCGAACGCCGGCGCCTCATGGAAGACCCCCACCACCTCCACTCCTTCCGCCAGGGTTTCGTGCAGGCCGAGTTCGGAGAGAGCCACCGCGATAGCGATGTCCTTGGACCTGTCCATGGCGTGAAGATTCCGCTGGCGGGCCTCCTCGTCGGTCTCCCCCCCGGGACGGAGCAATTCCCTCTCGATCAAGTCGATTCTCTGGTCGAAGAGGGCGATGGCGGCCTCGTAGAGATTGACCGGCTGCAGGCTGACGGTAAGGAGGATCAATTCTCCCTCCGGCTGGAAGACCGCCAGATCCTCTTCAACAATCACCGCGTCAACCGCGTCATCGGTAGGACCGGCCGAGGCGGCGAAGTAAGGGAGGTTGATCAGCCAGGCGAGCGGGGTCAGGAGCGCCAGGACAACCACGGACCACCAAATAGAACGCCGCCGTGCACGGGCGTTAGGAGACACGTAACGGTGAGTGGAAGCCAACTGTTTCTATTAAGCGTAGATGCCTCTTTCTTCATAGGGAGAGTGCGTTCCTCCACCTAATGAGGGCCCGCTGGTCCGGTAACCTTGAATAGAGGACCGCGGTCAAACCGGCAACCCGCCAGAGACCAGTTCGGCAACCCAAAGGAGCGGCAATGGCGTTTTTCACCCCCCATCACGAAGTCTTGGCAGCCCGCACTCCACTGAGGCCAAGAGCCTT
>JAAXHN010000105.1 GCA_012270885.1 Acidimicrobiia bacterium | reverse complement strand
CCCCCCACCCCCACCCCTATCTCGGTCCCCGAGAGCCGGCCCGGCGCCGTGTTGGTCGCCACGATCGCCTCCGCTCCTCCCTCCACCGCAGCCTGGGCGATCGATCCGTACCGGCCTCGACCCACATCCGGAGCCACCTTCACCCATAACGGGCTCGCGCCCCAGAGCTCCCCCCGCACCGCCCGGCAAAGATCGGCCACCTCCCCCGGAAGGCTCCCGAGGTTATACCCCTGGTCCACATTCGGACAGCTCACGTTCACGGTCGTCCAGGCGGGACGAACGCCGGCCTCTGCAAAGTAGCGCACTGCCTCCGCCACTTCCTCAACGCGACGGGCGGGATCGGCCTGATCCGGATCCGAGGCGATGCTGATCCCGTAGACCTCGGGAAGATCCTCCGAACGGTCACCCAAGAAGGCAGCCGCCGCGGCCGCTCCCGGGTTACGCAGGCCCACCCGGTTGAGCAGGCTCTGAGCCTCGGTGTGCCTCCAAAGCACCTGTCCGGGGTTGCCCAGCCTCGGACGGGGGGTGAAGGTTCCCATCTCCACCGGTCCCAGGAGCGCGCCCGCCGACCGCCACCCGGGGATGATGTTCCGACCCCTCGCCACCGCCCTCATAGCTTCATCCTCGGTGAGGAACCCCTCCCCTTTTACCAGGCCGGCAGCCAGGATCAGGGGAGAGTCGAGGATGACCCGGCCCACCCGGCCCGACAGAAACGAACGCCGTTCCCGGTAGCGGGCCGCCGCGTCACAGAGGCCGGGGTGCCGATCCAGGGCCGCCAGCCTCCCGATGACCATCCGGTGCGCGTCGTCGGGAGGGAGGGCGAACAAAAACCGGCGGAGCGCCCTATAGGTGGCCTCCCCGGCCGATAGTTCAGCAGAAGTTGTCATACAGGTTCGATCCGAATCCCTTCGGGGCTAGGACTTCACCGTCCTCGAAGACCACCGTACGCCGGATAACCACTCTTCTTATCACTCCCCACACTTCCATTCCGGAAAATGGCGTCCACCTGCATGAAGTGTAGAGGCTTTCCTGGTTGATGGTCCGCCGAGCCCCGACATCCACCAACGTGTACGTCCCGGCCGGGCGGGGATCCAGGCCGAAAATGCGCCGCGGGGCGACCGATACCAGTTCAACCGCCCGGTCAGCGGTGATACGTCCTTCTCTCACGGCGGTGAACAGAAGGGGTATGGTGGTCTCCAGCCCCGGCACCCCGAAAGGCGTGGGGAGGCCGAGCTTCTCATCCCAGGTGTGGGGAGCGTGATCCGACTCCACCACGTCTATGACTCCCCGCCGGATCCCCTCCCACAGGGCCTCGCGATCAGACGGAGTGCCCAGCGGGGGCTTCATAACCCCTCTGGGACCCAAAGACGGAAGGTCCCGGTCACAGAACAGCAGATGATGGGGACAGACCCCAGCGGTTACCTTCGTACCCCGGCTCTTGTGCTCGGCCACCTCGGCCACCGCCCGGGCAGTGTCGATGTGACACAGGTGTCCTCGCTTTCCATGCCGGGCCAATGCCGTCAGGAACACGCTCACCGACTCCCCCTCGGCGTGGGCGGCCAGCACACCCGGACCTGGCCAGGAAGCCACGTGGCGATCCATCTGGGATGCGGTAATGGTCAAACCGCCGGTTGTGTGCCCGCAGTAGAGCTTGATACCGCACACCCCCCGGGCCAGCAGGGCCAACTCCGCCTCTGGCCTGACCCCTGAAGGATGGGCGCCCAGCCACACGCCGTAGTCGCAACGGGCGTTCCTCCCAAGATCGTCGAGCTTGCGTTCCAGACCCTGGCTGTCGGTGGTGGGAGGAGGAGTGTTGGGCATGTCCAGAACGGCCGTGTACCCGCCTGCCAAGGCAGCGGCGGTCTCGGTGGCGAAGTCCCCTTTGTGCGCCCACTCCATCCCCCGCAGGTGAACGTGGGGATCCAGCGCCCCGACAATGCGCACCAGGCTCACGGTCACCCTGTCCCGCCGGAGAACTCTGTGACTCTCATCTGGCCAGCCGGGTGGCACGGACCAACCCGAGGACCCGCTCCACCGCTTGGTCGGGGCTGAGGGTTGTGGTGTCAATCTCCACCGCATCCGGCATCCGCCGCATAGGAGAAGCTGTCCGGGTGGCGTCGGTTCGATCCCGACGGGCCAGACTCTCCTGCACTGCGGAAGGCTCCCGGGCGTCACCCAACTCTGCCAGACGCCGCCGAGTCCGCTCGTCGGATTGGGCGGTCAGATAGACCTTTACCGGCGCGTCGGGAAACACCACCGAACCGATGTCCCGACCCTCCACCACCGCCGACCCGCCCCGTTCCTCCACCCAGCCCCGCTGCATCTGCACCATTATCCTGCGCACACCGGGGAGCAGCGCCACCTTGCTGGCTGCTTCCGTCACCCGGGGGGTCCTGATCTCGGTTTCCACGTCCTCTCCGTCCAGGAGGATCCGGCTTCCCTCCTGGGAGACCATCCTTCGCCGCACGACCTCCACCGCCCTCTCCTCGTCCTCCAAATCCGCCCCCGCCCGGAGGGCCGCCAAAGCGGCCGCCCGGTAGAACCCTCCCGTGTCAAGCCAGGCCAGCCCGAGTTCCTGTGCCAACCGCCGCGCCAAGGTGCTCTTCCCCGAGGCCGCCGGACCGTCTATGGCTATCACCCCCCGCCACCGGTCTGCACCGGTGCTCACAGCTTCTCCAGCATGGTGAAGAAACCGGGCCAGGTCTTGGTGACACACCCCGGATCCGAGATCTCGATTCCCTCCTGTCGGAGCCCCACCAGCGCGAAGGACATGGCCATGCGGTGATCGTCGTAGGTGCGGAACCGGGCGGGACGAAGGGAGCCCGGACGGATCAGGAGATCCTCTCCCTCCACAACCGCCTCGGCGCCGGCCCGGGAGATCTCGGTAGCGAGGGCGGCCAGCCGGTCGGTCTCCTTTAGGCGCAGCGTGCCCAACCGACGCAGCCGACTCGGCGTATCGGCGAAGAGGCACATCACCGAAAGCCCCAGCGCCGCATCGGGCATGCGGCCCATATCCCGGTCCACCGCTGCAAGGGTGCCGCCGGGAGGACCTTCGACCACCAGCGTGGCGCCCTGCCAGCGGACCGAGCACCCCATCTCCGCCAGTACCTCCAGCATTCCCACATCGGCTTGGGTCGATCCGGGAGAGAGCCCTTCGATACCCACCATTCCCCCGGTGATGGCCGCCGCCGCCATCGGATAGACAGCCGCCGAGGCATCCGCCTCGATCTCGAAAACCGAAGACCGATACCCGTCCGGTCTCACCCGAAAGACACCGCCGTCGACCTCCACCAACGCCCCGAAGGCCCTCATCACCTCTAGGGTGGTCTGCACATAGGGACCTGAGACCATCTCACCCCGTGTACGGATGGCCGTCTCTCCCCGAGCCACGGGCGCAACCATCAACAGGGCGGAGAGAAACTGGGAGGATCGGGAAACATCCACGGTGATCTGCCCGCCCGGCAACCCTCCGCCTCCCACCGTCAGGGGCAGGAACCCATCGCGGGTCCTCACCTCCACTCCCGCCTCGCCCAGAGCGGAGGCCAGATCGCCGATGGGACGTTCCCGCATCCGCTCGGTGCCGTCGATGGTCACCTCACCGGGAGAAAGCGCGGCCAGCGCGGTGAGGAAGCGTGCTGTGGTGCCAGAGGCTCCCACGTCCAACACCCCTTCGGGGGTTGAGATCTCGCCGCCGGTTCCCAGCACCAGCCAGGGATCATCGGCGTCGTCGATCAACACCCCCAGACCACGCAACCCGTTTCGCATCACCTCGGTGTCGTCGGCTTCCAATGGTCCCTCCAAGCGGCTGGCGCCCGCTCCGGCCAGGGCCGCCACAACCAGCGCCCGGTTGGTGATGCTCTTCGAACCCGGTGGGCGCATGACCGCCCGCACCGGCCGACTGCGGACCGTGATCTCCATCACCGGGGGGAAGTGGCTATCCATCACCTCCGAGATTATTCGGTCACAGCCGCCCGGTAAAGCGCGGCAACCTCCGGGGCGACCAGCCTGCGCCACCTTCCCGGCCGGAGCGAAGCGTCCCGGACCGGACCGATCGCCACCCTCGCCAACCGCAGCACCGGATAGCCCAACGCTTCCATCATCCGCCTGATCTCCCGATTCCGCCCCTCACGCATCACCACCTCCAACTGCGCCTCCCGGGCGGTGCGGTCCACGAGCCGCGCCCGGAGGGCCCTGGCCGGACCGTCCTCCAGGACCACTCCTTCGGTGAGCCGACGGACTACCTGCTGCCGGGGCACACCCTTCACCAGCACCCGGTAAGTCTTCCTGATCCCGTACCGGGGATGGGTCACCAGGTTGGTGAGCGTCCCGTCATTGGTCAGAAGCAACAGCCCTTCGCTCCGGCTGTCCAGCCTTCCCACCGGCCACACCCGCGGGTATTCGGGCACCAGGTCCACAACCGTCTCCGCCGCGTGGGGATCGGATGTGGTGGAGACCACGCCCCGGGGCTTGTTCAGAAGATAGGTGACGAGGTGCGGGGCCAGCGGCAAACGCGCCCCGTCCACCTTCACCACCGAGTCGGTGGGGTCCACCCGGTCACCCAGACGGGCCCGCCGCCCGTCGATGGTAACCCTTCCCTTGGCGATGAGAGCCTCCGCCGCTCTCCGGGACATCAGACCGGCGGCGGAGATGGCCTTCTGCAGACGGACGGGCCCCTCAGGAGATGAACATTCGGGTGGCAAGGCCATCCATCACCTCCGCGGAGGGAACCCGCTCAGAGAGCGGAGGCAACTCCTCGAGGCTGTCCAGGCCGAGCTTCTCCAACAACAGCTCGGTGGTCCTGTACAGCGCGGGATGGCCGCGGACCGGCAGGCGCCCGGCTACCTCCACCAGGCCCATCCTCTCCAGGGTTCGCAACGACGACGAGGAATCCACCCCGCGGATCTCGCTTATCTGGTTTCGCGATACCGGCTGTCGATAGGTGATCACCGCCAACACCTCCTGGGAGGCCGGAGAGAGCCGATTAATCGACCCGCGGCTCACGAACCTCTCCACGTAGCCGGAGAGTTCGGGACGGGTGTAGAGACGCCAGCCCCCCGCCACCCGTTCCAGGCGCAGACCCCGTTCGGTCGATTCGAGCCGCACCGCCAGGGCTTCTATCTCCCGATCCAGCTCGGAACGCTCGATTCCCAGCACCTCGCACAGCCGCTCGGGAGAAACCGGGGCTTCCGCCACGAACAGAACGGCCTCCAACGCCGCGGCGGCAGTTGTCTCCATCACACCCGGCCCACCAACGTACCGGCTACCGGACCCCGCTCAACAAGGATCCTGCCGGCCGGCGCGGACTGGGAAAGGCTCACCCTCCCCTCCCGGGCCAACTCCAGAAGCCCCATGAACCAGGCGGCCATCTCGATCCGGTCCCCGCAACCGCTGACCAGTCTGTGAAAGGAAGTGTCGCCCACCTCCCCGATTAGACGCCACAACTCCGCCTTCACCTGCTCCGGATCCGGGATGTCCAGGGGAAGGTGGTCCAGATCGGGGACGGCGGAAACCCGGGCCATTATGTCGGTGGCCACCCGGGCCAGATCCCCCGGGTCGAGACGGAACGCCAACTCGGGGGCCGAATCCACATTCGACCAGTCCGGACCGGCCTCCCGGGGCTTGAAGCCGGCCCGTTCCCTGAGGCGGGAAGCCAACTCTTCTCTCGCCTCCTCAAAGGTCAGACGGGCCAGTTGGAACCACAGATAGCGGTCCGGGTTCTCCGGAAGATCGTCGGCGCCCGGGTCGAGACCCGTTCCCAGCATGCGCCGCGCCTTCAGCCGACAGAGCAGTGCCAGCACCAGAAGGAATTTGCTGGCCTGCTCCAGATCCACCGGGCTTCCATCGGAAATCTCCGCCAGGTAACCCTCCACCAGCCGCGCCAGGCTCACAGCGGCGGGGTCGATCCGGTCCGCCACAACCAATTCATAGAAGAGGTCGATAGGTCCCTCGTAGGCCTCGGTGTAGATCTGATAGCTGGAAGTCACCTCAGCCGGGATGCTATCGGGAGACCGGCCCTCTAATGAGGTTTGTCGGTCTCGCACAGCGCTTCCCATACCGCTTCTTGGATGCTGGGAGGCCGGGCGCCGTGATGGTTGCGGGCAAACTCCACCACCAGTGACTCTGCGCCCCATCCGAAGAGTTCCTCCGACCCGATCGGACCGTGATCCCGATAAATGCGGGCCCGCCGCCACAGCGGGACCTTCAAGCGGATGGCGACCGAGGCCACCGCCCTGCCGACCAGTCCCAGGCGCGCATGACGTTTGCCGATGTCATGAAGCAGTGCGGCGCGGACCCCGGTCCGGTCCGGTCCCAGGATGGCTTCCGCGGCACGGGCTGCGTCATACCCGTGCCGCTGATCGGCCGTGGGCTGTTCACAGAACGCCACCCGCTCGGGATCCGCCAGAAAGCGCTCCACCCAACTCCATTCAGCCGGGCTGAGCGGAGCCGATCCGATCCCCTCCCGGTATCGCTTGGCCAGATGCCCCCAGGTGCCCGGCAATGACCCTCAGTCCCGGGTCGACTTGCAGGAGATGCAGTAGACCGATTCGGGTCGGAACTCCAGGCGTGCGGGGTTGATCTGCTTGCGGCACCGCATGCAGATCCCGTACTTGCCGGCCTCCACCCTGGACAGGGCACGGTCCACCGAGTCGAGACGCTTCTTCAGCGTCTGGATGACTCCGAGACGCTCGGTGCGCTCGGCGGTTACCGCCGGGGCGTCGGAGAATCCGTCGCCCTGGTTCAGTCCGCGTCGCAACTCTCCGGCCTCGGTGGCACCCAACTCGTTGAGTTGGCGCACCAGTCCCTGGCGGTGGGAGATCAACTCGGCCTTGGCTTGGGTGAGATCGATATCGGTCATCGGCTTCTAGGGTGAGATAGTAGGTAAACCTCGTGCAGATACCCAGGGGAAATACGGGTATAAACTTCGGTGGTGGAGAGGCTAGCGTGTCCGAGGATCTCCTGCACGGCCCGCAGATCCGCCCCTCCCTCCACCATGTGGGTGGCTGCCGAGTGCCGCAAGACGTGAGGGGAGACCCGGTCGGCAACCAGCCCTGCACGAATCGCAGCCTTCTTGACGATCCCCCAAGCGCCGTTGCGGCTGAGGCGGGTACCCCGCAGATTCAGGAACACCGCGTCGGTTCGTCCCCTGGCTAGTTCCAAGCGGTCGAGAAGCCAGCTTCCTACCGCCATGCGGGCCGCCCCGCCCAACAGGGTGATCCGCTGCCTTGATCCCTTGCCGGTGACCAGGGCGGTCCCTTCCTCGATGTCAAGGCGTCCGAGGTCGAGGCCCACCGCCTCGCTCACTCGACAGCCCGTGCTGTAAAGAAACTCCAGCAGAGCCGCGTCACGCCGTCCCGCCACAGTGTCCTCCGCCGGCGTCGCCAGCAGGGCGAACACCTCCTCGGTGGTCAACGCCTTGGGAAGACGCGCCCGTCGCTTGGGAGACGCGATCCCCACCGTGGGATCACTCGGGGCATTTTCCTCTTCGCACAAGAATCGGTGAAAACCCTTCACGGCCGCCAGCTTTCGGGCCACCGATTCCGGTGAGAGGCCCAGTTCCGCCAGCCACTCCAGAAAGGGGCCAACCGCAGCGGCGCCAACCGGATCCTCCCCCACAAACTGCAGATACTGACGAAGATCCCTCCGATAGGCCTTGATGGTGTTGTCTGCCAGGCCTCGCTCGAAAGCCAGGGAGGCCAGGTAGTTTTCCAATACGGCGTGGGAGTCTGCGGCCATCCGCTTGATTATTGGGCCAAGGGCGCCCGTGAGCCAGGATTAAGGCAAGCCCGGATGTCCTAGATTGGGAACTGGAATGACCGAACGCTATCTCGTGCTGCCCCGGGGCATCAACGTCGGGAGGGGCAATCGGGTTCCCATGGCGCAACTCAGGTCGGTGTTGGCAGACGCGGGTTATGACGACGTGGCCACCGTTCTGCAGAGCGGGAACATAGTCGTCACCACCCAGTCGAAGAAACCCCACGAGGTCGCCGGCGCCATGGAGCGACTTCTCAACGAAGGGTTCGATGTGAACGTGCGCTGCATGGTCCGAACCGCGGATCAGGTTCGTGCCGTGCTCAAGCACAATCCGTTGGAGAAAGTCGTCACCAACCCGTCCCGCTACCTGGTGAACTTTCTCTCAGAAGAACCGGGACCCGATCTGGTGGCGGAGATCCTGGGCGAGGACCACGCTCCCGGGGCAATCGCGATCGAAGGTGCGGAGGCATACATCTGGACTCCCGACGGCGTAGCGCGGATGACCCTTTCTTATGGGTACCTCGAAAAGCGGCTGGGGGTGGTCGCCACCGCCCGTAACTGGAACACTGTAGAGAAAATCGCCGCCAGGTTGTGACCTCCCCCAACCAGGACCGACACCAAGGGGTCAGGTTGACCGGCCGGTCAGGCCACCGACCCCATCGGTGCCCACCCACCGCAGCAGCGCCACCACTGTCTTGGCGTCGCGGATCCTGCCCGATTCGATCATCTCCAGCGCATGGCTGGTTTTCACCGTGACCACCCGGGCTTCTCGCTCCTCGGCGCCATCCGGACTTCTCTCGCCCCAGACCAGGTCCCGGGCGGCGAACAGCCTGATCCGCTCGTCGGTGTAGCCCGGCGAAGGCAATATCTCCCCCAGGTCCACCAGTCGCCCCGCCCGGAGGCCGGTCTCCTCCCACAACTCCCTTGAAGCCGCCTCGCTCGGGGACAGATCGCCCTCCTCGAGCTTTCCGGCCGGGATCTCCAGCACATCCGTCCCCACCGCCACGCGGAACTGGCTGACCAGCGTCACCTCCTCGTCC
The DNA here is from genome assembly GCA_012270885.1 of Acidimicrobiia bacterium. Classification (GTDB taxonomy): domain Bacteria; phylum Actinomycetota; class Acidimicrobiia; order Spongiisociales; family ZC4RG35; genus Bin76. The sequence goes on along the minus strand of JAAXHN010000105.1, from coordinate 10,522 downwards.
CACACCGGAAGCACTCCCACCCCTCCCCGGTGGCGGATCACGTCCCGGACCACCGTTGTGCCCTCTCCGGTCCGAAGATGCAGTCTCTGGTATGTGAGGATGCTCCCCCGCCCCACATTGCGAACTCCGAGCAGCCGGAAGCTCACCGGCGCCGGGGGGTCGCCACCTCCGCTCGGGAAGCCTGCTCATCCCGTTGGCTGCGACGGGCCGCGGCCTTCTCCATGAAGCCCAGGAAGAGCGGATGAGGCTGGTCGGGGCGGGAAAGGAACTCGGGATGCGCCTGGGTGCCGACGAAGAACGGATGGGACGGCAACTCGATGAACTCGACCAGCACCCCATCGGGAGACATCCCCGACAGCACCATTCCCCCCTCGACCAGGGCCCTCCGGTAGCGTGGGTTCACCTCCCAGCGATGCCGATGGCGCTCGTATACAAGATCCGCCCCGTAGAGACTGCGGACGAAGGATCCACTGGCGAGGCTGGCCGGATAGAGACCCAGACGCATGGTTCCGCCCTTGTCCTCCACCCCTTCCTGGCTGGGCATCAGGTCGATAACCGGGTGGGGAGTGTCGGCGTCGAACTCGGTGCTGTTGGCGCGGTCCAGCTTCAGGCGGTTGCGGGCGAACTCGATCACCGCGCACTGCAGGCCCAGGCATAGGCCCAGGAAAGGGACCTCCGCCTGGCGAGCGTAGGCGATCGCCGAGATCTTCCCCTCGATCCCCCGCCCTCCGAAGCCCCCCGGCACGACGATCCCGTCCAGGTGGTCCAGCACCCCGGGGACCAGCATCCCGGTGAGGTTCTCCGACAGAATCCACTCGATCTCCAGCTTCCTGCCCACCGCCGCCGCCGCGTGGTGAAGCGCCTCCACCACCGAGGCGTAGGCGTCAGGGAGGTCCACATACTTTCCGACCATCCCCACCCGCACCGGGTCGGCCGCCGAATCCATCCGATCCAGCATCTCCCGCCACCGGTCCAGTGTCGGCGTCAGAGTATGCAGGGACAGGCGACGGCAGATCACCTCGTCCAGGCCCTCCTCATGGAGCAGGACGGGCATACGGTAGATGTTGTCGGTATCCGACGCGCTGATCACGGCTTCGGGAGGAACGTCGCAGAACAGGCTGATCTTTTGGCGGATGGCTTCGTCAATGGCCTGTTCGGAGCGGACCACGATCACATCCGGGGAGATTCCCTTCGAGCGGAGTTCGGCCACCGAGTGCTGGGTGGGCTTGGTCTTCATCTCCTCCGACGTCTTGAGGAACGGCGCCAGGGTGACGTGGATGTAGGCGATGTTGTCCGGGCCCATTTCCTTGCCGAACTGCCGGATGGCCTCGAGGAACGGAAGGCTCTCGATGTCTCCCACCGTGCCTCCCACCTCGGTGATCACCACATCTGCGTTGGACTCCTCACCCAGCCGGCGTATTCGAGACTTGATCTCGTTGGTGATGTGCGGAATCACCTGCACCGTGTCGCCCAGGTAGGCGCCGCGACGTTCTTTTCTGATCACCGCCAGATAGACGGACCCCGACGTCACGTTGGAAAGCTGCCGCAGATGCTCTCCTGTGAACCGCTCGTAGTGACCGAGGTCAAGATCGGTCTCCCCCCCGTCGTCGGTTACGAACACCTCTCCGTGCTGGAAGGGGTTCATAGTTCCCGGATCGACGTTTATGTAGGGGTCGAGCTTCTGGATGACGACCTGAAGACCCCGGCTCTTGAGCAGCCGACCCAGGGAGGCGGCAGTAATCCCCTTACCGAGGCTGGAGACCACCCCGCCGGTGATGAACACGTACCGGGTCATCTTCGGAGCACAACCTTTCGCGGCACGCTAGGCAAAGATACCACATTCAGTTGATATTCTTGCCCTTTCCCTCCCAGAGCTCCCTTCTCAGGACGTACTTTTGGACCTTTCCGGTGGATGTCTTGGGCAAAGCCTCCAGTATCTCCACCAGATCGGGCGCCTTGAAGTGGGCGAGACGATCGCGTACGTGGGCGATGATCTCCTCCGGTTTTGCGCTCTGGCCTTCCTTCAGCACAACGAACGCCTTGGGACGCTCCCCCCAGTATTCGTGGGGCATTGCGACCACCGCCCCCTCCAGCACCGCCGGGTGGCTTACCACCGCCTGCTCCACCTCGATGGTGGAGATGTTCTCACCACCCGAGATGATTATGTCCTTGGCCCGGTCCCGCAGTTCTATGTAGCCGTCCGGGTGCCAGACCGCCAGGTCCCCGGAGTGGAACCACCCTCCCCGGAAGGCCTCCTCGGTGGCGGCGGGGTTGTCGTAATAGCCGGACATGACGATGTTTCCTCGCATCACCACCTCGCCCATGGTCTCACCGTCGCGGGGAATGTCGTTCATCTCAGCGTCCACCACCCGGATGGGATCGGCGCCCACCATCGCCACTCCCTGGCGGGCCAGGAGCCGGGCCCGCTCCTCGGCGGGATGGGCAGCCCAGTCCTCCTGGGTCTCGCAAACCGTGTAGGGGCCGTAGGTCTCGGTCAAGCCGTACACGTGCACCACCTTAGCGCCCAGTTCCTCCATCTGTCCGATGATGGTCGGGCTGGGCGGGGCTCCGGCGGTGGTAACGGTGAGCGGAGCATCGAGACGACGGGCGGCGGGATGATTGGCCATCCCCACCAGCACGGTGGGCGCCCCGTTGAGGTGGCTGATTCCCTCTGATCGGATGAGGCTCCAGATGCGGTCGGGTCGCACTGCCCGGAGGCACACGTGGCGTCCGCCCACCGCGGTCACCCCCCAGGTGGTGCACCACCCGTTGCAGTGGAACATGGGAAGGGTCCACAGGTAAGCCGAATCGCGGTCGAAGCCAGAGTGGACCACCTCGCACATGGCGTTCAGGTAAGCGCCCCGGTGGGTGTACATGACGCCCTTGGGTCGGCCGGTGGTCCCCGAGGTGTAGTTGATGGAGATAGTCCGGAATTCGTCATCGACCCGCCATGGAAGCGGATCGTCGCTCCCCCGCTCCAGGAATTCCGAGTAGGGAGCTGAATCCACCGATGGTTCGATGCCCAACTCGTCGATGGTGATCACCTCCTCCAGGTCGGGACAGCCGCCCAGGTGAAGCGCCGCGGCAGGGAGAAGTTCGGTGTCCGCCACCAGCAGCTTGGCACCCGAGTGGGACAGGATGTAGGCGATCTCCTGCCCCGAGAGGCGGGTGTTGATCGCCACCAGGACCGCTCTGGCGAGCGGCACCCCGAAGTGGGCCATCAACATCTCGGGTATGTTGGGGCACAGATAGGCAACCCGGTCTCCCGGACGGATCCCGGAAGATTGCAAAGCCCTGGCCAACCGGGTGGTGTGTTCGGCCATCTCCCGGTAGCTGATCCGTCGTGACCCGTGGACGATGGCGGTCTTCTCGCCGAACACCTGGGCCGAGCGTTCCAGGTAGAGAAGAGGGGTGAGAAGGGTCTCGTCAACCCGGCTCGGGTTGCTCAACTACCGCTCCACACCGGCGGGCGTTTCTCCACGAAAGCGCCCATCCCTTCTTGGGCGTCGTTCATGGCGGCATTGGCCACCATCACTCCCTTGGTGTAGGCGTAGGCGTTCTCCTCGGCGATCTCCTCCTGCCGGTAGAAGGCCGCCTTACCGAGGGCCACCACTGCCGGAGAGGAATCCGTGATCCGATCGAGCAGCGCGTCGATGGTGTCGTCCAACTCCGCCGGGCTCACCACCCGGTTGACGAGGCCCCACTCGCGGGCGGTGAGGGCGTCGATCGGGTCGCCGGTCAAGAGCATCTCCAGGGCCCGCTTGCGTCCCACGGCCCGGCTGAGCGGGACCATGGGAGTCGAGCAGAACAGCCCGATCTTCACTCCCGGGGTGGCGAAGGTGGCCGTATCCACCGCCACCGCCAAGTCGCAGGAGGCAACCAGTTGGCATCCCGCCGCATATGCGGGACCGTGCACCCGGGCCACCACCGGCTGGGGGATGCGGTGGATGGTGAGCATCATCTCCGTGCAGACGTCGAACAACTCCTCCACGAAACCCGGCTCGGGGTCGATCATCTCCTTTAGGTCGTGTCCCGCCGAGAAGACCGGCCCCTCCCCGGCGATCACCACTGCCTGGCAGTCGCCATCGAGGCTGTTCAACGCCTCGATCACCTGCCGCATGGTCTCCATTCCCAGGGGATTCCGGCGATGGGGCTGATTGAGCACGATCCGGGTAGTCGGAGGCTCGCTTTTTACCAACACAAAGCTCATCTCCCTCAGATTAGACGATTTCAGTCCGGACGCACCCTCACCAAGGGTTCATCGTCCCCAACAACGAACGGGAATGTGATAATTCAATGTCAACCGCAGGCTTATACCTGTCCGGTTCCCATGAGATCTGCTTGCCCGGCGTCGCATTCTCAAAACCAGAAACCGCGTAGATTGAAGTACTACTTTCAAATGGCGCGTCTCCAGGCTCCCGGCAACTGCTCTGCCGAGCGATCATCCGCTCTGGGAAGCGGCAGACTCGAGCAGTTCTCGAGCGGCGTTTCGTCCTGATTCGCTGTCCGGATCTCCCGAGATCATCCGGGATAGCTCCGCCACCCGCTCCTCGCCACCGACCCGACGCAGTAACGCGGAAGTCCCCTCCCGCTCGATCACCCAGTGCTGATCGGCGAAGGAGGCCACCGATGCAAGGTGAGTGACGCACAGCACCTGCGTACCCTCCGAGACCGCCGACAGCTTTCGTCCCAGGGACAGGGCCACGGCTCCTCCCAGTCCGGCGTCCACCTCGTCGAAGACCATCGTGGGAGCGACCCCGCTCCCTCCGGCCAGCCGCAGCGCCAGTACCAGCCTACTCAACTCCCCTCCCGAGGCGATCCTTCCCACCTCCCCGGGCGCGAGCCGCTCGTCGGACGAGAACAGAAGGCGGATCCGGTCGCAACCGTGCACGGCCGGCGGAGCGTCGGAGAGTTCGAAACTCAGCACCGGCCTTCCGAAGCCCAGGCCCCCGAGGTGCCCCAATGCGGTCTCAGCCAGCTTTCGGGCCGCTCGCCGTCGAGCCTTCAACAACGCCTCGCCCCAGCAGAAGACCTCTCGTTCCGCCATCGCCAGGTCGGCCTCCAAGTCGTCGGCGGTTCCCAGCATCTCCCGGATCTCTTCACGGCGCCTCCTCGCCCGGGCGCCGAACGCCAGCACCTCCTCCAGCGTCGATCCGTACTTGCGACGCAGATCGCCCAACCGGGAGATGCGGCGCTCCAACTCCTCGAGCGTCCCGGCGTCGGTGTCCAGGCTCTCTGCGGCGCCCTCCGCCCGATAGGCCGCATCCTCCATGAACTGCTCCGCCGAGTCGACCGCCGCCATCAAATCCTCCAGGCCCGGATCGAGCGCCAATGCCGCACTCAACTCACCCGAGGTCTCCCCGAGAGACTCACGCGCCGCGGCCAGGAACTCTCCCGCCCGGCCCAGGTGGGCGCGCAGAACCTCCCGGTTGCGAAGACGGCGGGCATCGGAGATCAGCCGGGCGTCGTCCCCGGGAGAAAACCCCGCGGCCTCGATCTCGTCGGCCTGGAAGGAGACCATGTCCACCTCCCGCTCCAAGGCCGCCCGGCCCCCACCCAACTCGGCCCGCGCGCCCTCCAATCGGCGCTTGTCCTCCCAACTCCTCTCATAGGAGGCCATCGCCTTCGCTCCCTCTTCGTCCAGGGTGGCGTCGAGCGTCTCCCGCACCTGCCCCGGCCGCCGCAGCCGAAGGTGCTCCTGCTGACCGATGATCTCCACCAGACCACCCACAGCCTCCGAGAGCGAGGCGACAGAAGCCACCATCCCGTCCAGGTATCCCCGGCTCCTTCCCTTTCTCGGGACCCGGCGGGTCACCGCCATCTCCTCTCCGTCCACGATCCATCGGCCGCCAACCAGCGTCTCGGATCCGAACGGCCCCACCGCCCCGGCGTCCGCGGCCTCTCCCATCAGGAGCCGGAGCGCGCCCAGAAGGAGGGTCTTACCGGCCCCGGTCTCTCCGGTTATGACCACCAGACCCTTCCCGGGGCGGAACTCCGCTCTCTCGATCACCCCCAGGTTCTCAACGATCAGTTCGTCGAGCATCGCCTCACAGTCCGAACCGCTCGGTGACGACGGTGGAGAAAGCGACCCGCTCGAACGCAACGAACATCACCGGTCTGGGCCCCCTACGCACCACCACCTCATCGTCCATACTCAGAGAAGCGGTGGTGCGCCCGTCCACCGACACCTGGACCGGCCGGTCGCGGGCCACCCGGCAGCTGATCACCGACTCGGGCGAGAGCACCAGCGACCGGGAGAAGAGCGAATGGGGCGCCACCGGGGTCATCACCAGAGCGTCCACCCGGGTGTCGAGGAGGGGTCCTCCCGCCGAGAAGCTGTAGGCCGTGGAGCCGGTGGGAGTGCTGATCACCAGCCCGTCCGCCCGGTAGGAGAGCATCGGTTCGGAGTCCACCTCCACCTCCAGCTCGATCAGCCGCTGGCTGTCGATCTTCTCCACCACCACGTCGTTCACCCCCAGGTCGGTGAGCCCGTTCAGTTCGGCCATCACCGTCATCCGGGGAACCAGCCGGTAGTCGCCCTGTTCAAGGCGGTCGAGCGTCCGGGTGAGGTGGCCGGGGTCGGCCTCCGCCAGGAAACCGAGCGTCCCCAGGTTGAAACCCAGCACCGGACGGTTCGCCCGGTAGGCGAGGCTCACCGCGCGCAGCATGGTGCCGTCTCCGCCGGTGGCAATCACCAGGTCAGTGGGCCTTTCGGACAGGTCCAGTCCCTCCCCGTCGTCCACCCACACTTCCCACCCCCGGCTCCGAACCTCAGCCACCAGGCTTCGGGTAAACCTAACCGCCGTCTCTCTGACCCGGTTGGGCACCACGCCGATTCTCACCGCTCCTCCCAACCTTCGGTCTCCGCTCCCCCTTTCACCGACCAAACGAAGAACTCCCTATTCCCCGACTTGGCGCCCCGCAGCGGAGAGGCCACCACCCTCCTGGGACCGAGACCGGCTCCCAGGAGGCAGGTTCCCACCTTGTGGATCACCTCCGAGTGCACCCGGGGATCTCGCACCACACCCTTCTTTCCGACCGACCGGCGGCCAGCCTCGAACTGGGGCTTCACCAGGGTCAAACAGTCCGCTCCCGCCTCGGCCAACTCACTCAGCCGGTCGACCACCGTACACAACGAGATAAAGGATAGGTCGGCCACCACCACATCGAAGAGCCCCAGCCGGGAGGAATTCACATGGCGAATGTTGGTCCGGTCAATCACCTCCACCCGGGGGTCCCGGGCCAGCCGGGGATGGAGCTGGCCATAACCCACGTCCAGAGCGGTCACCTGACACGCCCCTCTCTGCAGGAGGACATCGGTGAATCCCCCTGTGGAGGCCCCCACGTCCAGACAACGCTTCCCCGCGGGGTCGACTCCCACCACTTCGAGGGCATGATCGAGTTTCTCTCCCCCGCGGGAAACGAAGCGGGGCCCATCCGTGGTTAGAGAGATGGCGGTTGCAGCCCCCACCAGGGTGGCGGGCCGCGGAGAGAGCACTCCTTCCACCCGCACTCCGCCCGCGGTGATCAGCCGCTGAGCCTCGGTGCGGCTCCCGGCTTGTCCTCTCTCCACCAACTCCTGGTCGAGCCGCCGCCGATTCAGCTTCTCTCTCCTATTTGGCCCTCCAGCAACCCCTCCAACAGGTCGGCCAGCCGCTCGGCGGGCGCCAGCCCATCGGCGCCTTCCGCCTCGGTCAACTCCTCGAGCCCCTTGCGCGCCTCGGCCAGGCGGGCATCGCCCTCCTCGGTGCCGGAGGGGATGCTTTCTGGAAGGGGTTCTTCATTCATCTCCCTGATTATGGCAACGCCCGCCCCCGCCCCGCTGACCATGACCGCTCAGCGGTCAGGGAGACCACCACAGGGTGGCGAGAGTCCGGGGACCCTCCTCGACATAGAGGCGGTCGCCTCTGGCAACCACATGCTCCTCCAGAAGCGGGCGTAGCTCGGCCCGTCTCGCCAGGGGTACCGCCACCCGTCGCCCGTAGTACGCCAGTACCTCCTCCCAGGTGGGAAACCACAGATCCGGCGCGCGCTCCCAGCGCACCACGCCCACCTCGGCGCCCAGTTCGGAGACGATCACCTCCACCAGGTCCTCCACCGACGGGCCCTCGGGGCGGTCAAGATCGTGAATGGCCCGATAGAGGTGATTCATATTCGTCCACGGATGGACGTTGGTCATCTCCACCACCGCACCCCGTCGGCAGTGACCCCCCAGAGCCCTGATGAAGGGGCCTATCTCCGCCACGTCGTATACCACGTGGCTCGACAGCACCACGTCGGCCATGGGGGTGGAGGCGGCCGCATGCGGCCAGGGGCCCACCACCACTTCCACTTCCAGCCCCTCCGAATCCGCCTCCTCCCGAAGACCGGCGGCCATTCCGGGGTTCTTCTCCACCGCCGTAACCCTGTGCCCGGCCCGCGCATAGGGAAGACAGCTCCTACCGGTTCCCGCGCCCACATCGATCAGCGTCCCGTCCAGCCCCAGCATCTCTGTGACCAACGAGGTCGTCGGGGTGGTCTCGGATCGGGTGCGGCTCTCCTGGGTGCGGCGTCTCCACAACTCGGGCGGCCACCCGTAGGGCGACTCGTCGGCCTGCTGAAGAACGCTCTCGGGTATCGACCATGACTCCAACTCTGCCTTCCAGCGAGTGGATGGGGAGGTGGAGTCGTACATAGTACGAGCTTAGGCGGGCCGCTCCCCGCATCCGGTGAACAAGTCATCCTCCCGATATGGGGTCTGCACCCTGCTGAACACCCGGATAAAGGTCTCCCAGCCGATCATCCGGAGCAAGTATTCGTCGGGTATCGCCAGCCATGAACTGTCAGCGGGGATCTGACTGCGGTGAGCCCGGAGAGCGGCCATTTTGGTGGGTACGCAGTCCCGCACATCCAGCGTGCAGCTGATGTCGCGGTCGGGAGTACCGGCGTGGTGGGCCCTCTCCAGGTCTTCGGGGCTCATCTCCCCGCGGGAGAACTCGAGTTCCGCGTAGGCGACCACCCTGCTCCTCGGCCAGACCGACCAGTAGAGCTTGAGCGGCTCCCAGAACTCCTCTCCCTCCTCCAATGGGAATCGCCCCAGGTCGGAGGCGCCGAAGAAGGCGGCGGTCCCTACCCGGTGGACATTGATGTGATCGGGGTGGCCGTATCCGCCGAAGGCGTCGTAGACTGTCATCACCTCCGGCTGGTAGCGGCGGATCAACCGCACCATCCGGCCGACGGCCTCCATGAAGTCGGCCTGCCAGAAGGAGTCGGGGTGGGAGTTGCCCTCCCATCCCATCATGCCCGAGTCGCGATAACCCAAGAAGGCATGGTGCTTCACTCCCAGGATGGAGAGCGACTCCGCCAACTCCTCGGCTCTCACCTCCGCCAGCCGGGGGGCGATCTCTTCGGAGTTGGAGTAGTTGTGCACTTCCCCCTCCGCGCCATCGGTGGCGGTCACCACCACCACCTGTTCCCCGGCCTCGGCATACTTGATCAAGGCTCCGCCGGTGGACATCACCTCGTCATCGGGATGAGCATGGAACGCCAACAGTCCGGACACGCCAGCCCACAATACCATTCCGAGATGCGTGCAAATCTGCTACACCACCGGGTTCACCGCCCGTTTTTCCCCCGGGAATCCTTTGTAACCCCGACCCCGTAAAATGGGTCATAGCCGACACGATGTACCAGGTTCTTCAACCCGACGGAGCTGTCGCTCTACCTGAGGTCGCCCAGCGCTACTCGCCCGAGTTGCTGACACGCATCTATTCGGAGATGGCGGCGGGGCGGACCCTGGACCGGCGGATGATGGCCCTCCAGCGTCAGGGGCGGATGGGCACCTTCGCTCCCATGGAAGGCCAGGAAGCGGTATCGGTCGGATCGGCGCTGGCGCTCGCCCCCGAGGACTGGATCTTCCCCTCCTACCGGGAGCATTCGGCGGTGCTCGGCCGGGGACTCCCCCTCGCGGCGCTGTTGGAGTTGTACCGGGGTCACGGTTATGCGAACTGGGATGTTCGCGGTCTCGGCATCGGTCTGTACACCATTCCCATCTCCACCCACCTTCCCCATGCGGTGGGGCGGGCCTACTACGGGGTCCTCAGCGGCGCCCGAGGCATAAGCGTCGCCTTCTTCGGAGATGGAGCCACCTCCGCCTCCGATTTTCATTCGGGCATGAATTTCGCCAGCGTCTGGAACCTGCCGGTGGTCTTCGTCTGCTCCAACAACCAGTACGCCATCTCCATGCCGGTTTCCTCCCAGACCGGATCGGAGACCCTTTCACAAAAGGCTGTGGCATACGGGTTCGAGGGAATCCGGGTGGACGGGATGGACGCGCTTGCAGTCCACAGCGCGGTCACAGAAGCCGCCCGAAAGGCTAGGGAGGGCGGGGGTCCCACCTTGATCGAGGCGGTGTGCTATCGATTCGGTCCCCACGCCACTGCCGACGATCCCGGCCGATACCGGTCCTCGGAGGAGGAGGATTCTTGGAGGGCCCTGGATCCGCTGATCCGCATGCGGGCCCACCTGAGGAACCGCGGAATAT
>JAAXHN010000104.1 GCA_012270885.1 Acidimicrobiia bacterium | reverse complement strand
AGAGCAGCTCACTCGTAATGAGCAGGTCAGGGGTTCGAATCCCCTCTCCGGCTCCAATAGAATCTCTGACATGGCTTGTGAACGAACCTTTGTGATGGTCAAGCCCGATGGGGTGGCCCGGGGTCTGGTGGGGGAGATAATCCGGCGACTGGAATTGAAGGGATTGCGGTTGGTGGAGGCCCGCATGCAGAGGGTGAGTCCCGAGTTGGCAGGTGAACACTACGCCGAGCATCTTTCCCGTCCCTTTTATCCGGAGTTGATAGCCTTTATCACGGAGGGACCGGTGATGGCTATGGTTTGGGAAGGCGAATCGGCGGTTTCCGTGGCCAGGCTTCTGATAGGCCCGACCAACCCTGCCACGGCGCCTCCGGGCACGATTCGGGGAGATTTCGGGTTGGAGACCACCCAGAACCTGGTACACGGTTCCGACTCTCCGATCAGCGCAAATCGGGAGATAGGTCTGTGGTTCGGTTATGATCCGGAATAGTCGCTTAGGGTTGCACCCGGAGATGAGATGTTCTCCATGATTTTGGGTAGCCAGGACATGGCAATTGATCTCGGGACTGCCAATACCCTGGTGTATTTGCGCGGGAAAGGGGTGGTGTTGGGCGAGCCGTCGGTGGTCGCCATCGACTCCCGGTCGGGAGAACTGCTGGCGGTGGGCGCCGAGGCCAAGCACATGATCGGTCGTACTCCGGCGCAGATTACGGCCATCCGTCCTCTGCGGGATGGCGTGATCGCCGACTTCGACACTACCGCCCGGATGATTCGCTACTTTGTCAAGAAGGTCCAGCCGAGATGGTTCTATCGCCCGGAGATCGTGATTTGCGTTCCCTCGGAGAGCAGCACCGTGGAACGCAGGGCCGCAGAGGATGCCGCGTTCAAAGCGGGAGCGCGCAGAGCATACGTCATAGAAGAGAGCATGGCCGCCGCCATAGGAGAGGACCTGCCGGTCTCTGAGGCGAAGGGCTCGATGGTTGTGGACATCGGGGGCGGGACCACCGAGATAGGCGTCCTGTCCCTGGGAGGAGTGGTTGCGGGCCGGAGCATCCGCACAGCCGGATATGCGATGGATCAATCGATTATCGAGTGGATCCAGTACGAGAAGGGACTTCGGATAGGGACGCGTACTGCCGAAGATCTCAAGATCGCGATCGGTTCGGCTTGGCCCCGGGAGAACCGGATGGCCGAAATCCAGGGGCACAGCGTCCATACCGGCCAACCGGACAAGGTGGTTGTATCCACCTCCGAGATCCGGGAGGCGATCAAACAGCCGGTGGACGAAATTGTGGACGCCGTGAAAAAGACCCTCACGGTCGTCAATCCTGACATTGCGTCCGACATCATTGGCCAGGGGATCCTGGTGACCGGCGGAGGCGCTCTGCTGGCCGGGTTGAAGGAGTTGTTGGAGAAGGAAATCAGAATCAAGGTGAGGGTGTCCGCCAACCCCTTGCTCTCCGTGGTATTGGGCGCCGGCAAGTGTCTGGAGGAAAGGCAATCGTTCAGAAACGTGCTTTCTATCACGTCCAGCGTTTGACCTAAAAACGACTGAATAGCCGTGTACGAGTTCAGGTCCAGAGGCCGGACCCTGGCGCTTTCCTTATTGCTGGTGGTCTCTCTGGTGCTGGCCACTCTGGAGGTGAGGGCTGACAGTTGGGGAGTTGTACGAGTAGGTCTGGGAAGTTGGCTGGTTCCTTTGCAGAGGTTGGCAGTGGAGGTCTTTGACCCGCTGGTGGCGACAGTGGAGGGGTTGGCAGGCATCGCTTCCCTGCGTTCGGAGAACGCCGCCTTACGGGCAGAGTTGGCCGAAACCCAAGCAGAGATGGCAGCGGTTGAGGACCAACTTGCCCGGCTGGATTCCTTGGAACGGTTGGTGGGCCTGGATCTCCCCGATGTGGAACAGACTAGAACTTTGGCAAACGTGGTTGGGCGGCAGGTGGGTTTCGAGTTCCACCTGAGAATTGACAAGGGGCTGGAGGAGGGAGTGGTGCCGGGGAACCCGGTCCTGGATGAGAACGGCTACCTGCTGGGGAGGGTCGGCGCTTCGTCCGATGACTTCGCCACCGTGATACCCCTATCGGCTGATGTGGAGGGACTGACGGTGCTGGTGGCGGGGAGTGTGGGAGTCCTGCGGCCGCAGGTGGGATCGGAGTTGCTCAGCTTGGAGGTTGTCGACAGCCCGCCGATAGTTGCCGAGGGTGAAGATGTGGTCACATCCCAGCTATCGGTGAGCTTTCCCCCCGGTTTGCCGGTTGGTTCCCTGGTGGGAGAAGCCCAAGTGGTGGGATCGGTGTTGCGCGGCTCGGTGAGGCCTTTCTCCGATCCTCAGAGGGCGAGAGCGGTGTTGGTGGTGTCCTGGCCACCGGGGCCCAATGAGTAGTCGGCTTCGTCTTCGCCGCTACCGTTCCAGGAGGGACTCGGCCCGTAGCGTTGTCAGGTCCTCTCCCCGCGGGACATCGTACCTGCCTTTTCAAAGATCCGTCCGCTGGGGACGGGGCCTTGCATGGCTGGCAGGGGTGGTGGGGGTGGTGGTATTGCAAACTTCGGTGGTGGGGAGGCTCCAGATCGGGGGAGTCTCTCCTGATTTGGTGACCATGGTGGTGGCGTATGCCGCCTTCCGGCTTCGGGACAACGGGGTTATCCTGCTGGGCTTTTTTAGCGGTTTGCTCCTGGACGCATCCGGTACCTCCGTGATAGGGCTGCTGGCCTTCGTCATGACCCTGGTTGCCTGGGGAGCATCCCTCACACGTGAGCAGGGAGGGCGGGGAGTTCTGGTCAATGCCCTGCGGATTCTGCTGCTGACCCTGGCCGGCATCGCGGTTCACACGGTGATGGGTATCGCGTTCGGGGAGTGGTCCCTGGCTGTCTGGGAAACGCTCCGGAGAATGGCACTGATTCCGGTTCTCAATTTCGTACTGGCCGTGGTGCTCTTCCCCCTCTCGAATCGACTCTGGGTCCCCTCCCTCAAATGAGAGGGTCATATCGGATCGCGGTGGTGGCGGCGATCTTCGCCCTGCTTATGGGGTTTTTGGGGATCCGCCTTTGGTTCATGCAGGTCGGCGAAGGCGTGGCTGCGGCGGAGATCGTGTACAACGAGGGGCTGGTGTCGGTTGTCACGCCGGCGCCCCGCGGCGATATCCGGGATCGCAACGGACAGTTGCTGGTTACCAGCCGGGTGGTTCCAATGGTGGTGATGGATCGCAAACTTCTCCAATCCTCCCAGAAGGACGAGGCGATCGCCCGGTTGTCCGCCCGGCTGGAAGTCCCCGCCGAGTGGATAGAAGCCCTGTACGACGAAGCGGGCGTCAACCAGCGGTTCCCCGTGGCGGTGGTTGACACGACGACCGCCTACCAGTTGGAAGAGCAACTTCGTTCCTTTCCGGGGGTGGTGATCGAGAACTTTCCGGAGAGAATCTATCTGGCGGGCGGCTCCTTGTCCCATGTGATCGGGCACCTGGGGTTCCCCTCTGCCGATGATTTGCAGCAGCGCCCCTATCTTGATCCGAACATTCGTATCGGCAAGCTGGGAGTGGAGGGGTTCTACGATGAGTGGCTACAGGGGACGCCGGGAGAGCGTGTCTATCGGGTCAACCAGGCCGGACGGATAACCGAGGAACGAGCCGAAGTTCCCCCGGAGTCGGGAGCCACCCTCTATCTGACTATTGACGAGGAGTTGCAGAGGGTGGTGGAGGGTGCCCTTCTGGAAGGGATTGAGCTCTCCAACCTGATCAAGGACGGGGAAAGAGAGCAGCCGTTGGAGGAGGGGGAGACGAGGGCCGCCCTCAATCCGACCGAGCGGGCGGCGGGAGTGGTGATGGACATCACCAACGGCGACGTACTGGCGTTGGCCAGCTATCCGGACTTCGACCCTCAGGAGTTCGTGTGGGGGATCGACAGGGTCGACTTCGCCAGGCTCTCGAACCAAAAGGCCTTTCTCAACCTGGTGGTCGGGGGGCTCTACCCGCCGGCGTCCACTTTCAAGGCTATTACCTACACGGCCGCCCTCACCTACGACATACCTTTCGCGGAGGCGATAGAGGGGGTGGATTTGGTCAACCGGCGGATCAACTGTGATGGAGAATTGGTGTTGCCCGAGATCATCGATGAGGGAAGCCCGCAGGTGTTTCGTGACTGGTATTACCCGGCGGAACTGGGATGGCTGGATATCCACGAAGCTTTTGAGCACTCCTGCAATATCTTCTTCTACAACGTGGCGCTGGGGGTCTGGCGCAACTGGGGCAACACTTCTCGAGAAGACATCCTTCAGGACATGGCGCGCTCTCTGGGCTACGGTGCATTCACGGGCGTGGATCTCTCCGGCGATCAGGCCGGGATTGTTCCTGACCGGGAGTTGTTCGAAAACTGGAAGCAGATCCAACTGGAGGATCCGGCAGCTCCCGTTCGCCTGGATCCGGCTCGGCTAACTCTTGCGAGTCCCTGGCTGGGAGGGGACCTGATGAATCTGGCGATAGGACAGGGCGACATGTTGGCCTCTCCTCTGCAGGTAGCGGTCTCCTATGGCGCTCTGGCCAATGGCGGGACGGTGTGGACGCCCAGGGTGGTCAGCCAGGTACGTTCTCCGGAGGGGGAGTTGCTGTGGGCGGCACTTCCCGAGGCAAAGAGCCAGATCGATCTCCCCGACGCGATAGTGGATTCACTGCTGTCCGACATGAACCTGGTGGTTTCCAGCGGCACGGCCCGTCGTGCGTTCTCGGACTTCGGGTCCTCGGTGAATCTGGTGGGGGGCAAGACCGGGACCGGCCAATCCTCTGCCAATCGGGATAGCCACGCCTGGTTCGTTGGGGTTGCTCCCATCAACAACCCGAAGTGGGTGGTGGTGGTGCTGGTGGATCAGGGTGGCTCGGGAGGAAGGGTGGCGGCCCCGATGGGACGTTACATAATGCAGTACCTGATGGGCGAGGAACTGGACCCGATCGAAGCCGGGGAAGAGACCAACTGATGCACTTGCACTCTCGACCGACACGCGGATGGTGGGTGACGGAGGAAGGCATCGGCCCCCCCGACCTGGGTTTGATGGCGGTGGTGCTGGCGCTTTCAGGGTTCGGTCTGCTGATGATCTTCTCGGCAACCCGGGCAGCCTTGGAACGGCAGGAGTTACTGCCGTCGGCTTCCATGGAGCGTCAACTGGGGTTCATGGTGATCGGATTTGTCGGCATGGTCGCACTCAGCTATGTCGACTATCGGAACTACCAGTCTCTCGCGCCTGTCCTGTACCTGGGCTGCATGGTTGCTTTGGCGGCTGGGTTTCTGTTCGATCCTGTGAAGGGTGTCCAACGTTGGATCACCATTGGCCCGGTGAACATCCAGCCCGCCGAGTTCACCAAGTTGGCGCTGGTCATGGCTTTGGCGTCCCTGCTCAGCCGGGGTCCTGAAGAGAGCTACCAGCAACTGCCCTGGCGGAAAGTCGGATATGCGTTGGTCCTGTTGGCGCCTCCGATAGTGCTGATCTTCCTGCAGCCTGATCTGGGAACTATGATGTCGTTTCCCTTTATTCTCCTGCTGATGCTGTTCGTGGCCGGGGCGACTCGGACCCAGATGACAGTCCTGGCATTAGCGGCGGTGGGAGTCGTAACCACGATTTGGCGTTTCGACCTGCTGGCGGGGCATCAGATAGATCGGCTGCGAGTGTTTATCGATCCCGATCTGGATCCCCAGGGGCTTGGTTGGAGTATCCGGCAAGCCAGGCTGGCCATGTCCTCAGGCCAGGTGACCGGCCAGGGACTATTCCAAGGCGCCATAACCAACCAGGGCCTGGTACCGGAACAAGAAAGTGACTTCATCTTCACGGCGGTGGGCGAGCAGTTGGGATTCGTGGGAGCGTCGGTGGTTCTGCTGGCCTTCGGCTACGTGCTCTGGCGACTGTTGCGGATAGCGGTAACAGCGTCCGATCAATACGGGTCTCTGATTGCGATGGGGGTAGCAGCCTTTCTGATGTTCCACGTATTCATCAGCGTGGGGATGACCTTGGGTCTGGTGCCCATCACCGGGCTCCCCTTACCCTTCCTGAGCCGGGGAGGCTCCTTCTATCTCACCTCGACGGCCGGTGTAGGGATGGCTGTTTCTGTCTGGAGGTTGCGTTCCCGTGTCAGGTTCCGCGGTGCCTCCCGGGACCGGAATCTCTTAGAGAGGTAGCCCGGGGGCGGATACCCATCCCCCTCTTTGCAATAGATTTCACTTTGTACCAAGAGTGTGTGTAGCATTATAAATGTCGATGGGCTTGGCTTCGTTTGCTCTTAGCCCACGAAGCGACAAGTTTTGGAGTCGGACTCTCGGGTCCTCCCCCCTTCCGGCTAGGTCTAAGCCGAGGGACCAGGGGTTGCAGGTCGAGAGGGCGGCACGTTTCCTGCGCCAATTTAACTAGGAGGGCTGTAAATGGGAAGGTTTCGACGTCAGCGCGGAACCGAGGTAATCCGCCGGGTCGGCGGTGACTTTGTAGAAACGCTGAAAAAGCGCCAGGTCAATGGGTCGGAGGTGGAGATCCGCCGCATAGCTGCGAAGGCGTCCACCGGCGTTAAGACCGCCAAGAAAAAGAAGGGTGCAAGGCCCCGGCAGCGGGGTTCGGGGAAGAGCCGCCCCAGTATCTCTACGACCCGAGGTGCAGCTCCAAGCCGGCGGGCGGGAACCGTCCCCGAGACTGTCCCCTCCGCACCGGCAGGTCGGCCTTCCTCGCTGCGAAGCAAGATACTGGTGAGTGTGGGGGAAGGAACCAGGGTGGCCATCATGGAGGGTCCGGATCTGGTGGAGTATTACTCGGAGAGCCCCGGCAGCGTTTCTCTGGTGGGGAACATATACCTGGCGGTGGTGCGCAACGTATTGCCCGGGATGGAAGCCGCCTTCGTGGACATCGGCGAGGGGAAGAACGGGGTGCTCTACGCTGATGACGTGTATGTGGATCCAGAGCGATTCGGCAGGGGCGCCCGGCCCCGGGTGGAGCAGGTCATTTCTGAGGGAGACGAACTAATCGTGCAGGTCAGGCGGGACTCGATGGGCGCAAAGGGCCCCCGTCTGCGCGGCCACGTATCGCTGGCCGGCCGGTTCCTGGTCCTTCAGCCCGGACTCTCCAACGTCGCCATCTCCCAGCGGTTGTCGCGTGCGGAACGTTCCCGACTCAGACAGGTTGTGGCCGAGATGGTGCCTCCGGGATTCGGCGTCATTGCCCGGACCGCTGCCCGCCAGGCCACGTCCAAGGAGATCGAGTCGGAGGTGGCGAAGTTGGCGGACCGGTGGCGAGACATAAGCGACCAGGCGGCTCAGGGAGGGGGTCCCCGGTTGCTGCACCGGGATTCTGACCTGTTGATCAGGGTGATCCGTGAGCACCTCACTTCGGAGACGCGACGGGTGGAAATCGACGACAAGGATTCCCACAAACGGGCCGTGGACTATCTACGGTCTGCCGATCCGGATTTGGTCTCCCGGGTGCGGCGTTATGAGAACCCCATCCCACTCTTCGAGCGATTCCATGTGGACGATCAGGTGAGGAAGGCATTGAAACGTCGGGTGCCACTGCCGTCGGGGGGACATCTGGTGTTTGACTCCACCGAGGCTTTGACTGTGGTGGACGTCAACACCGGGCGGTTCGTGGGCCGTTCCAATTTGGAGGACACCATCCTCCAGAACAATCTGGAGGCCGCCGAGGAGATCGGGCGCCAGTTGCGACTGCGGGACATCGGAGGCATCATCGTTATCGATTTCATCGATATGACCCGAGAGTCGAACCAACGAAAGGTGCTGGCAAAGCTGAAGGAGGTACTGGCCAGGGACAAGACACGGACGGAGGCATTTGAAGTTTCCCGTCTCGGCCTGGTGGAAATGACACGGAAGAATGTTTCGGCAGGTCTGCTGGAGTCGTACTCCAAACCGTGCGACAGTTGCGGGGGACAGGGCCGGATTGTTCAGGATCCGACCTCTTCCCGCCCGCGGGTCGCGGCCGGTATATGACCTTGGCGTTCCGGCTCCCCGCGGCGTAGAATGACTCACTTAGCATGTACGCAGTAATAGCCACCGGCGGGAAACAGGCCAGGGTCGCTCCCGGGGATGTGATCAGTGTGGAGCGCCTGTCCCGGGAACTCGACGACATCGCCTTTGATCCGGTGCTGGTCGTGGACGGGGACGGAAAGGTATTGACCGGCCCTGCGCTACGGGGAGCGCGGGTCACCGCCCGACTGCTCGGGGAAGTGAAGGGTCCAAAGATCCGCATCTTCAAATACAAGTCCAAGACCGGCTACCGGCGTCGCATCGGCCATCGCCAGAAGTACTCCCAGATCGAGATCCTGAACATAGACCTGCCGACCGATTCTGAGAAGGAGAGCTGAGATGTCCAAGACTAAAGCGGGAGGCTCCAGCCGAAACGGACGCGAATCGCACTCCAAGCGGCTGGGTCCCAAGGTGTTCGACGGCCAGTTGGTCCATTCCGGAGCCGTGCTGGTTCGACAACGCGGGACTCGCATTCACCCCGGACTCAATGTTGGTCGGGGGAGTGACGACACGTTGTATGCCCGCGCCTCGGGCGTGGTCAAGTACGGGGAACGGAATCGTCGCCGCCTGGTGAGCGTCCTCACCGACTGACTCCCCTTCCGGCCGGTCGCGATGTTCGTTGACTCGGTCAAGGTGCACCTTCGCGCCGGAGACGGCGGGAGTGGCATGGTTAGCTTTGAGCGACGACGCGGAAAGCCGCGGGGAAAGCCGGTCGGCGGCTCGGGGGGAAGAGGCGGGGATGTGGTGGTGCGCGCCGAACCGTCCATAGGAACGCTGTTTCGCTATCAACGCTATCCCCATCATGTGGCCGAAAGCGGCGGCAAAGGGGCTGATCGCCTTCGTCACGGCCGCAGGGGCGCTCGGTTGGTCATCCCGGTTCCGTTGGGGACCTCCGTGTACGACGATGCCGGAGCGCTTCTGGCCGACCTGGTGGAAGACCGGCAACAGGCGTTGCTGCTGCGGGGAGGGCGGGGAGGGCGGGGCAATGCCGGGTTGGTCAGCCCCCAACATCGGGTTCCTGCGGTGGCCGAGGAGGGGGAAAAGGGGCGCCAGGGATGGTTCCGCCTGGAGATGAAACTGCAGGCCGACGCCGCTTTGGTGGGGTTTCCGAATGCCGGCAAGAGCACTCTTCTATCCCGTGTGTCGGCCGCCCGTCCGAAGGTGGCCTCATATCCCTTCACCACTCTCACTCCCAACCTGGGAGTGGTGGCGGTGGACGATGAGGAGTTCACCTTGGCAGATGTTCCCGGGCTGATACAGGGTGCGGCTGAGGGCAAGGGGTTGGGGCACACATTCCTTCGTCATGTCGAGCGGGCCTCGGTGCTCGTGATCATGCTCGACCCCTCACCGATGGCCGAGGTGGAGGTTGGAACACAAATGGATGTTCTTCTGGGCGAGTTGGAGAAGTACTCTCCCCGGTTGTCGGAACGTCCCCGGGTGATGGCGGTCAACAAGGCTGACCTGCCGGAATCGGATGGGATTGCCAAGGCGATCCCCGGGGCGTTCCTGATCTCGGCGGTGACGGGGTATGGGCTGGCGCCGTTCCTGCGCAGGGTCGGGGAACTGGTGGCGAGGGCGCGGGAGACCGCCGCCCCCCGGGAGGGCTTCATATTGCACCGCCCTCACCATCGAGGCTTTGTGGTCACCCGGGTCGACGACGGGTGGGCCGTGGTGGGAACGGCCGCGGAGCGGGCTGTGGCTCTGGGTGATCTAGAGACTCCCGAAGCAGCTCGGCTCGCTTCCACCCGGCTGGATCGGATAGGCGTGGGCCGGGCCCTCCGGGAGGCTGGCGCCCGCCACGGCGATACGGTTCGGATCGGAGGGGCGGAACTTCAATACGAGGATCCCGCACTGGAGGGGCCACAGTGAGACGATCCATTGTCCCGGGAGGCGTATTGGTGGTGAAAATAGGTTCCTCCAGCTTGGTCGAAGTTGTGAAAGGCCTGAACCCGGCCGCGCTGGAGCGAGTGGTCGAACATGTGGTCCGGGCCTGCTCCTCGGGGTACCCGACCGTTCTGGTCACGTCGGGGGCGGTGGCGGCGGGGCTTCCCGCGCTGGGACTCTCCGACAGACCTACCGACCTGGCCGGATTGCAGGTGGCGGCAGCTGTGGGGCAGGGTCGGCTGATGGGCATGTACGCGGCCCAATTCGCCAAGCGGGGAATAGTCGTCGGCCAGGTGCTCCTGACACGGGGAGTGCTGGCGAACCGGACGCCCTATCTAAACGCCCGGACGGCTCTTTCCAGCATGCTGGAACGTCGTATCGTTCCCGTGGTCAACGAGAATGACACGGTGGGGGTGGAGGAGTTGCGGGTGGGAGACAACGATCGGTTGGCGGCTCTGGTTTCCCATCTGGTCTCGGCCGATCTCCTGATCCTCCTGACCGATACTCCCGGGCTCTATTCGGCGGATCCCTCCTCACGGGACGCCACCCTGATAGACGAGATCTCCTCCGGGGATTGGACGCTCGACGCTATCGCCAGCCTGCCCGGGGGACGGCTGGGATCGGGCGGTGTGTCCAGCAAGGTGGCCGCGGCCCGGATGGCCGCTTTCTCCGGTATCCCGACCGTGGTTGCCTCCTCGTCCGAACCCCAAGTGGTGGACCGGATCTGTCAGGGAGAAGCGATCGGCACCTGGGTGAATCCTGAAGCCCGGAAACTCAGCGCCCGCAAACTCTGGATCGCATTCGGTCAGGAGTCCGGTGGTCGCGTGACCCTGGACGCCGGAGCGGTGCGGGCGATCACAGAATCAAAGAGAAGCCTGTTGCCGGTGGGAGTACGGGAGATCGAAGGTGGTTTCAGCGCCGGGGAGGCGGTGGAGGTGCTGGATCCTGAGGGAAGAACCATCGCCAAGGGCATTGCCCGCATCTCCGCATCCGAGTGCCGGAGTCTCCAGACAAGCGCCCATCCCACCACAGAACTCATCCACCGCGACGATCTCGTGGTCCTGAGGGAATAGTCGCCCGAGCCCCGGCCCTGGTCAGTAGCTCTCTATTGCCCCCCGTTCGGTGAGGTGTCGCAGTCAGAGACTCTACAACCCAAACCTCTATTTGCGCCACACGGAAGGCATGGCGAGCACCAGGATGGGGAGGATCTCCAAACGTCCCACGATCATCAAGAGGGACAGGAGCCATTTGCCGGGAGGAGAGATCATGGCGTAGTTGGCTGCGGGTCCCACTTCTCCCAATCCGGGTCCGATGTTTCCCAGGCTGGCGACCACCGCCGATAGCGAGGTAACCAGATCCGAGGACCCGTAGGAAGATTCGATGGTGATGAAGACCAGGGCCCCGGCCCCCAGGAGGAACAGGTACAGAGCTAAGAAAGAGAAGCTTCCGCGGATGATGTGGGTTGGAAGCGGGCGCTTGTTGAGCCGGATTATGAACATCCCTCGGGGGTGGATCACCCGTCGTAACTCGGTGAGGGCGGTGTTCGCCACCACCTTCAACCGAAAGCTCTTGATGCCCCCCGCTGTGGATCCCGCCATCCCGCCCAGGGTCATCAGGACCAGCACCAACAGTTGCATGGATGGCATCCACGATCCGAAATCCGCGGTGTTGTACCCCGTCGTCGTCACTATCGAAACCGCCGTAAAGACACCCTCCCGCACCGCCTGCTCCCAACCGGTTCCCTGGTTGGCGAGAGCGATGGTGAGCCAGACTGCGGCGGCCGCCACCACCAGGAAGTACAGACGGAACTCCTCGTTGGCCAGATAGCGGCGGGGATTGAGCATGGCCCGAAAGTGGAGAGCAAAGGAGACTCCCGCCAGGACCATGAAGACGATGATCACCCACTGGGTATAGGCGCTGAATCCGGTGATGGAGGTGGATTCGGTGCTGAAACCCCCCGTGGACAGAGTGGTCAGGGAGTGGTTAACCGCCTGGAAGAGGTCCATGTCGCCTGCCCAGAGCAGCAATGCCTCCGTGCAGGTGAGTATCAGATAGATCAGCCACAGGCGCTTGGCGGTGTCCTGGAAACGGGGGGTCAGCCGATCAGGATCCGCTCCGGGGGACTCGGCCCTGGCCAACTCCAGCCCGCCCACTCCCAACAGGGGCAGCACCGCCACGAACAACACGATTATCCCCATTCCTCCCATCCACTGGGTGAGCGACCGCCAAAACAGAATGCCATGGGAGAGTTGGCCGGGGTCGGCCAGCATGGAGGCGCCGGTGGTTGTGAATCCGGAAACCGTCTCGAACACGGCGTTGGTGACGTCGGGAATCGCGCCGGTGAAGAGATAGGGAAGGGTCCCCCAGGCCGACATCATCAGCCAGGCGACGCCCACTCCCGCGAACCCCGCCCGGGTGGTCAGGGCGGTGGGCTTCTCCACGGACCATCGCAGCAGTCCTCCGGTCGCCACCGTCACCGCGGCAGCGGCCCCGATCGCCCTCGCATCTGAGAATTCGCCGTACAGGAGAGACACCCCGGCGGCCAGCAGCATCATCAGACCCACCGCCATGGCGGTCACGCCGGTTACCAGGAGCAGGGAGGTGAACATCCCGCGGCGACCCAGCCAGCCCACCGCGGAGGTCAATTTCACGTTTCTTCCCCGTGGAAAAGGTTCTCGACGGTGGTTATGTGTTCGGGAAGGCTGAACACAATGATCCGGTCCCCGGGCTTGATCATGGTGTCCCCTCGGGGCAGGATCGGGGACATGTTGCGGACGATTCCCCCGACCATTGACCCCTTGGGAAGATCGATGTCCATCATCCGGAGGCCCGCGACCGGGCTTTCGGGTCCCACGTCCAGCTCAATGGCTTCCGCGTCCGAGTCGCTGAAGGTGACCACCGAGTGGACGACTCCCCGGCGGACGTACCGAAGGATGCTTCCCGCAGCCAGCAGACGAGGGGAGACCGCCGCGTCGATGCCCTTCCCTTCCAGCAACTCCACGTGGTGCTGATTGTGCAGTCGGGCGACCGCCATCTGCACGCCCAGCGCCTTGGACACCAAGCACACCAGGGCGTTGTTCGCGTCGTCTTCGGAGAGGGCGAGGAGAACGTCCCGCTCTCCCAGGTCCAGTCTTCCCAAAGTGTCGGGGTGGACAGGATCATCGCATATGGCCAGCGCCCGGGGGTTGTCTTCGGCCACTTTGCGACAGATCACGCGATCGGGGCTGATGTAAGTCACCGACAACCACGCCTCACAGAGCTTTCGGATGGCGACCCTGGACAGCCGGGAGTCGCCGGTCACCACCGCCCGGGTGGCGAGCCGTGTCTTTATCCCCAGCAGTTTGGCCGCGAACTGGACGTCGCGGGGCGCCACCATCATCAGGACATGGTCGCCTTCCCGCACCCGGGCGTTTCCCCTGGCCACCAGGGTCTCGCCGTCCCGGATGATGGCCACCACCAGGAAATCGCGCCTCTTGCTGAGGGTGGCGACATCTCTCAGGGGCTTGTCCAGAAGGGGAGAAGAAGGTTGGGCGATGGCGCCAACCAGCAGCAATCTCCCATCGGCGAACTCCCAATATTCGGAGAGACCGCTCAGCTGGACCAGCCTTACCAGTTCGTCGGCGGTGGCTTCATCCGGATCGATGACCACCTTCACTCCCATGTTGTGCAGCCCCGACCTCAAGGCGGAATCGGAGATCCGGGCCACGGTCTGGCTGATCCCCAGGGTGGTGGCCGAATGACAGGCCAGGGCGTTGACCCCATCCTGGTCGGTCACCGCGATCAGGAGATCCACGGAGTTCCCTACCGCCCCTATGGCCTCCTTTAGCACTCCCTGACCGGCGCCGTTGCCGGTGATCGTCAGTACGTCCAATCGGGAATTGAGTGCTTCTGCGGTTTGGGGGTTCGCTTCGATGACCACCACCTCCTGGCCATCGGATGAGAGCCGTCCGGCCAGATAACTGCCGACCGCGCCAGCCCCAACAATGATGATTTTCATAGTTGCGTCACTTAAGATTACCGGGCCGGGGGACAGATGGCTAAGTCGGCTGCGGGGGGTCCCTTCCCGGGTGGGGTAAACTGGGTGCTTCCGCACCAGGGAGATTCCGCAATTCCCGACCCGCTCCAATCCCCCGAGGCAATAGTCGACGCCCTCGCGGCCCAGGGTTATCTGGCGTCTCGGAGGATCGCCCAGGTGATCTATCTTGCCATGCGCCTCAACAAGCCCGTCCTGGCAGAGGGCCCGGCGGGAGTGGGGAAGACCGAACTGGCCAAGGCGCTGGCCGCCGGCGCGGGACGCAAGCTGGTCCGGTTGCAGTGTTATGAGGGTCTCGACGAGTCAAAGGCCCTCTATGAGTGGAATTACCGCAAGCAACTGCTACGGATCTCCTCTGATTCCTCGTCAGGTTGGCAGGAGATGTCCGAGGACATATTCTCGGAGGACTTCTTGTTGCCCCGACCGCTCCTGACCGCTATCGCCTCACCCGATCCGGTCGTGCTTCTGGTTGATGAAATAGACCGCGTCGAGATGGAAACAGAGGCGTTGCTTCTGGAAGTTCTCTCCGAGTTCCAGATCACCATCCCCGAGTTGGGAACGGTCAGGGCCGGCTCCCAACCCCTGGTGATCCTCACCTCCAACAACACCCGCGAACTCTCCGAGGCGCTACGACGGCGCTGTCTGTTCCTGCACATCCCCTATCCGAGCCCGGAACGGGAGCGGGAGATCCTCTTTGCCCGTGCGCCGGGCATACCCGAAGCATTGGCCGATTCGATCGCCCAGGTGGCCCGCAGCCTCAGGGGAATGGCGCTCAAAAAGCCACCGTCGGTTTCAGAGACCATCGATTGGGCGCGGACCCTGCTCACTTTGGGAGTGGCGAGAATCGACTCGGAGTCCTTCTCCGAAACTTCGCACGTCCTGCTCAAGTATCAGGCCGACATAGACATCGCACTCAAGGAACTGGCCACCGAGGGCTGAGGCGCCGTGCTGGGTCTGCTCACCGACTTTGTGGAGGAGTTGAGGGAAGCCGGGGTTCCGGTGTCAACGGTGGAGGCCATCGACGCCTTGGAAGCAGTGGTTGTGGTGGATTTGGCCGATCGCGCCGCCCTGAAAGCCGCCTTGGGCGCCACCCTGGTCAAATCCGCCCGGCACCTGGATGCCTTTGATACCGCCTTCGAGGTGTTCTTCGGCTTGGGCCGGCCCCCACCCCCGGCCGAGGCCGACATTGGAGGAGAGTCCGCCTCATCCGATAGCTCCTCGCCCCAGGGAGGCTCCGGTGGGTTGGAATCACTTGCGGAGTTGCTGGCCGCGGCGATGGGAAGCAACGATTGGGGGACTGTTCGCGGTTTAGTGGAGCGGGCGGTGGAGGAGTTGGCGGGGATGACGTCGGGGCGTCCGGTGGGAGGCGCCTATTACCTCTACCGCACCTTGCGCCGCCTGGACAGCAATTTTCTGCGTCAGATGCTGATGGAGTTGATGGAGGAACGGGGATCCCACCCGGGCCTGGGAGAAGAGACCCTGGAGAGGCGTCTGCGGGCCGAGGAGGTTGATGCGCTGATCGAGAGGCTGAGAGAGGAATTGATGGCGGAGATTCGCCGACGGCTGGTGGCCGATCGGGGAAGCCAAGCGGTAGCCACTACCCTGCGCGCCCCGCCGCTGGAGGAAATGGACCTCATGCATGCCTCCGATGCTCAACTCCGCAGGATCGAGGAACTGATAGGGCCGCTCACCCGCAAATTGGCCGCCCGGCTCACCCGCCGCGACCTTCACCGCCGCCAGGGCCGTCTGGACTTTCGCCGAACAGTCCGGGCCTCCCTTGCCACCGGAGGCGTCCCCCTGGACCTCCGTTTCCGCTCCATGCGCCGTTTCCGTCCCGAGATCTTCCTTCTGTGCGACGTCTCGGGCTCCATGGCGACCTTCGCCCGCTTCACCCTGCAGTTCACCTATGCGATGTCGGCCCGCTTTTCCAGTCTTCGAGCCTTTGCTTTCGTGGACGGGGTGGACGAGATCACGGACCTCCTCACACCCGGACTCCGCTTCGGAGAGGCCGCCCAGCGGATCTTCTCTGAAGCCGAGGTGGTGGAGTTGGACGGCCATTCCGACTACGGGAACGCGTTCTCCCGGTTCGCTAACCGTTACGGAGGCGAACTGACCGCCCGCTCCACCGTGATCATCGCCGGAGACGCCCGCAACAATTACCGGGACTTCGGAGGGGAGGCCCTGGGGGAGATGGCCACAGTGGCCGAGGCGGTCTATTGGCTGAATCCCGAGCCGCGGGCCTATTGGGATACCGGAGACTCCCTCCAATCCCGGATGTCGGCGCACTGCACGGAGGTGTACGAGGTGAGGAACCTCCTGCAACTGGAGCAGTTCGTGGAGAACCTCGCCGACTACCGTCGCAAGCCCTCCGTGGGGGCGATCAGGCGGTCAGCTTCGCCAATCGGTCGATGAGGTCCACCACCCGGTTGGAATAACCCCACTCGTTGTCG
This sequence comes from Acidimicrobiia bacterium, assembly GCA_012270885.1. Lineage (GTDB taxonomy): Bacteria > Actinomycetota > Acidimicrobiia > Spongiisociales > ZC4RG35 > Bin76. The sequence goes on along the minus strand of JAAXHN010000104.1, from coordinate 12,226 downwards.
TACCAGGCCAGGGTCCTAGCCAGGTTGGCGCCCAGGACCTCGGTGCCTCCCGAATCGAAGACGGTGGAATGGGGATTGCCGATGATGTCCGATGAGACGACCGGGGCCTCGGTGTACTCCACGATCCCGGCGAACCGCCCTGCAGCTTCGGCCCGTACCGTGTCGTTCAGTTCCTCGGCGGTGACGTCCGCCGACAGTTCCACCACCAGGTCCACTATCGACCCATCGGGCACCGGCACCCGCATCGCCATCCCGTCCAGCCTTCCGTCCAGCTCGGGAAGCACCTTCCCCACCGCCTTGGCAGCCCCGGTGCTGGTGGGAATGATGTTTTCGGTGGCGGCGCGGCTACGCCGAAGGTCGGCATGGGGGACGTCGGCCAGCCTCTGGTCGTTCGTGTAGGCGTGCACGGTGGTCATCAGCCCGCGGCGGATCCCAAAGTGGTCGTGGAGGATCTTGGCTAGGGGTGCAAGGCAGTTGGTGGTGCAGGAGGCGTTGGAGATGAGGGAGGCGTCCGGCCCGAGCAGGTGATCGTTCACTCCCAGCACCAGGGTCAGGTCGAGAGCATCCTTGGGGGGAACGGTGAGAATCACCCGCTCCGCTCCTGCCTCCAGGTGTTTGGTCAGGGCGCTGCGGGTCCGGAACACTCCCGTGGACTCCACCACCACGTCCACTCCCAGTTCGCCCCACGGAAGCCGGGAGGGATCCGGTTCGCACAGCATGCGGACTTCATGTAGGCCTACCGTCATCACGTTCTCGGCCAACTCGACCTGCTGATCCAGGGGGCCCATCACCGAGTCGTACCGGAGCAGGTAGGCCAGCACGTCGTCGTCCGCCAAGTCGTTGACAGCCACCACCGCCAGATGAGGCAGGTCTCGTTGGATGAGAATACGCAGCACCGAACGCCCGATTCTGCCGAACCCGTTGATCGCCACCCTGGTTGTCATGCTCCGCTCATCCTTTCCAGGACCTCCACGACACGCGCTGCGTAACCCCAGCCGTTGTTGTACCAGGTCACGGTCTTGACAAGATGGCCCCCGATCACCATCGTGGCCAGGCTGTCGAACACCGCCGACTCGGTGACGTCGGTGACGTCGGTGGAGACAATGGGATCGGTGGAGTACTCTACGACACCCCCGTAGCGGGTGAGGCAGGCTTCTCTCAGGGTCTGGTTCACGCGGCCGGTATCCACCGCCGCCTCCAACTCGGTCACCAGGTCGACGGTGGAGCCGTCTACGACAGGGACATTGAGGGCCAGCGCCCTCAGCTTGCCCGAGAACTCCGGGCGGATTTCGGCCAGGATTTCCGCCGCCCTGGTGGGCGAGGGGATGATGTTGTCGGCAGCCGCCCGGCTCGAGCGGAAGCCCGAGGTGGGCACGTCGGCGAGCCGCTGGGCGTTGGTCATGGCGTGGACGCTCGTGAAGAACCCCCGCCGGAGCCCGAAGCTGTCCGAGAGGGTGCAGAGGATCGGGGCCAGGGCGTTGGAGGTGTTGGAGCCCAGTGCGATCACCTCCGCGCCGGACTCCAAAACCTGATCGTTCACCCCCCGGAGGAGAATGGGGATGTCACCGAGCGTCAGGGGGGTGGAGGCCAACACGACGCCCCGGGCGCCGGCTACGATGTGGCGGCGGCATTCCTCCATTGTCTGTGGTTGCCCGGTGGCCTGCACAACCACCGAAGCGTCCCACTCCCGCCAATCGACGTCGCCGGGCCGACGTGCGTTGATGATCGGCGTCTCCTGCTCGTCGGCCAGCAACACCCCATCGGCATAGGAGACTTGTCCGGGGAACCGGCCGTAAATGGAGTCGTACTTCAGAAGGTAAGCAAGCCCGACCGGGTCGGCCACGTCGGCGATAACCCCCACCTCCAGGAAAGGATGGCCTGCCAGGAGCCGGAAGACGTTTCGTCCGATTCGCCCGAACCCCATCAAGGCCACTCTGGTCTTCTTCAAAGTTTCCTTTCGGTGGAATCCTGCCCGGTGCCGATTTTAGCGGTTCCCGGGACGGGGAATCGATCCGGACATTTAAGGGACCGCTGAAAAACCCGGGGAGAGACTTGAAATCGAACACGGGAACGGGGCATCTTGTGGAGGTGAAGAGACATCGCTTCGGTCCGGTTGGGTGGTGGGCCGCCTTCCTTTCGGTGGCGCTATCGATCTTGCCCTCCCAGGCATGGGCCGCCCCAACCTGTGACCTCGTGTTGACGCCCCCCGTGTCGGGGGAGACGGTTCGCCGGTTCTCGCCGGCACACAGAGGCGGCCACTGGGGCGTGGACCTGGCCTCCCCCTGGGCCGGTACGGTGCGGGCACCCGTTTCAGGGACCGTGACCTTCGCCGGGAGAGTGGCCGGCAGGATGTCCGTGACGATCGCTCCCGAAAACCGGCTGCGGGTGAGCGTCTCCTATCTGTCGCAGCTGTGGGTCTCGGCGGGCCAATGGATCGAAGTTGGAGGGGTGCTGGGCCGATCAGGGACCGATCACGGGCTATCGGCGGTGCATCTGTCATTGCGGATCGATGGGCGTTATGTGGACCCCGAGCCCACATTGGCCTGCGGGACAAGGACGGATCATCCCTGGGGGAGGCTCAGACTGGTTCCCCATCCGGCAGGCGGTTAGGCAACCTGAGTAGCAGGAGGTCTTGATCGCGCCATCGCGGGCAACGGCTAAGGTAGAGGGAGTGATCAGGGCTCTGTTGGGTGGTACCTTCGATCCTCCTCACTTGGCTCATCTGGCATTGGCGGAGGCTGCCTTCAGCCAACTCGGGGTTTCGGTGGTGGAGTTCATACCGACGGGAATTCCCTGGTGGAAGCCCTCCCCGCCTCCGACCGCCGCTCACCACCGCCTGGAGATGGTAAAGCGCGCCACCGTGGGGGTTCCCTACCTCACCGTCAACGATTGCGAAATCCGGCGTGAGGGCCCCAGCTACATGGCGGACACCCTGGAGACCTTCCCTTCCGGGGATGAAATCTATCTGGTGATGGGATCCGATGCTGCCCAGGGGTTGCGCAGTTGGATGCGATGGGAAGTCGTTGCTCGGCGAGCCCGCCTGGCGGTTGCCCTCCGGCCGGGAACCGACGCAGCAACAGTGGAGAAGGCCGTCGGAGAGTCGCCGGTGTGGTTGGACTACCCTCCAATGGCGATCAGTTCCAGGGAGGTGCGCCAGCGCATTCGAGCGGGCCGGAGCATCCGTTGCCTGGTTCCCGTAGGCGTTTGGGAATACATCGCCGAAAACCGGTTGTATGCGTCCCCCGACGGCTTATGATGAAAGCACACTTCGATACCCAGGAGGTGTTTTAGTAGAGACGCTCGAGGCCGCTCGGCTGGTCGCAGATCTTCTGGCGCGGAAGAACGCCTCCGATATCGTGCTGCTTCGGGTGGGGGAGGCCATGGGTATCACCGATGTGTTCGTGATCGCCACGGGCCGTTCCCGCTTGCACATCCAGGGCGTGGCCGCGGAGTTGAAAGACCTTCTTCGGGAAAAGGGGCGTGATCGTCTGGGGGATGAGGGGCTGGCGGAAGCCGAGTGGGTCCTGTTGGACTACGGCGATTTCGTGATACACATCTTCTCACCCGATCACCGCCGGTATTACGGACTGGAGGGATTGTGGGGGGATGCTCCCCGGGTTCCTTGGTCTTCGCCTTCCCCTCAAACGGCCTCCGAGCTCCAGTCCGCCTGATATATACTCCGGGGAGCCGGGGGCTGTAGCTCAGCTTGGAAGAGCGCTTGCATGGCATGCAAGAGGTCACGGGTTCAAGTCCCGTCAGCTCCACCCAGTAGAGGTGGGGTCACTTATATGAGAATGTATGTGAGTCTGTGCGCCACCTCGTCATTAGCGTGATTGAGGGTCGCGTCTCAAGAACCCAGCTCCTCGCGACCGGTGATAATCGGGTCGGTCAGGTTCTCCCACAACACCATGAGAAAAGCGCCCGAAGTATTTCTCCGTTCGCCACGAAAGACAACTGGACAAGTGACCCAAGCGTGTTGTATCCGCGCCCCGCCAGCCACTCGATGTTGGTGATGTAGCTGGCCGTAACTGTGACGATCGCCTCACCTTGTCGAGGACGATCTCCAACCTACAACGGGACGCCCTGGCGGGCGGCCACCTTCCTGATTCGTCCGGCGCTCTGTGAGTAAGTCTCCCGATCGGGCAAATGCTCCATTATCAGGGGGACGTCGGAGTCGAGCATGGTCATGCAGCGCAGAAAGGCGTTGTAATCCAGGTATCCCGTTCCGGGCGGCACCTCTTCCATCGCCACGATGGACGGGCTCCCCACAAAGGTCACGTCCTTGGCGTGACAGGCTTTGGTCCATTTGCCCAACTGTTCGAACAGGTCCTCGATGACCGGGCCGGAGTTGAACAGGGCGCGGGGGGAAGTCATGTGGTTGGCGGGATCGAGATGGACGGCCAGCCCGGGATCATCGACCCGGTCCAGGATGCCCAGGTAGACCTCGGGGCGATCCACAATTGCCCAGGGGCACATCTCCAGAGTCAGGAAACTCCGGGTGGGCTTCGCCGCCCCCAGCACATCGCGGATCCACTCGATCACCCCGTCGATGGCGGCAGGGGTGAAATTGTCGGGGTGGTGACCCACGTGGGAGTCGGGGGTGTCGGCAGAAGCCAGAGCCCCCGAAACCGTGGTACAGCAGGCCGCTCCCAACTCGTCCGCCAATGCCAGCGCCTGGGTGATTTCGGCGCGAGCCTGGCTTCTCAGACGAGGATCGGGGTCCATGGGGTTCACCCATGCCGCCACCTCCGAGATGACCACATCCGCCTTGGCGAACTCCCGCCGGACGTACCGCACCAAGTCGGTGTCCTCGGGGTCTATGACCGGGCAGGGCGCGGACCGGTATCCCTGATCCGCGCATTCCCGCAAGTACTCATCGACATCCACCGGACCCAGATAATCAGTTATTGAAGCTCCCAATCGCGCCATATGATCTCCTATCGCTCAGAACATGGCCTTATGTTCTGACGCGGCATGGTGCGACAATTGGCCGACCGATTGGGCCGTGATCCCGGGAGAACCGTCTAACCCTCCACCCATAGACCCGCTAACTGCCGATTCCATCAGTGGCCGAGAGTATATACACTCGAAGACATTCTATGATTAGACCTCCGTTTCCTGGCTGTTCGCTCACATGCATCCCCGCGGGTGGTACCCGGTTCCTCTTGGGCATCGGGACGTTTGATGCGGAGTTCGCCGACGAGCGGTGCTATTCGGGACCGTGATGGCTATCGGTCCGGTAATACTCATAACTTGGCCTCGCTTTCGAGCAGACGATCCCGAAACGGGGGGTCGCCTTACATCGGCCGGCTACCGGGTCCGACACGCGCCCTACGGCGGCCGCCGATGCCCCGAAGAGTTGATTGAGCTGCTGGACGGAGCAGTCGGCGCCATAGTTAGCGGCGATCCGTTCACGGCCGAAGTCTTTGCAGCCTCTCCTCTGCTCAGGGTGGTGGCCAGGACCGGAGTGGGCCTGGACAGCATCGATACGGATGCAGCCGAGGAGGCCGGGGTAACTCTGTTTACCACTCCGGGCCTCAACCACGATGCCTGCGCCGACCACACCATGGCCTTGATCCTTGCCCTGGTGCGTCGATTGGTCGAGAACGACGCGGCGGTGCGCAAAGGCCACTGGGACAGAGCGGGCCGCCTTTCGGGAGGAGAACTGACCGGGGCCCGCGTGGGGCTGATCGGATTAGGCCGAATCGGGCGCGCGGTTGCCCGGCGACTGGAGGGCTTCGAAGTCGAAATCCTGGTATACGACCCGCAGACCACAGACGCTTCGCCCTATGAGTTGACCACCCTCGACGATCTGATGCATTGGAGCGATGTCATCAGCATCCACTGTCCCCTGACACCGGCGACCCGCAACATGATCGGCCGCCGCCAACTGGCAAGCGCTCGTCCGGGCCTGATACTGATAAACACGGCCAGGGGAGCAATCGTGGATGAAGTCGCCCTGGCCGCCGCGATCAGATCGGGGCAAGTGGCGGGCGCCGGGCTGGACGTCTTCGCTGTGGAGCCGCCTCATGACTCCGAGTTGCTCCGGTTGCCCGAGGTAGTCGTCTCTCCACACATCGCCGGTCTCAGCCACGAATCGATGCGCCTCATGCTCGATCGATGCATAGACAACGTTCTGGAGTTCCTCGACAACCCACAGGCGCCGGAAGGAACACTGACCATTCCGACCCTCGACTCCGAGCCTGTCCTACCGAGGAGGTAGAAGTTGCGCAAGACAAGACTCAAACTCGGATCTTCGCCGTGTTCCTGGGGAATCTGGTTCCCGGACGACCGCCGCCAGATGCCATGGCAACGATGCCTGGACGAGATCAGCAAAGTAGGGTACGAATGGATCGAACTGGGTCCGTACGGATACCTCCCGACCCAAACCGAAGTCCTAAAAAAGGAATTGGCGGATCGGGGTCTGGCAGTGTCCGGCACTTTCACCATGGGGTTTCTCGATGATCCGGATCACTGGCCTGCGTTGGAAGCAGAGACAATCGGCGCCTGCCAATCCCTGGTCTCGGTGGGGGCCGGTTATCTGATCGTGATCGACGGCGTCTATGCTGACCTCTCCACCGGCGAGATGCTGCGCAGCGACACATTGAACGATAGAGAGTGGCGCGCCTTGATTGACACCACCCACCGGATTGCAAGAATCGCAGAACATCATGGGCTGAGAGCCGTGTTTCATCCCCACGCCGAAACCCATGTCGAGACCGAGGAGCAGATCGAGCGTTTTCTGGCCGACACCGATCCTGAGCTGATCGCCCTTTGTCTCGATACCGGCCACCACGCATATCGCGGCGGAGACCCGGTTGCGTTTTACAAGGCACACGCCGACCGAATCGAATACTTCCACCTCAAGAACGTGGACGCCGGGGTTATGGAGCAGGTGCGCCGAAAGGGAATCCCCTTTGCCAGGGCAGTTGAGATGGGCGTCTTCTGCGAGCCGGTACACGGCGCCGTTGATTTCGCGGAGCTGGCGCAGGCACTGGAGGACACCGGTTTCGAGGGTCATGCCACGGTGGAGCAGGACATGTACCCCGCACCTCCGGACAAACCGTTCCCCGCAGCCATGCGGACTTACGAATACCTCAGGAGCCTCGGCCTCTAACCCCCCATGGGACTCCCTGATACGAGATGGCCGCGACTGCATCTCTTCTGGGGCATGGGCTGAACATGCAATCGAATAGGATTGAAATATGGTGATTGAAGCTCTGCAGGATCCGCGTCTGTCCGCCGGCCGGGCAACGGAGGGGCCTCCGATCGGGGTGGTGAATCCCTATAACGGAGAAACGATCGGGGAGATCGCTTCTGCGTCGGAAAAGAACGTTGACGGTGCTCTGTCGGCTGCCGCCGCAGCCGCCAAACGGATGAGATCGCTGAGCGGCCACCAACGAGCAGAGCTGTTGGAAAAGGCTGCGCTCAAATGCGACGAAGCCACCGAGTACCTGGCGGGGATCGTCGTAGCCGAGCAGGGGAAAACCATCACCGAGGCGCTAGGCGAAGCAGGACGGCTGGGGTCCCTGCTTCGCTACTGCGCGGGCGAGGCCCGTCGTATCGAGGGAGAGGTGCTCCCCCTCGACGGAAGTCCTGGCGGAGAGGGCCGCCTCGGGTTCACCCTGAGACAGCCTGCCGGGGTGGTGGCGGCCATCACCCCCTTCAACTATCCATTGCTCCTCGTTGCCCACAAGGTTGGGCCGGCTCTGGCGGCCGGCAACCCGGTGATCGTCAAACCGGCTTCCTACACGCCGCTCAGCGCCTTTGCCTTCATGACATTGCTATTGGATGTCGGCTTCCCCGAGGGCGCGGTCCAGTGCATTGCGGGGGCGGGTGGCGTGGTGGGCGCCGGCCTCTGCAGTGACGAGCGGGTCAGAGTGGTTAGCTTCACCGGCAGCGCCGAGGTGGGAGAGGGCATAACCAGAATCACCGGCGTTAAGAGGCTCCTGTTGGAGTTGGGCGCCAACTGTCCGGTGGTGGTGCTCCCCGACGCCGATCTGGACCTCGCTGCCTCGGTCACGGCCAAGGCCGGGACGGTCAACGCCGGACAGGTGTGCATCTCGGCGCAGCGGGTGCTGGTTGATCGCCGGTCCTACCCGGACTTCCTCAACACGCTCGTCGAGCACTTCTCCCTGATCAAAGCCGGGGATCCATCCGATGAGAACACCGACATGGGGCCCATGATCAGCCCGGACGAGGCCGATCGGGTGCGGGGTGTTATAGCCCAAGCCGAAACCATGGGGGCCAGGGTGGTGGTGGGAGGCGAGTTGAATGGGGCTTTGCACCAGGCGACCGTGGTGGCGGATGTCCCCGAGGACACGACTCTCTTCTCTGATGAATTGTTCGGTCCGGCGGTGGGAGTCGTCCCGGTGGACAGTGTCGAGGAAGCCATTTCTCTCTGCAACCGGACCTCCTACGGTCTGGGAGCGGGAGTATTCACCAGGGACATAGCCACCGCGGTCCGCTTTGCCCGCCAAGTGGACGCCGGAAACGTGCACATCAACTGGGGTCCACTGTGGCGGGTCGATCCCATGCCCTACGGCGGATTGAAGGGGAGCGGGATCGGCAAGGAGGGTCCCAAGTACGCCATTGAGGAGATGACCGAGTCCAAGACGGTGGTGATACACACCGGTTAGGAACTCGGAGTCCGGAGGAAAGGAAGCGATAGACATGATGAACGGCAACCACACCGACAAGACGATTCGTCTCACCACCGCGCAGGCCATCGTCAAGTTCCTTCAGGAGCAATGGGCCGAGTTCGACGGTCAGAGGGAGCGGCTCTTCGCCGGCGTTTTCGGGCTTTTCGGACACGGCAATGTGGTTGGTCTGGGACAGGCGCTGGAGGAGTACGGTCACGACCTTGCCTTCTATCAGGCCAAGAACGAGCAGTCCGCCGTCCATCAGGCGATGGGTTACGCAAAGGCCAAGAACCGGTTGTCGACCTTCGCATGCGCCGCCTCCACCGGCCCCGGTTCCACCAACATGGTGACCGGCGCGGCCACCGCCACGGCAAACCGGTTGCCGGTCCTGCTCTTCCCGGCCGACACCTTCGTCCGGCGCCGCCAAGGGCCGGTGCTCCAGCAGATCGAAGACCTGGTGGGTGGTGACATCACGGTCAATGACTCTTTCAGACCCGTCTCCCGTTTCTTCGATCGGGTCAGCTATCCGGAGCACCTCCTCTCCGCCCTTCCGGAAGCCTGCCGGGTCCTGACCGATCAGGCCGATACGGGCGCCGTGACGATCGCGTTCCATCAGGACACGGAGGGAGAAGCGTGGGACTTTCCCGCCCACTTCTTCTCCCCCCGCGTGTGGTACGTACCCCGTCGCCCTCCCGCCACAGACGAGATCGAACGGGCAGCGGCCTTGATCCGCTCCTCGCAAAGACCCTTCCTGATCGCGGGCGGGGGCGTCCGCTACTCGCGGGCGGGCGCCGCGGTGGCTGCATTCTCGGAGCGTTTCGGCGTGCCCCTGGGCGAGACCTTCGCCGGGAAAGGAGCAGTTCCGATGGGGCCCTATCACATGGGTGCGGTTGGTGTGACGGGGACGGGCGCCGCCAACGCCATGGCCTCCCAGGCCGACCTGGTGATCTGTGTCGGCACCAGGCTGCAGGACTTCACCACCGCTTCCAACTCGCTGTTCCAGAACCGGGGTGTTCGCTTCGTGTGTATCAATGTCGCGGGCCACGATGCCTACAAGCTGGGAGCTTCGCCCGTGGTGGCCGATGCCCGACTCTCGATCGAGCGGTTGCACCAGGCCTTGGAAGCAGGAGGTTGGGAAGCGACCGTGGAGCACCGGACTCAAGCGTCTGCGGAGGCCCGTGCCTGGGCGGATCTGATAGATCGTCACCTGGAACGTCCTGCGGGCCAGATCGTGAGCCAGGGTGAGGTGATCCGGGCCCTGAACCGTCATGCCCGACCGGGAGACGTGGTGATGGCCGCCGCCGGATCTCCGCCGGCGGACGTTCACAATCTGTGGGATCACTCCAATGGCACTGAGGTGCACCTGGAGTTCGGCTATTCCTGTATGGGCCACGAGGTGCCCGGAGCCATGGGCTACAAGATGGCCCGTCCCGGCGAGACGGAGGTCTACGTGATCCAGGGCGAGGGCGGTTGGCTCCTTTGCAACCCGGAGATTGTCTCCGCCGTCCAGGAGGGGATCAAGGTGACGGTGATCCTGGTCACCAACGACGGCTACCAGTCGATCCGGAATCTCCAGGAGGGCACCACCGGTGAACTTTTCGGCACCGAGTTGCGTTTCCGGGAGGACGACACCGGCCGCCTCACCGGCGATGTGCTCCCCGTCGACTTTGTCCAAAACGCGCGAAGCCTGGGCTGTCGGGTATTCCATGCCCCGGACATCCCCGACTTGGAACAGGCTCTTGCGGATGCTCGCCAAAGCGCCCTCCCGGTGGTCATCGTCTGTCCGGTGGAGCCTTACCGGATGCTCCCCGGAGGCGGGGCCTGGTGGGATGTCGGCATCGCCGAGGAGTCCGAGAAGGCCGAGATGCGCCTCATCGCCGAGTTGCACCTCAAGGGCCGCGAATCCCAGCGGTTCTACTATGCCGGAGCGGCGGACCCCCGCGGATAGAAGGTGACGCTTCCCCTATAGCATTACAGTCTCGAAAGCCGCGTTCGCGAAGAAAGGACACCCATGTCGAGGCTGAGCAGGGATGGTATGCGCGTCCTGATGGGAGACATCATCTCGGGCCGATACTCCGAAGGCGCCCGCCTCCCCAAGGAGAGCGACCTTACGGAGCGTTTCGGGGCCAGCAGGGGCACCATCCGCGAGTCGGTGCGAGCACTCGAGGAGCGAGGACTGGTGAAGGTCACCCACGGTGTCGGAGCAGTGGTGCAACCCTCCGAACACTGGAACATTCTCGACGCGGATGTCCTGGACATCACCCTGGCCACCGCTCGCCGCAACGACGTGCTGAGCGCTTTTTTGGAGGCGCGGCGGATCCTGGAAGTGGAAGCCGTGGCGCTGGCCGCCCAGCGGGCTTCGGATAAGGACCTGCAGACCATCGAGGAGGCGTTCGAGCGATTGAAGGTGGCCGCCGAAGCCGCGGTGACCAACCCCCTGGAGGAGGCGAACTATCTGAAGACAGACGCCGAGTTCCATTCGGCGATCTTCAGGGCTGCGGGGAACATCATCCTCGGAAAGATGGTCGAGCCCCTGCAGAGGGCGCTTCAGACCGCCATGCGACCTCTGGCCCGCCCCCACGATCGCATTACTCGAAGCCTCCCGGAGCATGAGCGCATCATGAAGACCGTCACCAACCGTGATGTGGAGGGCGCCCGGGCAGCGATGGAAGAACATTTGGCCACCTCCCTCGCATACTTGGAGTCGATCCGAGCCGACTGAGGGGCCAGTTGTCCGGTAATATAATTTCTTCATGGGCACACCCAGTCATGCGGGGAAAACCGCTTTCGTGACGGGGGCCAGCAAGGGGATAGGACAACGACTCGCCCTCGGCTTGGCCCAGCATGGGGCCTCGGTAGCCGTTGGATACCACAATGACGCGCAGGGTGCGGCCGAAACCGTGGAGTCGATAGCCCGGGACGGCGGCGTTGCTCATGCCGTGCGACTGGATCTGGCCAGTCTCGACAACTGCCTGACGGCGGTGGATGAGGTCGCAGAACTCTTCGGAAGGCTCGACATACTGGTGAACAACGCCGCCCGTACCCGGTTCGGGCCCATTCATGAAACCACCGAGGTGGACTTCGACGATGTGGTCAACACGGTTCTCAAGGGCCCCTTCTTCCTGTCGCTGAGAGCATCGGAGATCATGAGCGCCAACGGAGGGGGCGCGATAGTGAACATCTCCAGCATTGCGGTGGAAGGCATCATGCCTTTCCACGGCGCATACACCATGGCGAAAGGCGGATTGGAGTCCATGACCAGGCAGATGGCTCTGGACCTGGCGCCCAACGTCAGGGTAAACGCCGTGGCGCCCGGCGCCACTCTCACTGCCCGCAACCTCCGCTACAGCGAGGGATACAGTGACGACTGGTCCAGGGTCACGCCACTGGGACGGGTGATGATGCCAGGTGACTATGTGGGGATCGTGAGCTTCTTGACCAGCGACGCCGCCGAAATGATCACCGGCCAGATCATCTACGTGGATGGTGGCTGGTCCATGCTCGGCCTGGGACCGGACATGGACTCTTTCGATTTCTCATCGGACAAGCCCTGATCAACAGCGGATAGTGATCTGTTCCGGGAG
>JAAXHN010000103.1 GCA_012270885.1 Acidimicrobiia bacterium | reverse complement strand
GCTCCCCGGAAAATCGCCTCCAACTCCTGGATGATCTTGCCGTTGCCCCGCACGGGACCGTCCAATCGCTGCAGATTGCAGTTGACCACCCATATCAGGTTGTCGAGACCTTCCCGTGCCGCCAGGGAGATGGAGCCCAGGGCCTCGGGCTCGTCGCACTCCCCGTCCCCCACGAAGCACCACACACGGCTGTCATCGGTGTTGTCGAGGCCTCGATTATGGAGGTACTTGTTGAACCGGGCGTGATAGATGGAGTTGATCGGGCCGAGGCCCATGGAGACGGTGGGGTACTCCCAGAACTCGGGCATCAGCCTGGGATGGGGGTATGACGAGAGCCCCACGCCGTCGATCTCCATGCGGAAATTGTCGAGATGGTGCTCATCCAGCCGGCGCTCCAGGAAAGCCCGTGCGTAGGTTCCCGGCGCGGCGTGCCCTTGAATGTAGATTGCGTCTCCGGGCTGGCCTTCTTCCTTTCCCCGGAAGAAGTGGTTGAAGCCTACTTCGTAGAGAAGCGCCGAGGAGGCGAAGGTGGAGAGGTGCCCGCCAATCCCCTTTTCGGTGTAGTTGGCCTTGATCACCATGACCGCCGCGTTCCAGCGTATGAAGCGGCGGATTCTCTTCTCCATCAGCAGGTCGCCCGGATAGTCCGGTTCCTCCTCAGGCGGGATGGTGTTGATATAGGGTGTGCTGATCGAGCCTGGCGCGGACATGCCCTTTTGACGGGCGCGGTCCATCAGCTTGGTGAGAAGGAACTCCCCGCGCGCCGTGCCTCTCTCCTCCACCACCGCGTCCAGAGACTCGATCCACTCCGCGGTCTCCTGGGGATCGGCGTCCTGGTGCTGGTGGACGAAGCCATCCACGTATGAGAGGCTGTAATCTTTCCAGTAGGTCATCGCTGCCGCGAAGACTAACCCAGATGACCGGCGCTTCCGGTTGCATTGGCAGGCGCCGAAGCCCGGGAAGAAAGGACGCCCATCCTGCGGGTACTGCTGATTTCCACCTATGAATTGGGTCACCAGCCGCTCCATGTGGCCTGGCCCGCCGCGGCGCTCCTTTCCGCCGGGCATTCGGTGAAGGCACTCGATTTGGCGGTGGAGGAGTGGGACAACCCCAAGGTGGCGTGGGCGGATGTGGTGGGGGTCTCGGTGCCGATGCACACCGCAATGCGGCTCGGTGTCGAGACCGCTCGCCGGATAAGGGAGGCCCGTCCCGGCCTGCCCATCGCCTTCTACGGGCTGTACGCAGCCGCCGCCTCCGACCGGGTGGTGGGAGAAGTAGCCGACCGGGCGATTGCCGGCGAGTACACCGCCGGATTGGTCGAATGGGTCGGAAGTCTGGAGAGGGGGTCCTGGGAAGGGGTGGTCCCGATCAGTATCTCTACGGTTCGCTCCTCGTCTCTGGTACCTGCCCGCGGCCTCTTGCCTTCCCTCGACAAGTACGCCCGCATGAAACATGGGGGCTCCACCCGTCTGGTCGGGTATGTGGAGGGGAGCAGGGGGTGCCGCCATCGGTGTCGCCACTGTCCTCTGCCTGCCGTATACGACGGTCGGTACCGGATCGTCGATCTTGAGAGTGTCCTGGCCGACCTGCAATGGCTGACCGAGAACGGAGCGGAGCACGTCACCTTCGGGGACCCCGACTTTCTCAACGGACCGGCGCACGCCCGTCGGCTGATAGAAGCCGCCAATTCGGAGTTTCCTGAGTTAACCTTTGACTTGACAGTTAAGGTTGAGCACATCCTCTCCCACAGCTCGATATGGGGGGAGATGGCCAAGCGCAACGTGGTATTCGTGGTGTCGGCTTTCGAGACGGTCAACAATCGGGTGCTGGCGTGTCTTGACAAGGGCCACACGGTCTCGGAGTTGCCTCGGGCGGTGACGGTCTTGAGAGAGGCGGGACTGGTGGTACGTCCCTCCTGGCTTCCCTTCACTCCCTGGACAGAAATCTCCGACCTGGACGACATCTTCTCCTTCATCGCCGACCAGGATCTCATGGGCGCCACCGACCCGGTGCAAATGGGGATACGTCTGCTGGTGCCCGAGGGCTCGCTGGTGCTGGACATTCCCGGCGCCCGAGGCGAGATCCTGGGCTCCTACGATTTCAGCACGCTCAGTTACACCTGGGAGTCCCTCCATCCCGCGGTCGACGAGTTGCAGCGGAGTGTGCTGGCTCTGGCCGAGCAGGGCAGCCGGGGTGAGATGGATCCCCGCCAGACCCTCCACGCCCAGTGGTCGGCGGCGCGCCGGGCAATCAGAAGGCCGCCGCCTTCGGTGGATGAGGTGGATTGGGGAGAGTCGGTCCCCGGACTCACCGAGTCCTGGTTTTGCTGTGCCGAGCCCACCGAGATTCAAATGGCGGGTGTCTCATCCTGAGAGGCCGAGCTGGTCCCGCATCACTGTCCCTCCACGTCACGTTTTCGCGAAAACTGTCACTATCCCGCGAAAACTCCTCTCTGGGCCCATCCCCCGCCACCACCACCAAGTTCGGAATTTCGCGAGATTCCAAGGTGAATACCACCTCCGTCTGAGAATGGTCCTAACGACAACCAACGGGATTTCTGCGGCCCGGGGGAGCTCTGACCCGGACCGGTTGGCGCAATGTGCAGCAATGGTCAGCATGGACCGGCAGCCGGGGTGAGGTCAACCCGCGAGAGGCGGGTTTTTTCGCGGTCTTCCCGTTTTCTGTCCTGCCGGGTCAGACATGCGCCCCCGCCCGGCCCTGCTGGTTGGGTTCAGCGGAAGGAGAGGCACCTCTGCTCGAAAGGGCAAGTGCCGCACCACTCGCCCACCCGGAAGGGAGGTGAGGTGGCGTCGAGGGGGTCCCACCGGGCCGCGGTCTCGGCCAGGCTCCCCAACCGAGACGCCAGTTCCCCGACCTGGTCTCGTTTCCAGACCAGTCGTTCGCAAACCGGGTCCCTCCCGGCGGCGAGTTGGTGGACGTGGGTGGCAACCTGCGGGGCGCTGGGAATCCGGAGAAGTGCTCCCAGCGCATAGATCTCCGTTTCATGGGGGCTGGTTCCTCCCTTGCTACCGGTCTTGTGGTCGATGATCACAGGGGTGTTGTCGGATTCCCGTCCCACCGCGTCGGCCAGGCCGTACAAGACCACAGAGACACTGTGCTGCCCGGTGCCGAAACGGACCGAGAACCCCACTGGGAATTCGGTTTGTCGAATGTCGAGGTCGGCGGTGCAGGGGAGGCCCAGATGCCGAAGGTAGAGACCCTCCATCTCGGGGTCTCCTGCGAAGAACGATCCAGGGTCGTCCGACAGCAGCGCTTTGGCCATCCGCCGGTGGAATCTGTTACCCACCGCCATGCTGGGGGAGGCTCCCTGGGATAGATGGTCGAGATCGGCGGGAATCGAGTACAGGGACCTCCAGGCTGCTCTCCTTTCGCAATAGTCGAGTTCCCACAAACGCGACTTGGAGATCAGCAACTGAAAGGCAGAGGGCAGCCGCTTCTTGAAGGGGACGATGTCTTCTGTCCGCCGGTCGAGGCGGGGGAAGGTATCGCACCGGTCGGCCACCTTGCACATCGAGCAGTGAGACCCAGGCACAATCTCGTATGGATCGGAGTTCGCCATCTGTCGGTAATCGTTCTCGAGCTCGGCCAGGATCCCTTGGGCTTCACGGAGTGACATCTCCAGGCGGATCATCTCTCCGTCGGTTGCCCTTATCTCGTAGGCTTCCATGGAATCGGGATAGCGGGGATCGGCGACCGCGACGGCGATCTCTTCTTCGGAAGTGGCGAACTCGGTTCCTTCATCGATTTGCACGGTCTTGAGTTTGTACATCTCTAATCGGCCGTCGACCCTCTGTTGGGTGAACTGGAAGAAGACCTTCAATTCCTCGACATCGATCGGAAAGACCAGTTGCGGCCAGTCGAGGTCGATTTCGCCTAGATCCGGTGGGGGGAGGTGTCGCTTAGCCCTTTGGATATGTGTGGTCACGATGGCCGCCTGCACAGGATCGAATTGCGTCTCGTGCGGGTCAGATCGGGGACTGTCCACCAGCTGTGTCTCCAGTGCCTTCCAAATCGCTTGCCACCGCCTAAGGGCGGGAACGTTCTCGTTGGCCTGAGGCTTCGAACTCCCCAGATTCATGAACGAGGCCGGGCAGATCCTCTTGCTCGGTGTGTCCACCAGGTCTTTGGGGGTGCTCATGGCCGGGCGGCGGGGGGAGAGGAGCCGCGTCGGTTCATCACAGGCGAGGCTTCCCTACCATCATGGCGAAGATGCGGGCAGTGGTGCAAAGAGTCTCTTCGGCCAGGGTGGTGGTGGATGGGGAGACGGTGGGCGAGATCGACGGCGGCCTCCTTGCCCTGGTGGGCGCCGCCCATGACGACACCGTCGATGACGCGCGTGCACTGGCCCGGAAGATCGCAGGCCTGCGGATCTTCCCGGACTCTGAAGGGAAGATGAACCTTTCGGTGGCAGACACCGGGGGAGCGGCTCTGGTGGTCAGCCAGTTCACTC
Organism: Acidimicrobiia bacterium; assembly: GCA_012270885.1. GTDB lineage: Bacteria > Actinomycetota > Acidimicrobiia > Spongiisociales > ZC4RG35 > Bin76. The sequence continues at coordinate 22,232 of JAAXHN010000103.1, read as the reverse complement.
TGCACGGTGACGTCCGGAAGGGCCGTCGCCCCTCTTTCGTGAAGGCGGCGCGGCCCGAACCGGCGCGGCGATTGGTGAATGAGGTGGCCGCCGAACTGCGGGGGCGGGGGGTACTCGTGGCCACCGGAAGGTTCGGCGCCATGATGGAGGTCACCCTCACCAACGACGGCCCGGTCACCATCCTGGTGGAGACGAGCGGCGGCCGAGTCGTCTGACCGCTTCGGCTCGCGGCGGGGTCGATTACACCATTCATCTCACTCATCGGTTCCTGGAGGAGGAACAGGAATCGCGCTGCATCCGCGACGCTATGCAACGGGGTATGACCACCACCGGCGGGGTGCTCCTTGCCGGCGCTCTCACCACGGCGGTCGGACTCTTGGTCCTTCTATTCGCCCCGCTCAATCCGATGAGGCAACTCGGCATGCTGACCGCGGTCACGGTCCTGCTGGCCCTGATCGCCGCCTTCCGCGGTGCTGCCTCCTCTGCTGGTGCTCTGGGCGCTTTACCACCCATGAGTTCGGCCCCAACAGTCACCACCGACGCCCGGGACCTCACGGCTGCAGGATGATCTGAGTTTCCCGGTCCCGATCAAGGTTTCCTGCCGATAGATGCGATGTAGGCCTTCCCCTCCGGGCAGACGTGGAAGAAATCGCACCCTCGGCAAGCCGCCGATGGAGTGGGATCCCAATGTTCGTCACAGATTGAGCGGGCCATGCCCTCCAGGCGCATTCGTGCGGCGGCCAGCCACTGGCCGTCCGCCTGCTCCGCGCTCGGGCTCTCCGCCAGTCCGCCACCTCCCAGATAGGCGATGGTCACCGACAGGTCGGCGGGGGCCGGGCCCAGTTCGGGGATCTCTCGCACCGCCAGTGCGTATACCTGCATCTGGGCCAAGCGGGCCGCGTGGGGATCGTCGCCAGGTGGACGGCCCGACTTGAAGTCCACGATCTCCCAGGCGCCTGACTCCCTCCGGTAGACGGCGTCGATCCGGCCTCTCACCAGAAAACCCTCTCCCAACCGTAGAGTGAACCCCTTCTCCAGCCACTGGATCTTCATCTTCGAAAAGCGGGACTTCAAGAAGACGTCGAAAGGGTGGGCGCCGTCCGGCGAATCTACGGGCCGGTCGTCACCGGTGACTTCCCGGAACTCATCGTCGGGTTCCAGCAAGGGGACCTTACCCTGATGATGGAGTTCTATCTGTCGATGGATACGGGTTCCCCGGCGGGTTGCGTACCCGTAGCTGCGGGGGAGGGGATCCACGGCTGTCCAGAAATACTTCTTCGGGCACTGCGCGTAAGTGACCATGCCGGTGGCCGAGGTGGAGATCTCCTGTGGGCGGCCCTCGGGCGTCGGATCGGGTAGCCGGAACAGGAGGCCTGAGAACTCCTCCAAGGCATCCTGGTATTCCTCTTCAACCTGGTTGCGACGGGCGACGTCGGCAGCCCACTCGGGGTCTTCGAGAGCGAGGCGTATTCCCTCCGGCCACCCTCGGTCACCGAAGAGGGGATCGGGGAAGTGCAGGGCCTGGATGGGGGTGGCGAAGCTCTCGGGGCGGGCCGGGGGCGGATAGGTCCGGTCCAGTTCTTCCTTCAAATCCCGGTCGGCGGCGCGTCCCGTGGCGGCGTGCCAGGCGAGTTCGAAGAACTCACTCTGGTGGGGAAGTTGAGGCCGCACGGTGGGCTCGGGATATCCGTACCAGTGTGCTCCCGAGAGGACCAATTCTTCCTTGGCGCGGGTGGCGGCCACGTAGGCGATGCGCCATTCCTGCGACCGGTGTTGGGCCCTGACCTCCTCGGTGGTCCTTCGGAGGAGGCTGGTGAGCCGGGGAGCCTCCATTTCCGGAGTGATCGGCTCATGGAGCGGCGGATCGAGCCTCCACGCCCAGGGAACGGTCTCGGCTTTCCGGTAGGGATTGTCGTATCCGCCCACTGCCTGTGATGGGAAGTTTCGATTGTAAATGGCCGGCACGAACACTACCGGCCACTCGAGGCCCTTCCCCTTGTGAACGGTGAGCAGCGCCACCGCGTCCTCACCGGAGAGACGGGCGGCGTCCACCTCTTCGGCAGGCTCTTCCAAGAGGGCGTCGAGATAGTCGAGGAAACCGCCGATGGTGGACTGGCCCTCGAGTGGCGACCAGTCTTCCGCCAACTCCAGGAAGCGGTAGAGGTTGAGGCGCGCAGACAGGCGGGTGTTGTGGGACATCGACTCCGCATCCGCCCAGACCCCCGTCTTCTCCAGGATCATCCGGCAGGCTTCTCCGGCCGATCTGCCCTGACAGATCCCGAGCAGTTCCCGGTACTCGGCGTGAAAGCGTCCGAATGCTTCGACTTGAGAGTCGGTGAGTTCACCCCAGAACCTGTCGTCCTCCAAGCCGTCCAGCAGGGCGCCGGGCTCCCCCTCGGTTCCGCGGTGGACAGAACCGGCAAGGATTCGGATGTCGCCCAGGCCGAGACGGAACCGGCTTCCACTCAAGAGCCGTGCAGCCGCCACCCGGTCGTCGAACCGGCCGATCACCTTCAGCCAGGAGTGGATCTCGACCACTTCGGGGACGGCCAGCAGGCCCCCCAGGTTCGCGACTTCGGCGGGGATGTCGTGGGACACGAGTTGTCGGTACACCCCCGGGATGTCCTTGGTCTTCCGGAACAGCACCGCCATCTCCCGCCAACTCCTCCCCTCCCCGTGGCGCTCGATCAACTGCTCGGCTATCCATGCCGCCTCGTCGATGAAGGTGGGATGCCACTCGGCGGTCACACCCGAGGGCGGCGCCTCCGGAAGAGGCTGGAGGCTGGGAGTGTCGGAGCCGATCTCGTCCTTTATCCGGTTGGCGAAGCGAATGATCTCGGCCCCCGAGCGCCGGTTCAAGGTGAGATGGAGAGTCCGGGCAGGTGTTCCGTCCTCCTTGGGAAAGTGGGTGGGGAAACTTCGGAAGTTCCCAAGTGACGCTCCACGCCACTCATACAGGGTCTGGTCGGAGTCGCCTACGACCGTCAGGGGAAACCCGTTACCGAAGAGAAACTGGAGGATTACCCGTTGAGCGGCGTTGGTGTCCTGGTATTCGTCGGCTACCGCCGCCCGATAGCGGTCTCTGATCCGCCGGGCCGTCTGGGGCTCGGTCTCGAGGATCCGGTGGGCCAGGACGATCAGATCTCCGTAGTCCACCACCCCGAGACTCCGTTTGTAGTCCTGGTACCCGTGGGCCGCCTCCACCATTCCCCGCCGTTTGGCGAAGGACGTCACCAGTCGTTCGTAGTCCCCAAGGTCGCCCTTGCGACGGAACTGGTCGCCGTCGAGCAGGGGGATCTCAGCCGCCAGCATCTGTTCGTCTACCCGGTCGGGATCAAGCAGGTGATCGGCCAGAGAGGAGGAGAAGCGGATGATGGCGCCCGGAAGATAGAACATGTCGGTGTTGTCCAGCGCCGAGAGGGCATTCTCCCTGATCACCCGCTTAATCAGTTGGCGAGTCTGCGCCGGCCCGATAATGGACAGATTCCTCTCCATCCCCAGCACTGCCCCGAACTCGGTCACAATCTGGGCGCAGAAGCCGTGATAGGTGTTGACCTGTGTCTCTCGGAGGGGATCGGCGCGGCCGGAGAGCACCTGTTGGATCTTGTGGGAGAGCTCCTCGGCCGCCTTGTTGGTGAAGGTCAGTCCCAGTAGCTGTTCGGGTGGCACTCCCTCATCGGTCACCAGTCTTGCCATACGGTAGGAGACCGTGGTGGTCTTGCCGGTCCCGGCCCCTGCGGACACCCGGAGCGGCAGAAGGGGGTAGTCGACCACGGCCTGTTGCTCGGGGGAGAGCCGGATGGGGAGAGAGCGGCTCACGAGGCGAAGGCTCCCTGTCCCTCTGGCCAGGCCGGACACAGCGGACGAACCCGGCACCTCCCGCACTCCCGGGAGGGTCGCGGCGGCCAGGGCAGGGGGTCCGCCCTCTCGGCCAGTATCGCTTCGGCTATCTCCCTCAGTTCCCCCAAAACTTCTTCGAGGTTGGCCGGGTCGAAGGATCGAGTCCATGAAGTCTCCCTGTCGCAGAGGGGAAACCACAACTCGGCCGCCGACACCCGGTCGGCGGCCGGTTCCCGCCTCGACAGCGCCCACAGGTAGAACCCCAACTGCAAAGAGACGGCCGCGTCCTTGACCGCAATCGGGTTCTTGGAGGTCTTGTAGTCCACGATTCGGAGCGTCCCGTCCCTCATGCGGTCCACCCGGTCGATCCGCCCCCGCCACTCCGTCCCGTCCAGATCGACCCGGATTCTCTCTTCGAACCCGATGGACCGGTCGCCGTCCGCGGTCCAGCGCTCTGCCAGTTGCTCCAGGAGCCTGGTCCCCCGCTCCAGCCAGGCGTAGTTGAGCACCGGGGTGCCGAAGTCCATCTCGGCCAACCGGACACTCAGTTCCTGCAGGGCGTCGGAGAGGTCCATGCCGGGCTCTCCCTGCTCCGAGGACCGTCGGACGCTTCTCTCCAAGACGGAGTGCATCAGGCTGCCGAAGCGGAGATACGGGTTGTCGTCGGAGGGATCCAGGCGCAGGCGGGACTCCAGGGCGTAACGGCGGGGACACTTCCGGTAAGCCTCGGCCTGGGAGGCTGACATGACGTGGCGCGGGCTGATGAGACCGGTGTCCGGCCCCGGGGGGCGCACTCCCGCGAATCCCCGGGGATCCCAGAGGCCCGGTCGGGGAGGGCGGGCCAGCAGCGTGGCTGCTGCAAGCCGGCGGGGGAGAGTCTCGGAGATGTCCCGCTGGGTGCGTCGCAGATAGCTTTCTGTCTCGAGTCTCCCCACGGGGGAGGAGGCGGGTCGGCCGGCAGGTCCCCCCAACCGGTGGCCAGCCCGGTCGGCGAGGGAGAGCACGAACCTGCTGACCGTACGTCGCGCCTCGTTGAGATCGGGGGAGGTCGACGTCCACACGACCCGGCTGGAGGCGCGGGTCATGGCGGTGTAGGCAAGGCTCCTCTCTTCGGACAGCTGGAGTTGCACGAGCCCGAAGTGATCGAGGTCCGGCCGGGATAGGAATTGACCTTCCAGGAGGGAGTGATAGGGTCGGGTGTCGGGAAACACCCCCTCGGTTGCGCCGGCGATGAACACTAACTCGAACTGGCGGCCCTTGGCCTGATGGATGGTGCTGATCGTCACCCGGCCTTCTGACGGGCTGTGCGGTGGAACAAGGGGCGACGCTTCCAGGTCGCCTTCGAGGGTCAGGGTCCGGTAGTCGAGGAGCGAGGTCCCGGGAGAGCGCTTGGCCAGCCGCCCCAGGGTTTGGGCGAAGGAGGCCAGGGCGGAGCGATAGTCGGAAAGCCTGTCCGAGTTCACTATCTGCCTGAACTGGGGGACGGTGTTCCACAGTTTCCAGAATCCCTCCGTGGCTGAAGCGCTCTCCGCCCAGGAGGAGTCGCCGAGCAGGCGGGCGAGCGCCCCAGCCCGGGGAAGGTTCCCCGCCAGGGCCTCTGCCCACCGTTGACCGTCCCGGCGGCGGATGGCGCTCAATTCCGCCACCCTGCCCTGGGTAAGGGAGAACAGCGGGCCCAGCAGCACGCTTTCCACGGTCCGGTCCACCGAGACCGTGAGCCACTCGGGATGGCTCCCCGGATCGGGAACGTCCACCTTCGCCACCCAGGCCAGGTCGAGCACCATGCGCACCGCCGGGTGGTCGATCAGCCGGGCGCCGGGTCGGGTGTGGGGTACGTGCTCGCGGTCCAGTGCCCGTGAGAGTCCCGCCAAAAGGTGGGAGGTCCGGGTGAGGACCGCTATCTCCGAGTAGGGGACCTGCTCGACAAGCCGGAGGCGCTTGATCTCTGTGGCGATCCAGTCGTGCTCGGTGGTCTCCTGGTCGAAGAGGTAGAGGTCCACCTTTCCCGAATGCGAGGCCGGGGTGGGCAGATGTGGATCGGCGGCGAACAGCTCTCCGGCAGGAGCCAGCACCTCTGCGGGAACCCGGAAGCTGGTATCGAGTCTGAAGACCTCCGGCGTTGTGTTCCCGAGCCCGGCGAAATCGGAGGGGAAGGCCTGTACCGATGCCCGCTCGGCGCCCCGGAAGAAGAACGAGGTCTGTTCAGGGTCGGCGACCGCGGTCAGGTGGCATCCGTTTGCAACCAGCCTTTTCAGTATCTCCGTTTGCACCAAGGTGGCTTCCTGCAGTTCGTCGGCCAACACATAGGGGAACCGGGCGGCAGTGCGCATCCCGATGTCGGTGACTCCCAGTGCCCGGTTGGTCAGAAGGAGAAGGCCGGTGTAGTCGATCTTTCCCTCCTTTCGCAGGCGCTCCAGGTACCGCTGGTAGAAACCGGGCAAGGCTGCCCACGCCGGTCTCCTCTCTGCCTGGGCAGCCAGTTCCTCCGGAGTGACCCGCCGCTCCCCGCACCTGAGCATGAAGTCGGCCAACTCCTCGGCCAGGGTGCGGGTCTTCAGCATGCGCCGGTAGAGAAGCGGCCAGTCCTCGGGTGACTCCTCGTCCAGCGTCTCTCGGACGAACTGGATCTGTTCAGGAGTGGTGAGCACCATCGGCGGTCGGGCACTGCCCACGAGCATTGGGCAGTGCTCCTCCACCAGAGCCCGGGCGAAGCCGTGGAAGGTGCCCACGGATAGGTCTCCGAAAGAACGCCGGGCGCCGGAGGTTATCCGGCCCCGAAGGTCCGAGGCCGTCTCCCGGGAGAAGGTGAGAGCCAGCACCCCGTCTGAAAGGGCGATGCCCGAGTTAAACAGATAGGTGGCCCTGCGGGCCAGGAGCTCGGTCTTGCCGGTACCGGGCCCGCCGATGATCATCTGGGTCCCCTCGGTCCGGGCGATCAGGCCGGGCCAGTCACCCGGCGAGATCCTGCGGCCGTGAAGAACTTGTCTCGGAGGATCAGGCGGCGACATGGAGATCGACGGGCCGGCAGACGGGGCAGGCATCGGCCGGTCCCTTCTCAACCGACTCGACGGTGATCCCACCCTGGGCCAGCCACTCAACGATCTCCCGGCAGTCGTTCGAATGGGCGTCGCCGGTGCTTTGCGTCACTTGCTTTTCCATACATGAAAAGCCTATAAGGGGGGTGTGACACTTCTAGGTGGTGGGATCGGGATGGGATGGTTCGTCGGCCCAGGCGGGACAGATGGTTTGGTAGGAGCACCAGTCGCACAGCCGGGTCTTTCTGGTCGGGAAGGTGCCGGTACCGATCGCCCGGTCGATCGCCCACCACAGGGCTTGGAGTTGCTTCTTCACTCCCCGCAGCTGCGTACGCGAGACCGGAAGGCTGTGGGCTTCCGTATTACCCAGGTACAGCAATCGGACCAGATCCGGGGTCCTTTGGTGGTTCTCCTGAATCATCAGGGCGTACACTTTCAGGGCGAAGAAGCTGGAGTCGGCAAAACGCAACGGTGGAGCCTTCCCGGTCTTGTAGTCGGTGATCACGAACCCGCCTCCGGGAGCAGGATCCAGGCGATCGATCACCCCGCGAATCTCGAGCTGCCTGTCGTCGTCCTGCCGGGAACTCCCCTCATCGATGACCAGGGAAATGTGCAGTTCCCTCTCCAACGGCTCCAGGACCCGGGGATCCTCGATCTGGAAATATCTTTCCGCCACCTCCCGGCTGCTCCGGTGGAATTCCTCCCGGCTCTCGGGGTCGTCGGTGAACAGGCTCCGGTATTCGTCCCCTTCGAGCGTTTCCTCCCAGGCGACGTCGAACAGTTCCAGGAGGCGTTCGGGATGGCGCTCGGCGGCAGGAAACAGGAACAGCCGTTCCAGGGCAAGGTGGACGGCGGTCCCTCTGGCTTGCGCGGGAGTGGGGATCGATGGGAGCTTGTCGACATGGCGGAATTTGAATAACTGGGGACAGGTCTTGAAATCGGAGGCTCGGCTGGGAGAGAGATTGACGAGCGGCCCGTGCTCCTCCACCGGGGCCGGGGCGTCCCGATCGGGAGGGGATGGCTCTGTCCGTTGGGCGTCGGCGGCGCGATCGGCGGTAACGGGAACTTCGGTTTTCTTCAGCAAAGTTGTGGGAGCGGACTCCATCAAAGACGATCATAAGGGGAGTGTGGGACATTTCCCGGTGTCTCCGAGGGGGTCCCCCGGTTGTCGCGAAACATGTCTATCCGGACACCCTATCCGGTGGGAGCGGCGGTCCGCGCCGGCCCCATTCTCATGGGAAACGTGGTGGATGTCTACCCGGTATTGGCTCGACCTTCAACATTGCTAGCCTGAATCCCGCGACGCATCCCCGGAGTCCACGGAAATGGAAAGCGCCCAGGTACGCCAGACTTTTCTCGATTTCTTCGCCGAACGCGGCCACACCGTGCGCCCGTCGGCATCTCTCATCCCGGTCGACCCCACCCTATTGGTGACCAACGCCGGGATGGTTCCCTTCAAGCCCTACTTCCTGGGAGAGGAGACGCCGCCCTACCGGCGGGCGGTGAGCGTGCAGAAGTGCGTGAGGACCATCGACATCGAGATAATCGGGACCACCGCCCGCCATACCTCGTTCTTCGAGATGATGGGCAACTTCAGCTTCGGCGATTACTTCAAGCGGGAGGCGATCCGCTGGTCCTATGAACTGGTGACCGAGGGTTACGGGCTCGATCCCGAGCGACTGTGGTTCACCGTCTATGAGACCGATGACGAGGCCGCCGAACTGTGGGTCTCGGAGGTGGGGGCGCCCCCCGGGCGGGTGCAGCGGGGAGGTAGGGACAATTTCTGGCAGATGGGAGTGCCGGGGCCATGCGGGCCCTGCTCGGAGATCTTTTACGACCGCGGTCCCGAGTTCGGAGAGGGGGGAGGCCCCATCGGGGGCGGGGAGGACCGCTACGTGGAACTGTGGAACCTGGTGTTCATGCAGAACATCCAGGACCGACCCTTCCATGTGGTCGGAGACCTTCCCCGCAAGGGTGTGGACACCGGGATGGGCCTCGAACGGACCGCCATGGTGCTCCAGGGAGTCGGAAGCACCTTCGAGACGGACGTGATGCGCCCGGTGCTGGAGGTCGCCTCTTCGATCTGCGGAGTGGCGTACGGAGAAAGCCCCCTCTCGGACGTCTCGCTGCGGATCCTGGCCGACCACGGTCGGGCCATGACCCTGCTGATCTCAGACGGCGTAGTCCCCTCCAACGAGGGACGGGGCTATGTCCTGCGGAGACTGATCCGGCGAGCGGTGCGGCACGGATGGCAACTGGGATACGAGGGGCTGATGATGCCGAGGCTGGCCTCCGCCACGTTCACGGCGTTGGGCGACGCCTATCCGGAGATCATCGATCACTATGACCTGACTCTGAAAGTGGTTTCCCAGGAGGAGAACCGGTTCCTCCGCACCCTGGAGTCGGGCCACTCGCTCCTGCAGGGGCAGATGGAGAGCCTGGACGAGGGCCAGGTCCTCTCCGGGGAGGTTGCCTTCCGGCTCCACGACACGTACGGGTTCCCATTCGAGTTGATCATGGAGATCTCCGAGGAGAGACAGGTCGGGGTGGACGAAGACGAGTTCAGCCGCCTGATGGAGCAACAACGCCGGCGAGCCCGGCAGGCCTGGAGAGGGGGAGACGAGGCTGCCGCGGCCGACCTGTACCGGGGACTGCTGGACGAGGTCGGGACGTGCGAGTTCCTCGGTTACGACCACGAGGAGGCGAGGGGTCGGGTGTTGGCCATACTTGCAGAGGGCGAGCAGGTGCCGGTGGCACGGGAAGGGGAGTCAGTGGAGGTGTTCTTGGACCGCACACCCTTCTACGCCGAGGCCGGCGGCCAGGTGGGGGACACTGGGATAATGGTCTCGGACACCGGCGAGTTGGAGATCTCCGACACCCGACATCCCCTCCAAGGCCTGTCGGGGCACCGGGCCCGGGTGAAGAGAGGATGGGTGGGAACCGGCCAGACGGTCCGAGCGGGCATCGACGCCTTGCGCCGGGAGGGTATCCGAAAGAGCCACACCGCCACCCACATCCTTCACTGGGCTCTCCGGGAGGGTCTAGGAGACCACGTTCGCCAGGCGGGGTCGCTGGTTAACGACGGGCGACTCCGCTTCGATTTCTCCCACTACTCGGGCCTGGAACCCCGAGAGCTTGCCGAGATAGACGACCTGACAAACCGTAAGGTGATTGTGAACGGGCACGTGAACACCACCGTTATGCCCATCGACGAGGCCCGCGCCTCGGGGGCTCTCGCCTTCTTCGGTGACAAGTACGGCGAGCAGGTGCGGGTGGTCCAGGTGGGCGACTACTCCCGGGAGTTGTGCGGCGGCACCCACGTTCCCACCACCGGCCAGACCGGCCCGGTGGTGGTGCTCGGCGAGTCTTCTATCGGCGCCAACCTGCGCCGGATCGAGGCGCTGTGTGGCCAGGCGGCCTACGACCACCTGATAGCGGTCCGGGACACCCTGGACCGGACCGGAAAGCGGCTCACCGTCCCCTGGACGCAGGTTCCCGAGCGGGTGGATGCGCTATTGGATCGGGTGAGCGAGTTGGAGGATGAACTGAATGAGATCCACTCCGCCCGGAGGGGTGAACTCGCCGAGGAACTGGCAGGATCGGCCCGGACGTGCAACAATTTCAAACTGGTCATCTCCGCCCAGGAGGGGCTGGACACCAACCAGTTAAGGCAGTTGGCCATCGGGGTGAGGGACCGGATCTCTCCGGGTGTTGTGATCGTGGGCTCTGTTGCCAACGGCAAGGGTGCGGTGGTGGGCGCGGTGAGCCCTCTACTGGTGAGAGAGGGCGTCTCCGCCGGAGAACTGGTGGGTACCGCAGCCCGGCTGATGGGCGGGGGGAGTTCCCGTGATCCCGAGTTGTCCCAGGGGGGAGGGCCTCGCGGCCAGCTCCTGGAGGAGGCTCTGGAGCAGGCCGGGAGCGCGGCGGCCCAAGCCCTTACGGAGGTGTGAACTGGGGCGGGTTCTGGCTGTGGACCCGGGTGAGCGGAGGGTGGGGGTGGCTCTGTCCGACCCCGCTGGGATAATCGCCCAGCCCTTCACGGTCATCGACCGGTCCCGGAGCGATGTGGTGGCCGAGGTGGAGAAGATCGCGCGGGAGAACGATGTTGATACGATCGTGGTCGGCCTGCCGGTGAGTCTCTCGGGCCGGGAGGGACCTTCCGCAGTCTCGGCGCGGGAGTTGGCCGAGAAGCTGGGATCGGCCACCGGACTGACGGTGGAAATGCATGACGAGCGTTACTCCACGGTGGCCGCCGAGCGAATAATGCGAAAAGGAGGCGCTCCCCCGAAGAAACGCCGTCGTCGCCGCGACAAGGTTGCGGCGGCCATCATCCTCTCCGAGTACCTCATGGGCCGCTCCCCGGGGGCCGGCGAGCCGGGTGGTCGGAGTTGAGCTCCGCCTCCGACTTCGACCAGCCACCCCGCCAGCCGAATCTCTGGGGACCCCTTCGTCTGCTGGCAGTGGCCGCCCTCGTGGTTGTGGCCGGACTGTTCATCATCAACCAGGGTGCCCGGCTGGGCCAGAGCGTGGGCGGGCGGTTCGGACCTGTGGAGACCGCCGCGCCCGCGGCCGTCGTGACCCCGGGCATCTCGGTGGAGGTGGAGATTCCCTTCGGGTCCTCGGCGACCCGGGTGGCCGAGATCATGGTGTCGGCGGGAGTCATCTCCGACTCGGGGCTATTGCTCTCGGCGGTCCAGGATGCCGGGGTGGCGGGCTCCATACAGGCCGGCACCTACCAATTGTTCACGGGCATCTCCGTGGAGGAACTGCTAGTGGAACTCCTGGAGGGTCCGGTGGCCCCCACCTACCGGATTACCGTCTTCGCCGGCCAGCGGGTCGATGAGATCCTCGACATCCTGGCCGACGCCTCCCGTACCGAGCGGGCGCAGTTCACCGAAGCTCTCCTGGACGGATCGGTCACCTCTTCGCTGCTGGACCAGACCAGTCCGCTCACCCTGCGATCATGGGAGGGTCTGCTGTTTCCGGACACCTACGAGTTCCGCAACGAAGCGGGCCCTGTCGAGATACTGCAGCGGCTGGCGGACACCATGGAGCAACGCTTCTCCCTGGTCGACTGGAGCGGTCTCGAAGCGGGAGGACTCACCCCCTATCAGGGCATAGTCATCGCCTCCATCATCGAAGCGGAGGTGCGGATCACCGAGGAACGCCCGGTGGTGTCGAGCGTCCTCCGCAACCGCCTTGACGACGGCACCGTTCTGCAGATGGACAGCACCGTCCTCTATGCGGTCGGAACCCGCGACATCGCCCTATTCGACCCCGATGCGGATTCCCCCTACAACACCTACCGGGTTCAGGGTCTTCCTCCCACTCCCATCGCGGCTCCCAGCTTCTCGTCGCTCCAGGCAGCCGCCTCTCCGGCAGACACCGAGTACCGTTTCTTCGTACTCAGTTCAACCGATGGCCAGCACACCTTCTCGGTGACCGCCGAGGAGCATCTGGCCGCGGTGGAGAAGGCCCGGGCAGACGGGGTGCTCCCATGACCGACCGTGCGTCGCCCATCCCGCCTCCCGGCGGCTATCGCCTGGCGGTCCTGGGAGACCCGGTGTCCCACTCCCTCTCGCCGACCATGCACAACGCCGTGCTGGCCGCATTGGGCCTGGAGGGGGTGTACAGTCGGAGGCGGGTGGACGAACGGGGGATGACATGGGCGGCTTCGGAGATGCGGACCGGAGAGTTGCACGGCGCCAACATCACCATGCCGCACAAGGGAACAGCAGCCCGCTTGGCGGACAGGTTGAGTTCCGACGCCGCCCGGGCAGGCTCGGTCAACACCTGGACGTTGGAAGGTCGTGGGCGACTGGTGGGACACAGCACCGACGTGGAAGCGGTGCGAAGGGTTTGGATCCGGGCGGGATTGTCCACCGACCGCCCCGTACTGGTGGTGGGGGCAGGGGGCGCCGCCGCGGCCGCGATGGCGGCATTGGAGGACCGGGAACTGTGGTGCTCGGCGCGCCGTGCAGAGGCGGTCTCGGCTTTGGCCGACCGGATCGACGTTCCGTTCCTACCACTGGAGTGGGGAGAGAGCCTGCCGGGATCGGTCGTGGTGAACGCCACCCCCCTGGGTATGCGGGGAGGTGAACTTCCGGTGCGGCTCCTAGAGAAGTCCGTGGGCCTGTTCGATATGGCCTACCTGTCCGGCGGGGAGGCGACGGGAGCCGTTAGGTGGATGAGAGAGCGCCGAATGCCAGCGTCCGACGGGCTGGAGATGTTGGCCGCCCAGGCGGAGGCATCCTTCGAGATGTGGACGGGGTACGGGGCTCCGGCCGGTCTTATGGAACGGGTTGCCAGAACGGGGGGGACCGGCGCCGGATGATCCAGTTGGGAGGGTCTTTTCTAGTGGGGCTTGTGATGGGACCGGCACTGGACACCTGGATCACTTGCCAGTTGGCAAGGCGGAATCTGGAAAGGCCGAAGTCCTGGCGTCTTGTCAACCGGTGGCTGCTCTCGGTCATCCTGGGGATGGGATGGGCGGCGATGTTGATGCGAGTGGGTTGGACCGGCATGCTGGCGGCCCATCTGGTGTGGGTTACCGTGACCGCCGCGGTGGTAGTGACGGACCTAGAGCACCGGTTGATCCCCAACCGGATTCTGTATCCGGGCGCGGCGGTCACCGCGGTCCTGCTGCTGGCAGGGGCATTGCTCGACGGGACACCGGGACGACTGGGGAGCGCCGCTCTCGGGGCGGGTTTGTGCCTTCTGGGCATGGGAACACTGTCGGTCTTGGGACGGGGGGCGCTGGGAATGGGCGACGTCAAGCTGTCGGCGGTGCTGGGCCTGGTCTGCGGTTATTGGGGCTTGGAGGTAGCCCTGAGAGGAATTCTCACGGGATTTCTGATCGGGGGAGCGGCTGCTGTGGGCCTGATGATCACCCGCCGCGCCCATCGAGGCACCCAACTCCCATTCGCTCCCTTCCTTGTAACAGGCGCCTGGTGGTCGCTCATGCCTATCCATACAGTCGGATAGCCCATGACCCTCTCCTACAACGCAAGTTGTCACACCTCCCCCTTAAGATACGGCAGGGTATGGAGTTTGATGAACGAGGATTGGGATTCAGGTATCACCCCAGGCTCGCTTACAGAGAGGGAAGAAGCAGAAGTCAGTTACCCGATTGGTCCCTTTGGTTGATTGAAGTGGGGAGGTGGTTGGCCACGGCTCGGCAACCGGGACAAGTGGCCCGTGCGGCGATCTCAGTTCCTATCCGAAGCTATGCCGCGCTATTCGCCGCAATGGGAATTGTCTCAGGGTCATACCGCAGTGGAGTTCTGGACCGGAGAGAACGTCTTCGCGTGCTGTCCAGTTTGAACCCAGGCGATCCCGTTCGGTACTGCAAGGGTGACAAAGATCTCAAAGCTAGCTATGGAACGTTTAGCAAGATTACGAGGGAACCTCTCTTCGATTGGGGTGAATGTATACACCTCGGTGAGGGAAATGGAAGGGAATATGGACGTGAGATCCGGCAATTCCCCTACATAGAGCCTGTAAGAGAGGAAGAAGGGTTTTCCAAGGATCGACCGGTTTGCGAGTCGCCTGAATTTGTAAAGGCAGCGATGGGAGTTGATCCGATCAGCCAGGGGTTCTTCAGTCGATTGGAGTGTGTCATCATCGGGAGCAGAGCCGCCCTGTTTGAGGAACTGGAGTTGGATCTCGAAGTCAAAGGGGTATCTGGTAGGGCCCAAGATATCTTGCGTGTCCACGAGTTTCGGCCCAAGGATGGATATCGCTCTCGGATCATTACTCAGACAGACCTCTATCTCAGCCTGCCGGAGAAGCCTTCGGGAGGCGTGGTAATGGATGGATCCCTCACGGTACTACGTTGGAAAGGGAAGGTGAGGAAGTACCCGTGGTTGGCCATAATAGACCGAACCAGTCCTACGTCTGGGCAGGCCAGAGACGAAATTATGAGCGCCTTCGCATCCAGCCTTCATGATGCCAATCCTCCAGTTGGGACCCCTCCCTCAGGAATAGAAGCGCTTTTTTACTGGGATCGTAAACGATGAGCCTCCAGTATGCAGACCGTCTGTACCGATTAGCCGAACGAGCTACGCACACGGTGGAAGATATCTACTGGGAAGATCTCAGGAAGATAGATCGCGCTACTTTGGCCCTGTACAAGAGGCATAGAGAATCCGAGATCTGGAACGAATTCAATAGGCAAGCTAGCTGGGTGGTGTGGGACTTAAGGGATACCCCTCTCCCAATGGATCATCCCCTGCTGGATGTGGCCGGACGGGGAGAGAAACTTCAGCAAGTCGCCAAAAGCTTGAAGCATCAGGTGGAGCCACGGGACCTGGCTCTAGCTTTGGAAGTGGCAATCGGCCTACGCCAACTGGCGGAGGTGGGCAATGACGGTCTGGGAGAGTGTTGCAGGTCCATTCTGGCAGGTGGTGATCTCCACAGGTCACGACTGGTAGTCACGCGATCCCGCTACCGGCAGGCAATCGAGGAACGGTTCCGGAAGGAAGGTTGTCCGGTAAAGGTGATCGTTCAGGGTGAGGTGCGACACCTAGGCGTTTTGGAAAGGCTTGTAACTGTTGGCCAGATGAGACGTTACAAGGAGTATCTCTTCAATTCGCCCCGCGCTGAGGAGATTTGTACTGTTCGCTATAAGTGGTTGCAACGAACCGATGTGTCACGAATTGATTCAGCGCGGCTGTTCCCCCCATTGAATCGAACTGTGGGCTCAACTGGGGATGACTCCCTGATAGGCAGCCAAAAGGTGGAAGATGTCTTGTCTTCTAGGATTGACTGGTCGAGTATCCGTCGGCAAGCTAAGGAAGGGGCGGGTATCGAACCGCACCGCGACGTTGGGGCCGAGGTGGAAGCGCGGTTATACCTACTGGGAGGAGGATATGGTGTTTATCTAGATGATCTGGGGAAGGTGTACGTCTTGGACGTGGAGAACGACAGTGGGGTCAGCCAAGTCCCTGTAAGGGAGGTTTTTGTGGACACCGCAATCGTCTTGCGCCGCGAACGAGGCGGGAAGGATTTCATAGCTGATGTAGCTGACTCGCTTCTAGGTGATACGGCTGGGGAGCTTCGCTCCCTCCAAGAAAGGTGGAAGACCGCTTTGCAGGAAAAAGTATGGGAATTGGGTGGTGTACCCCGTACGGAGGAGGTTCTCCGCCGACGAGGAGCACGCTACCAAAACGTTCGGTACTGGATGACTGACAGCATCAAGACCCAAAACCGGGAGGATTTTCGCATACTCATGGAACTGGTGGGTATGGGGGAGGATGCAGACTTCATCTGGGGCCAGATGGGTTTGATTGATAGAGCCCATCGTTCAGCTGGTCACCGGATTCGGGCAATGCTATTCGACGAAATCCCCAAGGCTGATTTAAGAAGGCTCGTCCGGGAAGGGTACCTGGACATTGAACTACCGCTAGAGGGGGCGGGTGTATTGACAGCCTTCCTAGTCGAGAGTAAAGCCCCAAAGAGAGAGCCCGTGCCTACCAGAGTCCTCCGAGCGACGTTTCCCGTCAGCTCAGGGGATATGTGGCTTTTGTGAGGTGCAGGGATGGCAGTAGATCACGTCTGGGGCCGTCAACAAGTAATCCGTGCCGTGCGGAGGGAGTTGGTAGGTCCTAGCCCGGCTGGCATGCCCTTAGATCTCTCCAGGCCTGTCAAATTCGCCGAGTGGAAGGAGTCGTCCAGTCCCTGGCACGATTCAGCGACCGGTGAAGAAATACTTAAGTACCAGCGGCCACTGGGCCGCTATGGGATCGGGGTTCTCTACCCGATAGAGATGCCTGTGGACGAAGTGGACCCTGAGGACGAGGAGGAACTACCCGACGAGGATCAGTTGGATCCGGAGGAAAGTACCTTTCCTAAGGTCTCGCCAGCCGCCGCTACCGGAACCGAGGCTGATGATGACGACTTCCCGCTCTCTCGGGCTAATGACTTCCGACCCAGTTGCATGGGCTTGACATTCTTGGTGAGACCTGAGACGGTAGAAAGGATGGTTGCACGGATAGAGGGTGGACGCTATCGGCCATTCCTCGTAGAGATCGGGCCCGATAAGAAAACCTGGTGGGTAAGGTCACCGGTCAGTTTTGATTGCGAGTTCGATGTTGGATTGCTCCGCCGTGGAGTGCACAAGCTCGAACCGGAGGTTAGGTCAATAGACGCCGAAGGACTCGACATCCGTGTGACGGCGCATTGCCGACCCTGGAAGGACGGGTCCTTGTTGGTGACCGTGTCGATTGTGAATCGGACCACGCTCTCCCGACTGCATAGGCAGGCTGATCTGATGTCCGATGCCGCCAACCGTAGCAGCCTGTTCCAGGTTCAGATGAAGGTGGATGTCTGCTGCTCGGATGGATCAGGTGCCGTGCTGCCATATCCGGCCCAAGAGGCGTCATTGCACTATAGGGACTCCGAGGAAGAGTCCTTCGACTTGCTGTACCGAAAGAGTCGAACCTTCGCAATCGGTCATGGATGCGCTGCCGATTGGGAAGGTGGGCGCAGTGGGGACGGAGTCAGATGGGTCGGAACCGAAGCCTTGCCTTCATATGAGACACCAAGTATCACCCCTGACATCGAAGAGGGGGGGAAGCGGATCAATATATCGATGGCCAGGCTCGCCGACCAAGACAGAGTCGCTGAACCTTTGGAGGAGTGTCGGGAACTTATTCAGCGTTATCGGTGGTGGATCAAGGAAAGGAGCAAGGAGGCTGAGAAGCTCTCTCAAGGGCATCTTATGACGGCCCGTCGGCACATAGAGGAGTGCAAGCGTGCGGCAGACCGCATGGAAGAAGGCTTGCGACTCTTAGAAGAGGACGAACAGGTTGCCGAGGCTTTCCGACTAGCCAACCACGCTGTGCTACTTCAGCAACTCCGCACACGTACCACCCATCGGCCTATCGGTCTGGATCCAGCGGGGTCACGATTCGTTTTCGATGAGCCGTTTTCTCAGCTGGCATGGGAGGACGAGCCAGAGCGGGGAAGGTGGCGGCCCTTCCAGATCGCCTTTGTCCTAGCGGCTATACCCTCGGTGGTCTATCCTGACCATAGGGATCGGACACAAGTAGAACTGATCTGGTTCCCGACGGGTGGAGGCAAGACCGAGGCCTACTTAGGCTTGAGTGCTTTCTCCATGTTCCTACGCCGCCTACGTTGCCCGCAAGACATCGGCACCGATGTCATCATGCGTTATACCCTCCGACTGCTGACTACCCAGCAGTTCCTTAGGGCTAGCGCGTTGATCTGCGCCATGGAATACCTGCGCCAGGATCGCCCCGACCTGCTGGGAGAGACGCGCTTCACAATTGGAATCTGGCTGGGGAGGGCAGCAACACCTAACTCGAGGGATCAGGCCATCAAAAGCCTTAAAGCATTGCGAAGCAACAATCGGGCAGACAATCCTTTCCTGCTCCTCCGCTGCCCGTGGTGCTCAGCGCAGATGGGGCCGGTTTACAGTCGCCGCAAGCGAAATGTGAGGAACCAAAGGGTTGCTGGCTATGAACAAGAGGGCAATTCTGTGGTGTTTCGATGCCCTGATAACACCTGTGACTTCTATGAATCCACCTTGCCCATATGCGTGATCGATCAGGACATCTATTCCGATCCGCCTTCTATGGTCATTGGGACAGTAGACAAATTCGCTCAATTGACCTGGCAACCAATGGCGCGAGCCATCTTCGGAATCGACCAGGATGGAAACCGTTCTTGGTCACCGCCAAGCTTGATCATCCAGGATGAACTCCACCTCATTTCAGGGCCCTTGGGTTCGATGGTGGGTCTCTTTGAGTCGCTCATCGAAGCATTGTGCACCGAACGAGGCCCGCAGGCAGGCATCCGTCCTAAGATCATTAGCTCGACGGCCACCATTCGCCGCTACGAAGACCAGGTCCTATCCCTATATGGCCGGAACCGTGTGGCGCTATTCCCTCCACCAGGCTTGGATGCTGAAGACTCGTTCTTCGGCAGGTACGACCGATACCAGGACGGGACATTGCGGCCGGGCCGCATCTATCTCGGCGTCTATGGTAGGGGCCTCGGTTCGGCGCAGATTGCCCAGGTCCGGTCTTTGGCAGCTCTCTTGCAGGCAGCCGCCGATCTCCCCGAAGAGCTACGGGATCCGTGGTGGACCTTGGTTGCATTCTTCAACAGCCTCCGGGAATTAGGTTCTACATTCTCGTTGGCCCACTCCAACATTCCCGACTACTTGGAGACGCTCAGAAGACGATACGGACATGACACCGATCAGAAGCGGAGAATTCGGTTTCTTAAGGAACTCACTGGGCGCATTCCCCAAGACCAAGTACCGAAGGCCATTGAGGAATTGTCACGCCCTTCTGGTTCAGGCGCAGTTGACCTCTGCCTTGCATCCAACATCATCGAAGTCGGAATCGACATTGAACGGCTTTCCCTCTTAGCGGTGATGGGCCAACCGAAAAGCACCTCTCAATACATCCAAGTAACAGGCCGCGTCGGGCGACGTTGGCGAGAGAGGCCGGGTTTGGTCGTCACTATCTTCCATCCCTCCCGGCCTCGGGACCGCTCTCATTTTGAGAGGTTTCGTTCCTATCACGAGCGCTTATATGCCCAAGTAGAACCGACAAGCGTAACTCCTTTCGCACCGCCCGTTCTCTCTAGAGCCCTTCACGGAGTTCTGTGCGGATTTGTCCGCCAAGTAGGTCCTGACGACATCCAACCCTGGCCTGTCCCCCATGCATTAATCAAGGAAGCCGGCGAGGTGCTCCTGAAACGGGTAGGGCTAGCTGATCCGGTGGAAACGGACAGAGTCAAGAGTCTGTTGGATCA
This sequence comes from Acidimicrobiia bacterium, assembly GCA_012270885.1. Taxonomy (GTDB): domain Bacteria; phylum Actinomycetota; class Acidimicrobiia; order Spongiisociales; family ZC4RG35; genus Bin76. Next base: position 2,571 of record JAAXHN010000103.1, on the reverse strand, counting down.
GCGGCTGAGGGAATGGGAGATGTGGGAACGAACCCATTGGTATTCGTTTCCGCGGCGGGTCGAGAGCGAAAAACCTCTGCTCCGCCGGTCGGGAGAGAACCCCAGCCCTGAGGATAAGTGGAGAACTTGGCAGACCCCAACGTCGTTGCGTCATGTGGATGCTGAGTGCCGGTTGAAGGTCACCGACGCCTACACGCAGGAGGATTGAGGGAAAGTGGCTTGGGGACCCGTTAGACGAGCCCAGTTGATCTCTTACTTTGGAGTGGGAGCTATCTCGGTCTTGCCCAAGGGCGTCTCTGTCATTACCGCGGGCCTCGATTATTGGTTTCGAGATCCAAGCGGTGCCGGGAAGTTCATTGATCCTGATGACTTCCGCGTGGAGGAATGGCGCCTACAAGGAGACCTCGGGGTTAGCCACTTTCGACTGGCGCCGGATTATCGGCCACCGCGTGGAAGATCTGGAGAGAACAACTTAAACGTTACGATTCCAGCGCTTCGCTTTCCAACTTGGCATGTCTGTCCAGGGTGCCGCCGGTTGGAGGAATTGCCGTTGTCAATGTCTGGGGTTTATCCCCGGTGTGGACAATGCAGACGGAACGGTAGACGAGGGCGGGTCCTGAATCAGGTGCGCTATGTGATCATCTGTCCACAGGGCCACATAGGAGACTTCCCGTTCCAAGAATGGACTCATCGTTCATTGGAATCGTCCTGCCCAGGGAAGCTCCGGTTAATATCGACGGGTAGCGCGTCACCAAGTGCCCATCTGGTGAGGTGTCAATGCGGGCGGAGTCGTAACTTGCGGCGGATCACGGAGGCAACCACTCACCAGGGGGTTGAGTCGACGTTTCTAAGCAGATTTCTCGCTCAAGCTGACCACCGGAGCGAGGATGATGACTCGGGACCTGAGTTCCGTTGTAGAGGAACGATGCCGTGGCATGGTACCAACGAAGGCGAGGGGTGCGGCGAGTTGCTGCGGGGCAGTTTCCGAGAGGCGTCCAACCTTTACTTCGCCTTGACTACATCGGCAATCTATATCCCGCGGGACCCCCGAGGGGACGTTTCGGAGGCACTCCTGGAGTTGCTGGAGAATCCACCTCTATCTACAGTACTGACCACCCTTCGCGGTGTAGGGGTGGACCCGTCTCCCCCCACTCTGCGGCGTCTCCAGCAAGGCCTTCTACTACAGCCGTTTCGTGATGAGGAGATTGCTAGGGCGCTGAAGCTTGTGGAGTCGTCGGCGGGTTTGCCGCTTCAGGAGAATAGGTGGCCAACTGGCGACGAGAACGAGTTCAGATGGCAAGAGTTCCAGATCCTACGAACGAGGATGAGCACAAAAGAACTCAAAACAACAGTTCCCACCATCGGATCATTTGGACCGCAGGTTCGAGACCGGTTTACCAGAGTGGTCTTAGTGGACCAACTCCGTGAAACACGGGTGTTCTGGGGATTCAACCGTATTTTCCCTGATCAGGGGACTCTCAGTGGTAGAAAGGCACTCTTGTGGAAGAAGCCACTTCGCCGGGAGCATAGTTGGCTTCCCGCTCATGTTGTGCGGGGCGAAGGATTCCTACTGGAAGTGGATGCCCGGAAGTTGGCTGAGTGGGAAAACCGTCCAGACGTTGCAAACCGCGCCAAAGCAGTTTCGGATCGGTACCAGAGAGTGCGGATGGAAAGAGGTTTGCGGGACCGCTCTCTTTCACCTCGTTTCGTCCTGGTTCACACTCTATCCCACCTCTTGATCAATCGCCTTACCTACGAGTGCGGATACAGCTCTGCCGGTCTACGGGAGCGCCTTTATGTGGCCGGGGGTAAGCACTCCATGGCCGCCCTGCTGATCTACACAGCAGCGGGCGACTCTGATGGAACAATGGGTGGCCTGGTTCGGATGGGCAAGCCTCGTTTCCTCGAGAGAGTAATCGCGGTTGCTATGGAGAGGGCTCGTTGGTGCTCTTCTGATCCAGTTTGTATGGAACTTGGAGAGAGTGGCCAGGGGCCCGACTCATGCAACTCAGCGGCGTGTCACAACTGTGCGCTCCTGCCTGAAACCTCTTGTGAGGAGTTCAACCGGTTCTTGGACCGGGGCCTGGTCATAGGCACATATGACGAACCTGACTTGGGTTATTTCGGCGGGCCATAGCCATCAGATCTTCTCGAAAGTGACTTCCGACGCTGATCTCATGAAGGTGTTGGTGACAGCCCGTCTGTCCCCAACATGGGCTTTCGGCCTTGCCTCACTCCTGTCAGTCTTTGGCCTTCCAACGTCCCGAACAGCAGGACTGCTTTGTTTGCAAGTGATGTTGCATCCAAAACGGAATGCACGTGGGCGCTCGATGGGATACGTCTGAAGGCACGGTTTCGTTAATACACAGTGACCCCCTGAAACAGGCAAACCAGAAGATGATGATCCAGGGTTAGCATTCTGTGGATATGCTGCGTTTTCTCACCGCAGGTGAGTCCCACGGGCCCGGGCTGGTGACCATAGTGGAGGGTATGCCGGCCGGGTTGGCCTTCAGCGCCGAGGATCTGGCCGGGGAATTGGCGCGCAGGCGGATGGGGTACGGCAGGGGGAAC